>JAGODZ010000040.1 GCA_017997975.1 Rhodoferax sp.
TTAGCATGCTGAATCTCCAAAAAAGGGGTGGGCACTGTGGTTGAATTGGGGTGAACAGAGGGCTTTTTGAGATTGCGCTTCTGTCAGCCCCCTCACTCTACCAAACCACCCATCACACCATGACTGAACCTACGCTGAACTACGTACATTGCCCGGACGCCGCCGAGGGGCACCGCATGGCGTATTGGCAGTGGGGCAACCCTGACAGCAGCCATGTCGTTCTGTGCGTCCATGGGCTGACCCGACAAGGCCGCGACTTTGACGCGCTGGCCCAAGGGCTGATTGAAAAATCGAATGGCGAGCTGCGCGTGGTGTGCCCCGATGTGGCGGGTCGGGGACAAAGTGACTGGCTGAAAAATGCGCAGGCCTACCAACTGCCCACCTATGCGGGTGACATGTTGGCCTTGTTGGCGCAGCTTCAACCCACCACCTTGGATTGGGTGGGGACCAGCATGGGCGGGTTGATTGGCATGGCGGTGTGTGGCACGCCCCAGCTGCCGTTGCCCGTCCCGGTGCGTCGGCTGGTCCTGAATGACGTGGGTCCGGTGCTGGAGTGGAAGGCCTTGAGCCGCATTGGGGATTATTTAGGGCACACCGGTCGGTTCAATTCAGTGCAACAAGCTGCTGACCTCATGTGGACGGTGTCCAGCAGCTTTGGCCCCCACACCTCGGCAGAATGGCTGGCCTTATCAACGCACATGGTCAAACCCCTGCCAGACGGCTCGGGTGACTTGACCTTGCATTACGACCCCGCGATTGCCCAGCCGTTCAAACAAATGACTGAAGCCTCGGTACCCGAGAGCGAAGCGCAGTTGTGGCAGCTGTACGACCAGATTCAGGCCAAAACCTTGTTGATTCGGGGGGCTGAGTCGGACTTGCTGTCTCATCAAACGGCGCAGGCCATGACGCAACGCGGACCCCAAGCCCAACTGATGGAATTTGCGGGCGTCGGTCATGCACCCACCTTTGTGGCGAAAGATCAAATCGCCGCCGTGGCTTCTTTTTTGCTTGAATAAAGACGGTCGTGGAGGGAGTCTTGAATGAAAACGCTTTCCGTTGAACCTGACGGGCAAGGGCCTGTCGCGCCCCAACCGGTGGGCCCGGTGCCCGAACTGATTTCGGCGACTGCTCAAACCTTGCCAGAACAGGTCAATGCCTTGGCGCGGGCCCGCGCGTTTGCGGAGCCGCTATTGAGCACTGAGACCTTGGACACGGGCGAAAACACCTTTGCCCATGCCGAAGCGGTGGCCGAGATTTTGAGAAGTATTGGGGGCTCAGAAGCCATGCAAGCGGCCAGCTACCTGGTGTACGCGTGTGACCACCTGAACAAGCCGCAAGAAGTCATTGCCAAAGCGTTTGGTGAAAATTTTGCAGCGCTGGCGATGGAGACGACCAAATTGGTGCGGGTACAGCGCCAAGCGCGGGTGACGCAAGCGGCCAATGCCCGTGCGGCCACTCCCGTGCCCATGGCCCAAACGGCGGCCGCGCAGACCGAGAGCGTGCGCAAAATGCTGCTGGCGTTTTCTCGTGATTTGCGGGTGGTCATGCTGCGGCTGGTGTCACGCTTGCAAACGCTGCGCCACTTCGCCGCCACCAAATTGCCGCTGCCTGTGGGCTTGGCGCTGGAGTCGCAGCAGGTGTTTGCGCCCTTGGCCAATCGCTTGGGCATTTGGCAAATCAAGTGGGAGATGGAAGACCTCTCTTTTCGCTTCTTGGAGCCTGACACCTACCGACAGGTGGCCCGCCTGCTCGATGAAAAACGCTCTGAGCGTGAGCAGTCGATGGCCGATTTGCGTGCGCGCTTGGAGGCTGAGTTGCTCACCCAAGGCATTCACGCCACGGTGCAAGGGCGTCCCAAGCACATCTACAGCATTGTTAAAAAAATGCGCGGCAAGTCGCTCGATTTTGGGCAGTTGTACGACATTCGGGCACTGCGCGTGATCGTGGCCGATGTGCCGGCCTGCTACGCGGCGCTGGCCTGGGTGCACAGTGCCTTCACCCCGCTGTCCGAAGAGTTTGACGACTACATCGCCAAACCCAAAGCCAACGGCTACCAGTCCTTGCACACGGTGGTGCGAGATGCCCGCCATCTGCCGATTGAGATTCAAATCCGCACGCAAGCCATGCACGACCATGCCGAAAATGGCGTGGCAGCCCACTGGGCCTACAAGGAAGCGGGAGCGAAGGGTTACGCAGGCGTCACTGCTGGCAGCGACTACGACGCCAAAATTGCGGTGCTGCGCCAGTTGCTGGCCTGGGAGCGTGATCTGTCGGGCGACCCCCTGCCCGGCGTGTTCGAAGACCGTATTTACGTACTGACGCCAGACGCCGCCATTGTGGAATTACCCCAAGGGGCCACTGCCGTTGATTTTGCCTACAGCGTTCACACCACCTTGGGGCACCGGTGCCGGGGTGCGCACGTGGACGGTGTCATGGTGCCGCTGAACACGCCGCTTAAAAATGGACAAACCGTGGCCGTCAGCGTGGTGAAGGAGGGCGGCCCCTCGCGCGATTGGTTGATTACCGAGCTGGGTTACTTGGTCAGCGCGCGGGCGAAGTCCAAGGTGCGGGCCTGGTTTAACGCCTTGGCGCTGGATGAAACCGTGGCCAAAGGGCGAGAGGCGGTTGAAAAGTTGCTCCAGCGGGAAGGGAAAACCTCGGTCAAGCTGGAAGATTTGGCGTCGAAGCTGGGTTTTAACTCGGCGGAGGCCTTGTTCGAGGTCGTCGGCAAGGACGAGTTTTCATTGCGCAATATTGAGATCTTGCTGCGCCCGCCGGAACCCGCGCCGTCTGACGAAGAGATTCCCGCGCTGAAGAAACCTCGCAGCGGCACCAACCCAGCCCAAGGCGGCGTGCTGGTGGTGGGGGTTGATTCTTTAATGACGCACTTGGCCCCCTGCTGCAGACCCGCTCCGCCCGACGGCATTTGTGGCTTCGTCACCCGAGGCAAGGGCGTCAGCGTGCACCGGTCGGACTGCTCAAATTTGGGTGAAATGGTGCGTAAAAACGGCGAGCGCGTGATTGACGTCGAGTGGGGCCAAGCCCCGGGTACCACCAATGCGGTGTACCCGGTGGATGTGATCGTCGAGGCCAGCGACCGTTTGGGCCTGCTCAAGGACGTGATTGAGGTCTTTTCCAAAGAGCGCATGAACGTGGTGGGCATGCACACCCAGACGGTGAAGGGCAAGGCCACCATGACCTTCACCGTGGAGGTGTCCGACTCAGGGCGTTTGTCCAAAGTGTTGGGCTTGGTGCCTGAGCTGCCCGGTGTGAAATCAGCTCGACGGCGTTGACCTGAGAAACACGCTGACACGTCAAAAATCGCCTTAAAAGGCGATTTTTGATTGCTATTGAATCAATAGCTGCTTGCGCAAGCTAATCATGGGCTAGAGGCCTATTTGGCACTTACGCTTTTGGGGTTTCCACCACGGCCACGGCGGTTTGGCTCACGCCGCAATCGACATACGAGATTTGACCCGTCATGCCAGACGCCAAGTCGCTCAGCAGAAAAGCGGCTACGTTGCCCACTTCTTCAATCGTCACGTTGCGGCGCAAAGGTGAGGCGGCCGCAGAAATCGCCAGCAAGCGGCCAAAATCTTTGATGCCGCTGGCGGCCAGGGTTTTGATGGCACCGGCGCTCAAGCCGTTCACCCGCATGCCGCGCGGCCCAATCGCATCGGCCAAGTAACGCACCGACGATTCCAATGAGGCTTTGGCCAAGCCCATGGTGTTGTAGCTGGGCACCACACGCACGCCACCCAAGTAGGTCAGCGTCAACAAGGACGATTTGTCGTTGAGGTAGGGCAGGGCGACCTTGGCCATGGCGGGGAAGCTGTAGGCGCTGATGTCATGCGCAATGCGGAAGTTCTCACGCGTGAGCCCGTCCAAAAAGTTACCTGCAATCGCTTCCCGGGGTGCGTAGCCAATGCTGTGCACAAAGCCGTCAAACTTGGGCCAATGGGTGGCCAAGTCGGCAAACATTTTTTCGATTTGAGCGTCATCACCCACATCGCAGTCAAAGATCAGCTTGGAATTGAAATCACCCGCAAACTCGGTAATGCGTTCTTTGAACCGTTCGCCCACATAGCTGAACGCCAGCTCCGCGCCTTGCTCATGGCAGGCCTTGGCAATGCCATAGGCAATGGAACGGTTTGACAAAACACCAGTGATGAGCAGTTTTTTTCCGGTCAGGAATCCCATATCGTCCTCTTTCTTGTTCGGGTGAATTTTCGGTGTGAAAGTACCGGGGTGCGCGCACCTGCGGTTTCATATCGAGCCTTTGACGGGCCGCTCGGGCAGCCGCGTCAGTTGATGCAGAATTATCGCATGCGAAGTCTGCTGTTTTCTGTCCTCTTTGCCGCTGGGTCTCCTGCGTGGTCTGCGCACGGCTATGCCTTGTGGGGCGACCTGAAGTACCCGGCTGGTTTTGCACAGTTTGGCTATGTCAACCCGCAAGCGCCCAAAGGCGGGGAGTTGCGCTTGGTCAGCAATTTGCGCGTGTCTACCTTTGACAAATACAACCCGTTCACCATCAAAGGCGCTTCACCCGCCTACTTGTCTGACCTGATGTTCGATAGCCTGCTGACCAGCGCCATGGATGAAACGGGTGCGGGCTACGGTTTGCTCGCCAATGATGTCCACGTGGCTGCCGACGGGCTAAGTGCCACGTTCCGACTGTCCCCGCACGCCCGTTTCCACAATGGAGACGCCGTGTTGGCCGCAGACGTCAAATACAGCTACGACTCTTTGGTCGGGCCCTTCGCCTCACCCGGTTACAAGAGCTTGCTGGCCGATGTGGCCGATGTGGAGGTGCTAGATGCGCGCACCGTGCGGTACCACTTCAAAAAACCCAATCGCGAGTTGCCGCTGACCGTGGGCGGCCTGCCGGTGTTCAGCCGCCAGTGGGGCGTTGAAAACGGCAAGGCCAAACCGTTTGACCAAATCGTGACCGACATTCCCATTGGCAGTGGCCCTTACCGCATGGGTCCGGTGCGATTTGGCAAGGACATCACCTACGTGCGCGACCCGAACTATTGGGCGCGTGACTTGAACGTCAGAAAAGGCAGCAACAACTTTGATCGCATCACCGTCAAAATTTACAAAGACAACACCGCCCGGCTGGAGGCGCTGAAAGCGGGTGAGTTTGACCTCATGCGCTTCTTCTCGGCGGGTGATTGGGCGCGGCGGGTCACGGGCAAACGGTTTGACAGCGGGGAGCTGGTGAAGGTGGAGTTTCAGCATCGCCTGCCCACCGGCTTTCAAAGTTACGTACTCAACACCCGGCGCGACTTCTTGAAAGATGTGCGCGTACGCCAAGCGCTCGGGTTGGCGTTTGACTATGAGTGGTTGAACCGCCAGTTGTTTTACAACGCTTACCAGCGCGTCAACGGTTTGTTTGGCAATACCGATTGCGAGGCGACCGGCTTGCCATCGCCTGAAGAAATCGCGTTATTGGCGCCTTGGCGAAAGGTGGTGCCCGCCTCTGCGTTCGGCCCGATGACGGTGCCGCCGCGCACCGATGGGGACTCGACGTTGCGAGACAACCTGCGCCAAGCCAAGGCCCTGCTCAACGACGCCGGCTGGAGCGTGCGCGATGGCGCGCTGCGCAACGCCAAAGGCGAGGCTTTTGTGTTGGAGTACCTGGACAGCAACGAAGGCAGCGCCCGAGTCGTGTCGCCGTGGGCGCGTAATCTTGAAAAACTGGGCATTCAACTGAATTTGCGCGCCGTTGACTTTGCGCTGTACCAGCAGCGACTGCAAAAATTTGAGTTTGACATGACCTCCTTGGCCTATGGTGGCACTAACAACCCCGGGCAGGAATACGCCGATATGTTCGGATCAATCGCTGCTGATATGGAGGACTCAGGCAACCTCTCTGGCGTCAAAAACCCCGCTATTGACGCCTTGATCCAGACCATGACCGGGGCCAAAAGCAAGGCAGAGTTGTTGCCTGCTTGCCGCGCGCTGGACCGGGTGGTGAGCCACCTCCATTTGTTAATCCCCCAATGGTCTGCTGGCACGCACCGCATGGTGTACAACAGCTGGCGTTTGGGCCAACCCGGCGCCATGCCACCCTATGCCCCCGGCGAAGCCTGGGTGATCGACACGTGGTGGAGCAAATAAACCATGCTGGTCTACATCCTTAAACGCCTGCTCCTGATGATCCCAACACTGTTTGGTGTGTTGCTGATCACTTTTTTGGTGGTGCAGTTTGTGCCGGGCGGGCCGGTGGAGCAGTACATGGCGGAAGCCCGGGCCGGAACCGGCGTCAGTGCCGAGGGCGGTGGCTTGAGTTACCGAGGGGCTCAGGGCGTTGACCCCAAACGCTTAGAGCAAATCAAAGCCTTGTACGGCTTTGACAAACCCGCCCACGAGCGTTTCTTCCAAATGCTGGGGCAGTTTGCGCGCTTTGATTTGGGCACCAGCTTTTTTCAAAACAAAGAGGTGTCTCAACTGCTGTGGGAAAAGCTGCCGGTGTCCATCAGCCTTGGGCTATGGACCTTTTTCATCAGCTACTTGATTGCCGTGCCGCTGGGCGTGGCCAAAGCGGTGCGGGCGGGCACACGTTTTGACTTGGTCACGACTTTGCTGGTGCTGGTGGGCTATGCGATTCCGGGGTTTGTGCTGGGCGTGGCCATGCTGGTGATCTTCGGCGGTCAGTTGCAATGGTTTCCCTTGCGGGGGCTGACCTCAAGCAATTGGGACGAACTGACGTGGGGCGCGCGCATTGTGGACTACCTTTGGCACATTGCCATGCCCGTCACGGCCATGGTGTTGGGCAGCTTTGCGGTGACGACCATGCTCACCAAAAATGCATTTTTGGAAGAGATTCGCAAGCAATACGTGGTCACGGCGCGCGCCAAAGGGCTGGATGAGCGACAGGTGCTGTGGCGTCATGTGTTTCGCAACGCCTTGATTCCCATCATCACGGGTTTTCCAGCGGCCTTCATCGGGGCGTTTTTCACCGGGTCGCTCTTGATTGAAACCCTGTTTTCTTTGGATGGTCTGGGCCTGCTCAGTTACGAGAGTGTCATTCGGCGGGACTACCCGGTGGTGCTGGGCACTTTATTCTTCTTCACGCTGATTGGTTTGGTGACCAAATTGATTTCAGATTTGTCTTATGTTTGGGTGGATCCGCGTGTCAAATTCGACTGAATCAACCCACACCCCGGCCAGCCAAAGCCCCTCGCGTCGGGCGTGGATGCGCTTCAAACGCAACCGTTTGGGGTATTGGAGTGGGGTTTTGTTTGGCCTGTTGGTGCTCATCAGCTTGGCTGCCGAACTGGTCTCCAACGACCGGCCTTTGATCGTCCGCTATGCGGGCCAGACCTATTTCCCCATGGTGGTCGATTACCCCGAAACCGTGTTTGGAGGGGATTTTGAAACCGCCACCGACTACCTTGACCCCTTTATTCAGGAACGGCTGAGTCTGGAGGGCAATTGGGCGGTGTTTGCCCCGAACCGCTACGGGCCCAAAACCCTGAACTATTTCGCCAAATCGCCCAACCCGTCAGCACCCACGCGGGAGAACTGGCTGGGCACCGATGACCGGGGGCGTGATTTGTTGGCCCAGTTGCTGTACGGTTTTCGTGTCAGCGTGCTGTTTGCGCTGGCGTTGACCTTCACTGGCACGTTGCTGGGCATCGCCACCGGCGCGGTTCAAGGTTTTTTTGGCGGCAAGACCGATTTGGCGTTTCAGCGCTTTATTGAGATCTGGGGCGCCATGCCAGAGCTCTACCTGCTGATTATTTTCAGCGCTATTTTTTCGCCCAGCCTAGGGCTGTTGCTGGTGTTGTTGAGTTTGTTTGGCTGGATGGGCTTGTCGGATTACGTGCGAGCCGAGTTTTTGCGCAATCGGCAGTTGGACTATGTGCGGGCGGCCCGCGCGCTGGGGGTGAGTCACTGGCACATCATCACCCGCCACTTGCTTCCCAACAGCCTGACGCCCGTGGTGACGTTTTTGCCATTTCGCATGAGCGGGGCAATTTTGGCACTGACCTCGCTTGACTTTCTGGGTTTGGGCGTGCCGCCGGGTACACCGTCGCTGGGCGAGCTGTTGTCTCAGGGAAAAAACAACATTGATGCCTGGTGGATCTCTCTGTCCACCTTTGCGGTGCTGGTGGTCACGCTGCTGCTGCTGACTTTTATGGGGGATGCGCTTCGCGACGCGCTGGACCCCAGAAAGGCCCAATCGTGACCCCATTCGCCCCTTTATTGGACGTGAAGCAACTGCAGGTGTCATTTGGAGACCACAGGGTGGTTCACGGCATCGACTTCTCCATTGCGCCTGGCGAAAAACTGGCCCTGGTGGGTGAGTCCGGCTCCGGCAAGACGGTCACGGCCCTGAGTTTGCTGCGCCTCGTGCAAGACGCTCACATCAGTGGGCAGTGCCTGTTCAAAGGCCGCGACCTCGTGTCCCTGCCAATCAGGGAAATGCGGGCGATTCGGGGGCAAGACATCGCCATGATCTTTCAGGAGCCAATGACGGCACTGAACCCGCTGTTCACCATTGGCGATCAAATTGCCGAAGTCTTAGAGCTAAAACAAGGTCTAGCCCGCCAGGCGTCTGGGCAAGCAGCTATTCAATTAATAGCAGACACAGGCATCACGGAGCCTGAGCGGCGGGCCAAGGCCTATCCGCATCAGCTGAGCGGCGGTCAGCGTCAACGCGCCATGATCGCCATGGCCTTGGCTTGCAAGCCTCAACTCTTGCTGGCAGACGAGCCCACCACCGCACTGGACGTCACCCTGAGAGGGCAAATACTGGATTTGTTGACGGACTTGCAGCAAAAAAACGGCATGGCGGTGGTGCTGATCACCCATGATTTGAACCTCGTGCGTCGCTTCGCGGATCGGGTCATCGTGATGGAAAACGGGCGCATTGTGGAGCAGGGGACCGTTGATGAGGTGTTCAATCGACCGACGCACGCTTATACCCAGCGCCTGATCGACAGCCGGCCCGAGCGTGACCTGGAAGAGGCGGTGCCCCATGCCAACCAACGTCCGGTGTTGACAGCGCGCGCGCTGCGAGTGGCTTATTCCACGCCTTTGCCGGGTCTCAAGGGTTGGTTTGGGCACGGAGAATTTGTCGCTGTCAACGGCGCCGATTTCAAGTTGCTGCCCGGTCAAACGCTGGGCGTGATTGGAGAGTCGGGCTCAGGCAAGTCCACGCTGGCCCTGGCAGCGCTGGGTTTATTACCCTTTAACGGTGAATTGACCGTTGCCGGCCAAGCCTGGGGCCAAAGCGCTGCCCAAGACCGGGCCCTTCGAAGCACGGTTCAAGTGGTGTTTCAAGATCCGTTTTCTTCCCTGTCTCCTCGGTTGACCGTCGAGGAGATCGTGGGGGAGGGCTTGCTGGTTCACCAACCTGGGTTGTCTGTGGCTGAGCGCCGAGCGCGTGTGGTCGCTGCCTTGGCCGATGTCGGCATGGGTGCTGGTGTGGGGCGCGACGGCAGCGATGCACTTTTGCGGCGATACCCCCACGAGTTCTCGGGCGGGCAGCGCCAACGACTGGCCATCGCACGGGCTTTGATCATTGACCCCAAAGTACTGGTGCTGGATGAGCCGACCAGTGCGTTGGATGTCACGATTCAAAAACAAGTGCTCCAGTTGCTGCAACGTTTGCAGCGTGAGCGCGGCTTAAGTTACTTGCTGATCACCCACGATGTGGCGGTCATTCGCGCCATGGCGCACCACGTGCTGGTCATGAAAGACGGAGAAATCGTCGAGTCAGGGCCGATGGCAACGGTTTTAGACGCGCCCACCCACGCCTACGCCCAGACTTTGCTCGCCGCGGCAGCCTAAAACCGACCAAAATCAAGGCTTTTTCGAGTACAATCCAAGCTCACGACCAAACGGGCGGGTATCTACCGCCCGTTTTTTTTGGTCGATTGTTTTTGCACTTCAAGTGGATACACGTGGCGCTCAAGGAAATTGTTGAACAAATTGTGGCCGGTTTGGGCTATGACCTGGTGGAAATAGAACGTTCCCCCGGCGGTTTGCTGCGCATCACCATTGATTTACCGTGGTCGCCGCCCGAAGAGTCGGCGCTGTCGGAACAATTCATCACGGTCGAAGATTGTGAAAAAGTCACGCGCCAGTTGCAGTTTGCGCTGGAGGTCGATGCGATCGAGTACTCGCGGTTGGAGGTGTCCTCGCCCGGTATTGACCGTCCGTTGCGCCACCAGCAAGACTTTGAGCGCTTTGTGGGTCATGTGATTGATATCACCTTGAAAGTGCCGATGGGTGCGGCGGCGGCGGGTCAGGTGAGCGCCAATCGTAAAAAATTTCGGGGCACGCTAGAGCGCGTCCAAAACGAGGGCGGTGCCACCGGTTGGCAAGTCGTCTGGAGCGATGAGCCTGTGGTCAAGCCCGGGCAGCGAGTCAGTAAGAAGCGCGTCCCCGCACCACTGCAGGCCTTGGGCTTCACCTTGGATGAATTGCGCGACTCTCGCTTGGCGCCGATTGTGAGCTTCAAAGGTCGCGGCGATAGCCTGGGATCGAGCGGCGATCCCGAAACAAATTTGGTTTGAATTGAAACAGGAGAGTCATGGCATGAATCGCGAAATGTTAATGCTGGTGGAAGCCATCTCACGCGAGAAAAATGTGGAGCGTGATGTGGTTTTTGGCGCGGTTGAAGCGGCGCTGGCACAGGCAACTAAAAAGATCCATGAAGGCGACGTCGATATTCGCGTCTCGCTGGATCGGGACAGCGGAAACTATGAAACGTTTCGCCGCTGGCACGTCGTTCCCGATGAGGCCGGATTGCAGTTGCCTGACCAAGAAATCCTGTTGTTCGAAGCCAAAGAGCAAATTCCTGACATTGAGGTCGATGAGTACATCGAAGAAACCATTGAATCCATGCCGATTGGCCGGATTGGTGCCATGGCCGCGAAACAAGTCATTTTGCAAAAAATTCGGGACGCCGAACGCGAAATGTTGCTCAATGACTTCATGTCGCGTGGCGACAAGATTTTTGTGGGCACCGTCAAGCGCATGGACAAGGGTGACATCATTGTTGAAAGTGGTCGCGTCGAAGGACGGCTGCGTCGCAGTGAAATGATTCCGAAAGAAAACCTGCGCATTGGCGACCGCGTTCGCGCCATGATCATGGAAGTGGACCTCACCTTGCGCGGCGCACCCATTATTTTGTCGCGTTCGTCGCCGGAATTCATGGTGGAGTTGTTCCGCCAAGAAGTGCCTGAAATCGAACAGGGCTTGCTGGAAATCAAATCCTGTGCCCGTGATGCCGGCTCCCGCGCCAAAATTGCGGTCTTGTCACATGACAAGCGTGTCGACCCCATCGGCACCTGCGTCGGTGTGCGCGGCACCCGTGTCAATGGGGTGACCAATGAATTGGCAGGCGAACGCGTTGACATTGTGCTGTGGAGCGAAGATCCGGCGCAGTTCGTGATTGGGGCCTTGGCCCCCGCCAACGTCTCCTCCATCGTGGTGGACGAAGAGCGTCACGCGATGGACGTGGTGGTTGATGAAGAAAATCTCGCCATCGCCATTGGTCGTGGTGGTCAAAACGTGCGCTTGGCCGCCGATTTGACCGGTTGGAAAATCAACATTCTGGATGCGGCTGAATCCGCTCAGAAGCAGGCGGATGAAACCGATTCAGGTCGCAAGCTTTTCATGGAAAAGCTGGACGTGGACGAGGAAATCGCCGACATGTTGATTGCAGAAGGCTTTACCAGTCTGGAGCAGGTGGCCTACGTGCCGCTGGAAGAAATGCTTGAGATTGAGAGCTTTGACGAGGACACGGCCAACGAGCTGCGTTCCCGTGCCAAGGCAGCGCTGTTGACGATGGAAATCGCTCACGAAGAGAATGTTGAAAGTGTTGCGCTTGACCTGCGCGATCTGGAAGGCATTTCTCACGAACTGATCGGAAAACTGGCCGATGCAGGCATTCACACCCGTGATGACCTGGCTGATCTGGCTGTTGACGAACTCACTGAAATTACCGGCCAGTCTGCGGACGAGGCCACGACCCTGATCATGAAGGCACGCGAACATTGGTTTACCAATGACGCCGCCTCTCACGAGTAACGGTCATGAAAGGCTATAAAAAATATGTCCAGTACGACCGTCGCAGAGTTTGCATCCGAACTCAAGAAAACAAACGAAACACTGCTTGAGCAGTTAAAGGCCGCCGGAGTGGCCAAGTCCACCCCAACAGATACCTTGACAGAAGCTGACAAGCAGAATCTGTTGAGTTATTTGCAAGCCAGCCATGGCAATGCGGGTGCCGAGCGTAAGAAAATTACGCTCGTTAAGAAGTCCACGACTGAGATCAAGCAGGCGGACTCGACCGGCAAGGCGCGCACGATTCAGGTTGAGGTGCGTAAAAAGCGCACCTTTGTTCGCCGAGAAGACGGTCCTGAAGCGCCTGTGGATCCTACTGAGTCAGCGCAAGAGTTGGCCGCAGCCGCAGCACTCGAAACAGCTGAACTCGCCCGCCGCGAAGAAGAAGCCAGCCGTCAAGCTGAACTGATTCGTCGCCAAGAGGAAGAGTTGGCCGAGAGCCGTCGTTTGCGCGAAGAACAAGAAGCCAAGAGCCGTGCAGCCGCGGAACAAGCTGCCAAAATTGCCGCTGAAGCCGCTGAAGAGGCGGCCAAAAAATTGGCAGAAAAAGCAAAATCGGCCGCTGCCATCGCCTCTAAAACCAATGAACAAGTACCTGCTACGCCAGCCGCTGCCGAAGTTGCTTCGGTAACAGATGCCGTGGCGGCCAAGGCAGAAGCTGTTGTCAAAGCCAAAGTAGTCGCTGCTGAAAAATCGGCTGCAGAGTCTATCGCTCGCGCCGAAGAAGCTGCCCGCGCAGCCGATTTAGGTGACCGTCGACGCAAAGCGGAGGCAGAGGCTGCCGCGATTCGCCTGATGATGTCTTCCCCCGCCAAGAAAGCGCCACCGGTTAAAAAACCGGAGGAGTTGCGTGCCGAAGCTGCGAAAGCGGCGGGACTCAAGGGAACTTTGCACAAACCCGTGACCGCGCCAAAGCAAGCAGCCCCTGCGGCTGGCACACCGGCAGCTCCTGCCGCAGGCGCTGGCAAGGAAGTGAAATCAGCCAAATTGTCGAGCAGCTGGGCAGGCGACCCTGCCAAAAAGAAAGGCATCCCCACACGAGGTGCGACTGCCACACCAAGCCGTGGTAACAACTGGCGTGCCGGTCCGCGTGGTCGACGCGGCAGCAATGACCGTGACGATCAGCAGCGGATGCCTTCCGCACCGGTCGAGGCGCGCATCATTGAGGTGCACGTCCCAGAGACGATCACCGTGTCTGAGTTGGCGCACAAAATGGCCGTCAAGGCGTCTGAAGTCATCAAGCACTTGATGAAATTGGGCCAAATGGTCACGATCAACCAGCCGCTGGACCAAGACACCGCCATGATTGTGGTGGAAGAGATGGGACACACGGCCATCGTGGCTGAGTTGGACGATCCTGAAGCGTTCACCGACGACGAAACCAATTTGAAGCAGGCGCAAGCCCTGCCTCGCGCACCGGTGGTGACGGTCATGGGCCACGTGGACCACGGTAAAACGTCGCTGCTGGATTACATTCGCCGTGCCAAAGTTCAGGTGGGTGAAGCCGGTGGCATTACCCAGCACATTGGTGCCTACCACGTGGAAACACCGCGCGGCATGGTGTCGTTCTTGGACACGCCCGGACACGAGGCCTTCACGGCCATGCGCGCTCGGGGTGCTAAAGCAACCGACATCGTGATTTTGGTCGTGGCGGCGGACGACGGCGTCATGCCACAAACCAAGGAAGCCATCAAACACGCCAAGGCGGCCGGTGTTCCCCTGGTGGTTGCCATCAACAAGATCGACAAGCAAGGTGCCAACGCAGACCGCGTTCGCAATGAGTTGCTGATCGAAGAGGTGGTGTCTGAAGAATTGGGCGGTGACACGCCATTTGTGTCGGTGTCCGCTAAAACCGGTCAAGGCATTGATGACTTGCTAGAGCAGGTGTTGCTGCAGGCTGAGGTGCTGGAGTTGCGTGCCCCGGTCGCCTCCATGGCCAAAGGCTTGGTGATTGAGGCGCGTTTGGACAAGGGTCGTGGCCCAGTGGCCACCGTGCTGGTGCAGTCGGGTACCTTGAAAGCCGGTGACACGGTGTTGGCGGGTTCCACCTACGGACGGGTTCGGGCCATGCTGGATGAAAATGGGCTGGCTGTTAAGACGGCTGGTCCTTCGATTCCGGTTGAGATTCAAGGCTTGACGGAAGTGCCGCAAGCCGGTGACGATTTCATGGTGATGCTGGACGAGCGCCGCGCCCGTGAAATTGCCACCTACCGTGCGGGCAAATTCCGCAACACCAAATTGGCGAAACAGCAGGCCGCGAAGTTGGAGAACATGTTCTCTGATATCTCTGCCGGTGAAGTCAAAATGCTGCCGATCATCATCAAGGCCGACGTGCAAGGCTCGCAAGAGGCTTTGGGCCAGTCGCTGCTCAAGTTGTCGACGGAAGAGGTCAAAGTTCAGTTGGTGTATTCCGCCGTGGGCGGCATCAGTGAATCCGACGTGAATTTGGCCATTGCCGCCAAAGCCGTGATCATTGGCTTCAACACCCGAGCCGACTCTGGTGCGCGCAAGTTGGCTGAGAACAACGGCGTCGATATTCGTTACTACGACATCATTTATGACGCCGTCGATGACTTGAAGCTGGCGATGTCGGGCATGCTGACACCAGACAAAAAAGAAGAAATCATTGGTACTGCCGAGATTCGCCAGGTGTTCAAGGTGTCCAAGATCGGCTCGATTGCCGGTTGTATGGTCACTGCCGGTGTGGTTCGCCGCTCCGCTCGCATTCGCCTGCTGCGCAACAACATGGTCATCTACACGGGTGAACTGGAGTCGCTCAAGCGCTTCAAGGACGACGCCAAGGAAGTCAAGGAAAGCTTCGAGTGCGGTTTGAATATCAAGAATTACAACGACATCCAAGAGGGTGACGTGCTGGAGTTCTTCGAGATTCGTGAAATCGCCCGTACGCTGTGATGAAACGGTGATTGAACGTGCGTAAAAAGTCGAATACTCCGAACCGGAGCTTCAAGGTGGCCGATCAGATCCAACGGGATCTGACCGAGTTGATCGCCCGTGAGTTGAAAGACCCCCGGGTGGGCATGGTGACCATCCAAGCCGTTGAAGTGACCCCGGACTACGCCCATGCCAAGGTCTTTTTCAGCTTGCTGAATGGTGACCCCAAAGCCTGCACCGAAGGGCTGAACCAAGCTGCCGGGTTTCTGCGCGCAGGCTTGTTCAAGCGTTTGCACATCCACACGGTGCCCACCTTGCACTTTCTGTTCGATCAGACCACTGAGAAAGCGGCCGATATGAATGCGCTGATTGCACGAGCGGTCGCCTCGCGAGCCAAAGAGGATTGAACCGATGAATGCGCCACGTGCACGGGTTGCAAGGCGCCCCGTGCACGGGGTGCTGCTGTTGGACAAACCTTTGGGTTGGTCGAGTAATGACGCCTTGCAAAAGGTGAAATGGTTGCTGCGGGCTGAGAAAGCGGGCCACACCGGCACGCTGGATCCGCTGGCCACGGGGGTGTTGCCCCTGTGTTTTGGCGCAGCCACCAAGTTCAGTCAACTCCAATTGGATGCCGACAAGACGTACGAAGCCACGGCTCGCTTGGGGATCAAAACGACGACCGGTGATGCCGAGGGCGACGTGCTCGACACCCGCGAGGTGAATGTGTCTGAGCAAGACCTTGAACGCATTGCCCCGCTGTTCACGGGACCGATTCTCCAGATACCGCCCATGCACAGCGCGTTGAAGAAAGACGGCAAGGCGCTTTACGAATATGCGAGGGCGGGCGTGGTGGTGGAGCGTGAAGCACGGCACGTCACTATTTATGAGCTAAATATGGCTCTAGCCCCTATGGAGCCTGCGCAACCAGCTATCAAAATGATAGTTAAGTGCAGCAAAGGCACCTACATCCGAACCTTAGGGGAAGATATTGGTGAGGCGTTGGGTTGCGGTGCGCATTTGAGCGCTTTGAGACGCATTGAAACCGGTGGTTTTTCGGTGGCACACGCTGTGACACTGGAGGCGCTGGAGGCCATGAGTGAGGCCGAGAGAATGAACTGTCTGATGCCGGTGGCGTCCTTGTTGGGCGAGCACACGGTGGTCACGCTGGACAGAGAGAATGCAGGACGTTTCCTGAGCGGTGTACGCCGCCGGGGCGGCTGGCCAGATGATGAGAAAGTAGCCGTTTACGGCGACCCACCTCGCGCCTTGCTGGGAACGGCCCACGTCAAGGGCGGCGAACTGATACCGGGGCGGCTTTTAAGCCCGATTGAGATAGAGCAAATATTGGGTGGTGTCGCGACAAGCGCCCCGAGTACAGAGTTTGAGAAGATTTAAGAGAAAACAATCATGAGCATGAAACAAATCCGTAATATCGCCATCATCGCGCACGTTGACCATGGAAAAACCACCATGGTTGACCAGTTGCTGCGCCAATCCGGCACCTTCGCCGACCACGAAAAAGTGGTTGACACTGTGATGGACAACAACGCCATTGAAAAAGAGCGTGGCATCACGATTCTGGCTAAAAACTGTGCCGTCACATGGAAAGGCACCCACATCAACATCGTGGACACCCCCGGACACGCGGACTTCGGCGGTGAAGTCGAACGCGCCCTGTCCATGGTGGACGGTGTGGTGCTCTTGATTGACGCACAAGAAGGCCCCATGCCACAGACTCGTTTTGTGACCAAAAAGGCACTGGCCTTGGGTTTGAAGCCCATTTTGGTAGTGAACAAAGTCGACAAGCCCGGTGCCCGTCCTGACTTTGTGGTGAATGCTGCTTTTGACTTGTTTGACAAGCTCGGTGCCACCGATGAGCAGCTGGATTTCCCGGTGGTTTACGCCTCGGGTATCAATGGATGGTCCTCCATGGAAGAAGGCCCTCAGGGTGAACAGTGGGGCCCGGACATGTCGGCCCTGTTTGACACGGTGCTCTCCCACGTTCCCGCCCAAAAAGGCGATCCCGCAGCACCGCTGCAGCTGCAAATCTCCGCCCTCGATTTCTCAACCTTTGTCGGTCGCATCGGGGTCGGCCGCATCAGCCAAGGCACGATCAAGCCCATGATGGATGTGGTGATCATGGAAGGACCAGACGGCAAACCCGTCAAAGGTCGCGTCAACCAAGTGTTGACGTTCCAAGGCTTGGAGCGCGTGCAGGCGACTGAAGCAGGCCCCGGTGAAATCGTTTTGATCAATGGTTTGGGTGACATCGGTATTGGCGTGACCATCACCGATCCGGTCAACCCCATGCCGCTGCCGATGCTCAAGGTGGACGAACCCACGTTGACGATGAATTTTTGCGTCAACACCAGCCCCTTGGCGGGTCGTGAAGGCAAGTACGTCACCAGCCGTCAAATTTGGGACCGTTTGCAAAAAGAGCTGCAGCACAACGTGGCATTGCGGGTCAATGAAACCGACGAAGAAGGTATTTTCGAAGTCATGGGCCGAGGCGAGCTTCACCTGACTATTTTGTTGGAAAACATGCGCCGCGAAGGCTATGAGTTGGCGGTGTCCAAGCCGCGCGTGGTGTTCCGTGATGTGAATGGTGAAAAGCACGAGCCCATCGAGTTGGTGACCGCCGACATCGAAGAAACCCACCAAGGCGGCGTGATGCAGGCTTTGGGTGAGCGCAAAGGCGACTTGGTCAACATGGAGTCCGACGGCCGGGGTCGTGTTCGCTTGGAATACCGCATTCCAGCACGGGGTTTGATTGGATTCACCAATGAATTCTTGAACTTGACGCGCGGCAGTGGTTTGATCTCGAACATTTTCGACAGCTACGAAGCCCACAAGGGTGACATTGGTGGCCGCAAGAACGGTGTGCTGATTTCCATGGATGCCGGTGAAATTTTCACGTACGCCTTGGGCAAGTTGGACGACCGGGGCCGTATGTTCGTGCGACCGAATGACCCCGTTTATGAAGGCATGATTGTGGGTATCCACAGCCGTGACAACGATCTGGTGGTGAATGCCACCCGCACCAAACAGCTGACCAACTTCCGTGTCAGTGGCAAGGAAGACGCGATCAAGATCACACCTCCGATTGATTGCACGCTGGAATACGGTGTGGAATTCATTGAAGACGACGAGTTGGTCGAGATCACTCCAAAATCGATTCGCCTGCGCAAGCGCCACCTCACTGAGAGCGAGCGCAAACGCGCTGGCCGTTAATCGGAGGCCATCCAGCCTCAAGCACCGACTTGAGGTTGGGCACCAAG
>JAGODZ010000211.1 GCA_017997975.1 Rhodoferax sp.
CTGCTGGGGTTGCCAAACACCTCCGCCATGGCCGACTGGGCAGCCGCCTGGGCGGCGGGCATCACACGGGTGGTGGCGTTGTTATCGAGGTAAATGGGGGTGATCGGCATGGTGCAGTCTTGGTAGAGAAGTGCAACAGTTTAAAAAAACACGGCTAGAAAATTATTCTTTTTGACCTACCATCACCAAGATCGTCGATGTGTATCGCCTGCAAAAACAAGGTATTGAGGAATAAACATGCTAGACCGAATTGATCTTGCACTTTTAGAGGCCTTGCAACGCGACGGCACCCTGTCCATCGCCCAGTTGGGTGAACGCGTGGGTCTGTCCACCACGCCGTGCTGGAAGCGGGTGAAGCGTTTAGAGGATGAGGGCTTCATCACCCAGCGGGTGGCCATCGTTGATCGCAAGAAAGTGGGGCTGCCGGTCACCGTGTTTGTGAGCGTACGCACCTCGCAGCATGACGAAAAGTGGCTGGCCAAATTTGCGGCCGCCGTGACCTCCATGCCTGAAGTGCTGGAGCTGCACCGCATGAGTGGTGATGTGGATTACCTGCTGAAGGTTGCCACCAGCAGCATCGAAGGGTTTGACCGCTTTTACAAAAAACTCATCCAACTCGGGCCTTTGACCGGCGTGTCGTCCGCATTCTCTATGGAGCAAATCAAGAGCACCACCGCGCTGCCGCTGGACTTGCCGGGGCGGGTGGAGTGAGCGGCGTGCAACGCAAACCTTCAGAACCAGCCCATTTCAACCGCAGGTCAAGTTAACTGTTTGACAGTTTGAAGCGCCCAACCAGCGTGTCCAGCGACTCGGCCTGCTCATTCAGGGACTGTGCGGCGGCGGCAGCTTCCTCCACCAGCGCGGCATTTTGCTGCGTGCTTTGATCCAGCTGGGAAATGGCCTGATTGATTTCCAAAATACCTTCGCTTTGCTCGACCGAGGCCCCCGACAACTCGCCAATCACGTGGCTGACGGCCTGCACCGCCGCGTCAAGATCGGTGATGGTCTTGCCCGCTGCATTGGTCAGTGTGGTGCCCTCATGCACGCTGGCCGATGATTTTTCAATCAGCTCGTTGATCTCTCTGGCAGCGGTGGAACTGCGCTGTGCCAACGCCCGCACTTCGGCCGCCACCACGGCAAATCCGCGGCCCTGTTCGCCCGCATGGGCCGCTTCAACGGCTGCGTTCAGCGCCAAGATATTGGTTTGGAAGGCAATGCCCTGAATCACCCCAATGATGGAGCGAATGTTGTCCGTGTTCTTGCTGATGTGGCGCATGGTCGTCACCACCTGCGACACCACCTGTCCGCCCTCCAGTGCGGCTTGGCTGGCGCTGCCCGCGAGTTGGGTCGCGTGTTGGGCACTGTCGGCGTAGCGTTTGGCAATGCGGGTCATGCGCTCCACATTGAGGGAGGTGTTTTCCAGGGAAATGGCCTGCTGCTCCGTTCGGTGGGACAAATCTTGGTTGCCCAGCGAGATTTCGTGGGACGCGAGCGCCACCTGGCCAGAGCTTTCCGCAATTTCTCGCACCGTTTGCGCCAAACTGACCCTCATTTCTTCCAGCGCATACAGCAAGCTGGAGGTGTCGCTCTGTGCCACCGCAATGTCCACCGCCAAATCCCCCTGCGCAATGCGGGTGGCAATGTGTTTGGCGTAAAGCGGCTCACCCCCCAATTGGCGCGTCAGTCGCCGGGTCACCCATGCGCTGATGAGCACCGACACCGTGACCAGCACCACCGTCGTGAGCACCAGCCACATCACCGACGTGCTGTACACCTCGGCTGCGCCGGCCATCGTGGCCTGAGCCGACTTACCCTGATCGGCCACCACCTCATCCACCATTTTTTCCAGCTTGGTGGTCGCGATGATCAGACTGGCTTCTTCCATCGGCACATCAGGACTCATCAGAACCAAATCAATGGGCTGCTTTTTGACCAGTACCACGTAGTCACGCACGCGTTTGGTCCATGTCTCTAGCGCTTGGGACAACTGGCCACCCAGCTTGGTGGCTTCGGCGGTGTTGGCCAGTGCCTTCAGCGCGGTCAACCCGACCTGCGCATTGCCCAGACTTTTCTCAATGCTGGCACCCAATTCATCGCGTTCGTTGTCAGTGGTGGCGGTGAGCAACTGGGTGCGTGATTGGCTGGCACGAAGCAGGTTGCTGCGCACTTTTTCTGCGGCTTGGACAGACACGTACTCTTGCTCGTACATGGTCTGGGTGGACGCATTCAGGCGCGCCATCTGAAACCATGAGAAAACGCCAATCGTCAGCGCCCCCAATAAAACGCAAGCAAAAGCCAACCGCAGGCTGCTCTTCACCGACAGATCATCACCCAGCGATAACGCAGGCAGAGGCATTCGGCGACATTGGTCTGCCAAAAGACGCCATCGGTTGCTGAGCGCGCTTGCGATCCTCGCCCCACGGGGTTCGATGGTTTGAACCTCATTCGGTGCCCTGGTCGTTTTCATTTTTTTCCTATTCCAGTCCAACTTCTATTTTTATCTGCTGTCGATCAGGTCAACCCGGCGGCAAGCCAATGACCATGGAAAAGAGCAAGCTCCCTTGATAACGAGACCTTGCCATCTTGAACACCCCTTCAGGCAACGCACGCCAAGTGCCTAAAGTGGGCCATCGTAGCGAATCGCAACGCTGCGTCAACCACCCACGAAATGGGGACTGCCACACCACCCTCGCCATGAATCCAGACAGACGTTGTATGGGCTGGATTAGAATTTGCCCCTGTCAGGAGAGCGCTTTCCCCGAGAAAGCCGCCGAAGGCGCAGAACGGCTGATTGCAGCGGTTTGAACGCTCAGGCAAAAGGACTGACAAGCGCATCAGGGTGTCACCACCCGATGCGCCTCCCCACTGGAGAGAGGCCCAACTTGATTGGGTCCACCGAAGGAGCAAACCGCAGTCTGCCAGCCCATCTGGGTTGACGTCGGCCCGGCGAATCTCTCAGGTAAAGCGGACAGCGGGGGCACAGACCCAGGGGTTTGACATGGCGTCAAACCTTGAAGATTTGCCTATGCCCCCGGGTGCCATGCACCCAAACCGGAGTTTGCTGATGACTGCCACCACGCCCCCTGTTGCCCCGCTTCTTCGCGTTCCCTTGAACGACCTGCATGTTTCGCTGGGCGCACGCATGGTGCCGTTTGCGGGCTACTCCATGCCGGTGCAATACCCAGCTGGACTGATGGCCGAGCACCAGCACACCCGCACAGCGGCTGGCTTGTTTGATGTGTCCCACATGGGCCAACTGCGCTTGGTTGGTCCCGACGCCGCAGCGGCTTTCGAGACCCTCATGCCTGTGGACGTGATTGATTTGGCCGAAGGCAAGCAGCGCTACGGCCTGCTGCTCAATGACGAAGGCGGCGTGATTGACGACCTGATGTTCTTCAACAAAGGGCCCGGCGATCTGTTTGTGATCGTGAACGGGGCTTGCAAGGTGGCTGACATCGCCCACATCGAAGCCCAAATTGGCCACCGCTGCCAAGTCATTCCCATGCCTGAGATGGCGTTGCTGGCGCTGCAAGGCCCCCAAGCCGTTACCGTGCTGTCGCGGCTGGCACCTGGCGTGGAGAAGCTGGTGTTCATGACCGGTGGCCACTTTAAAGTAGATACCGGCACCCAAATCATTCACGTCTTTTTAACCCGCAGCGGCTACACCGGTGAAGATGGTTTTGAGATTTCAGTGCACGAGAGCGACGTCGAAGCCCTGGCTCGCACTCTGCTGGCGCAGCCTGAGGTGAAACCCATTGGCTTGGGCGCACGCAACTCGCTGCGCTTGGAAGCCGGGCTGTGCCTGTATGGCAATGACATTGACACCACCACCACGCCGGTGGAAGCGGGCCTGAACTGGGCCCTACAAAAGGTGCGCCGTGCGGACGGTGCCCGCGCAGGTGGCTTCCCCGGTGCTACCAAAATACTAGCGCAACTCGCAGGTGGGACGGGGGCTATCACCCGAAAACGGGTCGGACTCAGGGCGTTAGAACGCATTCCCGTGCGCGATCACACCGAACTGCAGGATCTCACAGGCCAGCGCATTGGCGAAGTCACCAGCGGACTGCTGGGCCCCACCATCGACCAACCCATTGCCATGGGCTATGTGCCCCCAGAATTTACAGCCCTGGGCACCCAAATCAACGCCGTGGTGCGCGGCAAGCTGGTTCCCATGGAAGTGGTGGCGATGCCGTTTGTGCCCACCCATTACTTCCGGGGCTGAGCGCCAAAGTCCGCCCTTTCATCTCTTTTACTATTTTTTAGGAGCACTCCCATGACCATCAAATACACCCCTGACCACGAATGGCTGAACATTGACGGTGACACGGCTGTCGTCGGCATCACCCACCACGCGCAAGACGCCTTGGGCGACGTGGTGTTTGTGGACCTGCCTGAGGTGGGTGCCACGTTTGCGGCCAAAGACATCGCCGGTGTGGTCGAGTCGGTCAAAGCCGCTGCTGACGTGTACATGCCCATCACCGGTGAAATCATCGAAGTCAACGAAGCCCTGCGCGCCGACCCGGCCCTGGCCAACACCGACCCCTTGGGTGCCGGCTGGTTCTTCAAAGTCAAATTGTCCAACCCCGCTGAGCTGGATGAGCTGATGGACGAAACCAGCTACACCAGCTTCTCTGCTGGCAACTGATCGCTTTGGGCGGGCTGCGGCCCGTCTTGGCTGAATCTGTCGCAGCCCCTCCCCCCTTTTTTTCGCTCGCCCTGCGACAGGCTCAGGGCGAACAGTTGACTGATTGACGCCCTCCATGCCCACCTCCGCCCCGACCCTTGTTGAATTAGAAAACGCCAACGAATTTCACGCCCGCCACATTGGCATCACAGCCGCTGACGAAGCGCTGATGCTCAAAACCATTGGTGAGACGTCGCTGAAAGACCTGATTGACAGCATCGTGCCGCGCTCGATTGCGCGCAGCAGCCAGATGGACATTCCCGCCGCCATCACCGAAGCCGCCGCGTTGGCAGAGCTGAAAGCACTGGCAGGCAAAAACAAAGTTTTGAAAAACTTTATTGGTCAGGGCTACTACGGCACGCACACGCCGGGTGTCATCCTGCGCAACATTTTAGAAAACCCCGCTTGGTACACCGCTTACACGCCCTACCAAGCCGAGATTTCACAGGGCCGCATGGAGGCGCTGATCAACTTCCAGACCATGGTGTGCGACCTGACTGGCATGCCCATGGCCAACGCCTCCATGCTGGACGAAGCCACCGCTGCGGCCGAGGCCATGACGCTGGCCAAGCGCTCGGTCAAAAGCAAAAGCAACACCTTCATCATCAGCGGTGACTGCCACCCGCAAACCATTGAAGTGGTGCAAACCCGCGCCGCGCCCTTGGGCATTGAAGTGCTGGTGGCTCAGAGCAGCGATCAGTGGAACGACTGGCTCGCCAACCGCGACTACTTTGCAGTGCTTGACCAGTACCCCACCACCAGCGGCGCGATTAACGACTTGCGCGCTGAAGTGGCCAAAGCCCACGCCAAACAAGCGGCGTTCATCGTCGCCGCCGACCTGCTGGCCTTGACCCTGCTCACGCCCCCCGGCGAGTGGGACGCTGACATTGTGGTGGGCACCACCCAGCGCTTTGGCATGCCGCTGTGCAACGGCGGCCCGCACGCCGCCTACATGGCCTGCCGCGACGAGTACAAACGCTCCATGCCCGGCCGCTTGGTCGGTGTCAGCGTGGACGCCCATGGCCACCCCACTTACCGCCTGGCACTGCAAACCCGCGAGCA
>JAGODZ010000041.1 GCA_017997975.1 Rhodoferax sp.
AGAATTACACAAACGCACACCAAAGAAAAAAGCCTGCTACCGATAAAGTAGCAGGCTTTTTAATGCCTATAAGGCTTGTAATGGCTCCTCGACCTGGGCTCGAACCAGGGACCTACGGATTAACAGTCCGGCGCTCTACCAACTGAGCTATCGAGGAATATGGTCTTAATTTTTAGTCAATCTCTTGCGAGAATTAAATTGAATGCTCAATTCGCTAGACATTAAAAAATCAGTACTTTTATTCACTAATTTGGCTCCTCGACCTGGGCTCGAACCAGGGACCTACGGATTAACAGTCCGGCGCTCTACCAACTGAGCTATCGAGGAATAAGCCTCAAATTATAGCGTTGTTTTTTGGGGTTGATCAGCGGGCAGGGTAATTTAGTGATGTTCTTGGCGCGCTCCCTGCAAGGGCAGATTCAAATCACGAAAGATTCGATTCAATCGAACACTGGCGACGCTACACCAAGTACCTTGTGCAGTTTGGGACTGGTGGTGGTGTAGAGCAAAAACACTTTCTTGTCCGGCACGATGAAAGGCATGGCACCAAACGCGGCCAAAGCGCATTCATGGAAGCCGCACAAGATCAGCTTCTTCTTGCCGGGGTACACATTGATGTCGCCCACCGCAAAAATGCCGGGAATACTGGTGGAGAATTTTTCAGTATCGACTTTGAGTTGCTTGCGCTCAATGTCCAAGCCCCAGTCGGCAATGGGCCCGAGTTTGGGGCTGAGTCCGAAAAAAACCAGCAGCACGTCCAACGGAACCACGCGAGTGACCGCATCTGCGCCCGTGACTTTGACGCCGGTGAGCCGCCCGTCTTTGTCTTCATAGCCCGTGATCTGGCCCACGATGAACTGCATGGCTTGGGCCTCGCACAGCGCCCTCATCTTGGCGATGCTGGCGGGTGCTGCCTGGAAGGCGTCGCGGCGATGAATCAGGATCACGCTTTCGGCTTGGTGCGGCGAGTCTTTGACGAACTCCAGCGCCCAGTCCAAGGCGGAGTCCCCGCCACCGACGATGACCAGGTTTTTGCCTGCAAAGTCGCCGGGGTTTTTGACGTTGTAAAAAATTTGGGTGCCTTCAAAGGCGGGCAGGCCGTCCACTTTCAAGGTGCGGGGTTGAAAAGCACCCACACCCGCGGCGATAAAGAGCGTTTTGGTTAAAAAACGGGTGCCTTTGGAGGTCTCGACGAAGAAGCGGCCATCTTCTTGCTGTTCAACGGTCGCCACTTCTTGGCTGAAGTGGAAGGTGGCACCAAAAGGCTCAATTTGCTTGAGCAGTCGATCGGTTAATTCTTGGCCGGTGCACACGGGCACGGCGGGGATGTCGTAAATGGGCTTGTCAGGGTACAACTCAACACATTGGCCGCCGGGGTACGCCAGCGAGTCGATCACATGGCACGTGACCTCCAGCAACCCCAACTCGAACACCTGAAACAGTCCCACTGGACCCGCGCCGATGATCACGGCGTTGGTTTCAATGGCTCCATCGTGCGCCAAGGTGCGATCCATTGCCTCTGAGGTGGGCTGGAGATCCATGCTGGCAGCGGTGCTCAGCGCTCTAGCAGCGGCAATTTGCCCGTCTTGTCTTTAAACTCTTCGGCGGTGTCGAGCTCTGCCTTGCGCTTGGTGATGCTCTTCCAGTTGGGCAGCAAAGCCAGTTCAGCGTTGAGTTTGGTCATGTGCTGCTGGTCGGCGGGCACATCTTCTTCGGCGTAAATGGCGTTCACCGGGCATTCGGGGATGCACACCGCGCAGTCAATGCACTCATCGGGGTCGATGGTCAGGAAATTGGGGCCTTCGCGAAAGCAGTCCACGGGGCAGACATCGACGCAGTCGGTGTACTTGCATTTGATACAGGCTTCGGTGACGGTGTGGGTCATTTTGGTTTTCGGCGTAGGGGGGAAACCCTGTATTTTATTGGGTTTCCTGATCCATGAGATTCAGATGGGCCTTCAGGGGCGGCGACTTCGCTTGCGATGGGTCAGTTGATCAGCACAGCACCGGCGGTTTTGTGCGAGGCCGTGTCCACCAAAATCAACGATCCCAGCACCCGTGAGCGGCTGTAGGGCAGGGTGGCGATGGCTTCTTGCAAGGTCAACTCCACGTGGCCAATGGCATTGGCGTTCAGCTGGGAGGCGTCTTCTTCAGCCAAGGTGTTGACGTCCAGCTTGTGCACGATGCGTTTGATCTTGGCCTTGATCCAGCGGTGACCGTGCAGGGCCCAGTACACGCGGCCTGCAATCAGGGGTTCGTCGTCCATCCAGGCCACAGTAGCGTTCAGCTCGCGGCTGGGGTTAAAAAGGCCGGGTGGGGTGTCAAACTCGTCGGCATCGGCTGCTTGGGGCTCAACGGCCAGCAACCAGTCGCCACGCGACACATCCACCTCGCGGTCCAAGATCACGCCCGCGCTGTGACCGGCCATGACGTCGCCGGGTTGGCGCGTATGGCCCAGCACTTGAGCGACGGTGGCCGTTTGGCCGCTGGGCAAGACGGAGATTGGTTGGCCCACGCGCGCCACACCTGTCGCCACACGGCCCCAGAACACCCGCCGGCCCTGCGAGGTGTCGCTGGAGGATGAGAACTTCTCCACCCATTGCACCGGAAAAGAGAACGGCGTGTCGGTTTCAGCGGGTGTCGCAGGCAGTTGTTCCAGAATGTCCAGCAGACTGGCGCCTTGGTAGCCGCACCAGCCATTTGCAGACTCCACCACGTTGTGGCCTTTGAGCGCCGAAATCGGAACAATCGCCGTCACCGGGATGCTCGCCGCAGTGGCGAAGGCTTGCAGCGCATGGCGAATGTTGTCAAATGCCACGGCGGCTTGGCCTGCTGTTTCAGGCTTGGAGGCGTCTTCCAAAGCGTCCAGCTTGTTGACGGCGAACACGATCGAGGGCACCCGCAGCAGGTTGACCAGTAGCGAGTGGCGGCGCGTTTGCGCCAGCAACTCCAGGGCGTTGGTTTGCCATTTCAGTTTGGTGGCATCGACCAGCACCACGGCGGCGTCCGCGCTGGAGGCGGCGGTGACCATGTTGCGGGTGTATTGCTCGTGGCCCGGGGCGTCGCCAATGATGAACTTGCGCTCGGCGGTGTTGAAGTAGCGGTAAGCCACGTCGATGGTGATGCCTTGCTCGCGCTCAGCGCTCAGGCCGTCGGTGAATTGGGCCAAATCCACTTCGCCGGTCTTGGAGACGTTGGCCAGTTGATCTTGAAGCACGGCACGGCTGTCCACCAACAAGCGGCCAATCAGCGTGCTTTTGCCGTCATCGACGGAGCCGCAGGTGATGAATTTAAGTGCGGATTGAGTGTCTTTTGGTGCTGTAGACCCCGTCGCTATTGCGCGAGTAGCTATTAATTCGATAGTGTCTGTCATTTTAAAAATCCAATGCAATTAGCGTGTCTTGGCTCAGTGTGAGCGGGGTGGTCTTAAAAGTACCCGTCTTTTTTGCGCTTCTCCATTGAAGCCTCTGAGGTTTTGTCGTCCATGCGGGTGGCACCGCGTTCGCTCACCTCCACGCCCAGCGTTTCAATCACGATGTCATCGGCCGTGGCGGCCACGCTGGCCACGGGGCAGGTGCAGGTGATGTCGCCCACGGTGCGAAACCGCACATCGCGCGACTCCACCACTTCGCCTTCTTTGGCGGGCGTCAGCTCGGTGATGGGCACCAGCAGACCTTTGCGCTCCACCACGTCCCGCTTGTGGGTGTAGTAGAGCGACGGCAGCTCGATTTTTTCGCGCGCAATGTACTGCCACACGTCCAGCTCGGTCCAGTTGCTGATGGGGAACACGCGAAAGTGTTCGCCGGGTTGCAAGCGGGTGTTGAACAGCGTCCACAACTCGGGGCGCTGCGCTTTGGGTTGCCATTGGCCAAAGCTGTCGCGGTGGGAAAAGATGCGTTCCTTGGCGCGGGCCTTTTCCTCGTCGCGGCGGGCACCGCCAATGAGGGCATCAAAGCGAAACTCGTCAATGGCCTCCAGCAGCGTGACCGATTGGTGCACATTGCGAGACTCACCCGGGTGGGCCAAGCGCACGGTGCCGCGCGCCATGGAGTCTTCCACGCTGCGCACGATCAACTCGGCCCCCAGCTCTTTGGCGCGGGCGTCCCGAAAGTCGGTCACTTCGTGGAAGTTGTGGCCGGTGTCGATCATCAGCAGCGGGTAAGGGATGTTGCCAATGCCAAACGCTTTTTCGGCGCACTTCAGCATCACCAGCGAGTCTTTGCCGCCGGAAAATAGCAGGGTGGGGCGCTCGAAGGCGGCGGCCACTTCGCGCAGGATGAAGATGGTTTCTTCTTCCAGGGCGTCCAGGTGCGCGTTGCTGAGGTGGTCGGGACGGTGGTCGTGGGACATGGCTTGGAGGTGTTCGGTTCTGGTACGGGCGTTCATGCGGGCGCTTTCTCTAAGGGGCTGGATTGGTTCACGTGCAGGCCGCACTCTTTGGCTGATTCGTCCTCCCACCACCAGCGGCCGGCGCGAAAGTCTTCGCCCATACTGATGGCGCGGGTGCACGGCGCACAGCCAATGCTGGGGAAAAATTGGTCGTGCAGCGGGTTGTAGTCAATGTGGTGCACAGAGATGAAGTGCCACACATCGCCCCACGTCCAATTGGCCAAGGGGTTGATCTTGACGCGGGCGGCATCGCTGGTGTCAATCAAGGGCACGTCAGCACGCGCGCCGGATTGCTCTCGCCGCAAACCGGTGATCCAGGCTGCCTTGCCGTCCAGCGCACGGGCCAAGGGCTCCATTTTTCGGATGCCGCAGCAGGCTTTGCGCAGCTCGATGCTTGTGTACATGGCGTCTTTGCCTTCGCGGGCCACAAATTGCACCACTGACTCGTTGACCGGCGTGAACACCTCAACGGGGGCGCGGGAGCTGGCTTTGAGGCGCTCCAGCAAGGCCAGCGTTTCAGGGTGCAGCATGCCGGTTTCCAGCACAAAAATGCCGATGTTGAGCTGCAGCATGTTGATCAGATGGCTGATGACCACGTCTTCTGCACCCAAGCTGGAGGCTTGGGTGATGCGCGCTGCGCTGCCTGCGCTCAAGGGGCCATAGTCCAGCGCGGCCAGTTGCAGCAGGGCAATGGTTTCAGCCAGTTTGGCCTCGAAGTCGCGGGAGGCGCGGGCGTTCAGGTCAATCGCGCTCATATGCCGGCCCCTGCGTCGAGAAAGTAAGGTTTGCTTTTCACGTCGCCTTGGTAATAGGCACCGTAACGCTCGAACTGGCGCTGGGCCACCTCGGGGTTTTGGTCAGCGCGCAGCACCGCCACGTCAAAGCCGCTGCGCTGCATTTGAACCAGTTGGTCAATCAGCACATCGCCGGTGGCGCGGATTTCGCCCTTGAAACCCAGGCGGCGGCGCAGCAGCACCGCTTGGCTGAAGGCGCGGCCATCGTTGAACTTGGGGAAGTGCAGGTCCACGCGGTGAATGCCTTCTAGGCTCAGCTCACGCGGATCCACCTCGTTACCCACTTCGATGCCAAATTGGCCTGTAACCGGCGCTGCGTGTTGGGTAGATGCTATCAATTTCATATTTTTTTAGTCCTTCAAGCCAATTCAAGTTCAGCGCTATGACGGGCCTGGTTGGCGGCCAACTTGAAGGCGTCCATGCCGACACGGCGCAGCGTGTCGATGAAGGCCTCGCCCGACTGGCGCACTTGGCGGTAGGTGTCGAGCACGGCCTCAATCACGTCGGGCACTTCGTTGGCACCAAAGGACGGTCCGACCACCTTGCCCGGCGTGGACGGGCCACTCAAGGCCGAGCCGTCTGAGCCGCCCAAGGAAATTTGGTACCACTCCTTGCCGTCTTTGTCCACGCCCAAAATGCCAATGTGGCCGCTGTGGTGGTGGCCGCAGGAGTTGATGCAGCCGCTGATGTGCAGGTCAATCTCACCCAAGTCGTGCAGCTCGTCCATGTCTTGGTAGCGCTCGGTGATGGACTCGGCGATGGGAATCGAGCGGGCGTTGGCCAGGGCACAAAAATCCCCGCCGGGGCAGGCAATCATGTCCGTCAGCAGGCGAATATTGGAGCGGGCAAAGCCTGCGGCGCGGGCGGCCGCCCACAAGGCGGGTAACTGCGCCTCCGCCACCCAAGGCAGCACCAAGTTTTGGTCGTGGGTGACGCGCACTTCACCGGCGCTGAAACGGTCAACGAGATCAGCGGCGGTGTTCAGCTGGTCGGCTGTGGCGTCGCCAGGGGCTTGACCCAAGCGTTTGAAGGACAAGGTGACGGCGCGCAAATCAGGGTTTTTGTGGGGGGCCACGTTCTGCTTTAACCAGCGCGCGTATTCAATGGCTTCTTTCGGTGTGGGGTTGAATGCTTCTGTATTGATAGCTGCTTGCTCAGGCGCAGCAAGGGTTGGAGGCACAAATGAGGCAGAAACCCGGTCCAACTCCGCTTGCGTGAGGGTGTGGGGCGCGCCGTCGAGTTCCACAATCTCGCGGTACTCGGTTTCCACCTCATCAATGTAGCGCTGGCCTTCGGCCTTGACCAAAATTTTGATGCGGGCCTTGTACTTGTTGTCACGGCGGCCCCAGCGGTTGTAGACCCGCACGATGGCTTCGATGTAGTTCAAAATTTCCTGCCAAGGCAGGAAGTCGCGAATGGTGGTGGCAATGACCGGCGTGCGGCCCATGCCGCCACCGACCATGACCTTGAAGCCGATCTCACCCGCTTCGTTGCGCAGCACGTGCAGCCCCACGTCATGCCACTGGGTCGCGGCGCGGTCTTCCAGCGCCCCTGACACGGCAATTTTGAATTTGCGAGGCAAGAACGCGTATTCAGGGTGCAGGGTGCTCCACTGGCGCAAGAGCTCACAAAAGGGGCGGGGGTCCACCACCTCGTCCACCGCAATGCCCGCACGTTCGTCGCTGGTGACGTTGCGGATGCAATTGCCGCTGGTCTGAATGCCGTGCATGTTGACCGTGGCCAGCAGGTCCATCACGTCTGCACTTTTGTCCAAAGGAATCCAGTTGAACTGCACGTTTTGGCGGGTGGTGAAGTGGCCGTAACCGACGGGCATATTGACGGTGCCCAATTGCCCTTGCGTGTCGGACGCTGTTTTGTACACCTCGGCACTGGGTTGGTCGTAGTCGCGCGCAATGGTGGCCAGCACGCGCAGTTGGGCACTGGTTAATTCGCCATAGGGCACCGCGACACGCAGCATCGGCGCGTAGCGTTGCACGTACCAGCCGTTTTGCAGCCGCAGGGGCAGGAATTCGTCGTTGCTGAGCGTGCCGTCTAGAAAACGACCCAGTTGGTCGCGGTACTGGTCGGCGCGATTGAGCACGAACTGGCGGTCAAAGTCGGTGTAGTGGTACATGGTCAGTCTTTCTCTATCTCTCAGTGCTCACCGTGGTGAGCGGTGAGCGATGTCTCATGGTTACAGGGCAATCAGTTTCAAGCCGGCATACGCCAGCAAAACCGACAACAGGGAGCGAATCGCGCGCTCGGGGATTCGGGTCATGACATGCGATCCAATCCAGATGCCAGGCAAGGAGCCCGCGAGTAATTTAACCAACAAAGGCCAATCAACGGAGCCCATGGAGGCATGTCCGAAACCGGCCACCAGCGTCAACGGCACCGCGTAGGCAATGTCTGCGGCAACGATGCGGGGCAGCGGCAGCAGCGGGTACAAAATCATCAGCACGGTGACACCAATGGCCCCCGCCCCCACCGAGGTCAGTGTCACCATGGTGCCAATCAGGGCACCAAACACAATCGGCAGCGCCCAGTGCAAGGGCGTAGCGGCTTTCTCTTCTTGGCCGGCGGCGATCGTGATCGGCGCTTTCTTTCCTTTGATGGCCTTGTACAGGGTCGCCGCTGCAGTCAAGAGCAGGGCAAAACCCAGTGTGGTGGTCATCAGCCCTTGAGCCTCGGCGCTGGCCGGCCCCACTTGCTTCAGCACATACAAGGTGGCCAAGGCGGCGGGAATGCTGCCAGCGCTTAACTGTCCCACCACGCGCCAGTCAATGATGCGCGCTCGGGCCAGTTTGGCGGTGCCTCCCATCTTGGTGAAGGCGGCAAACAACAGGTCAGTGCCGACGGCGAGGTAGGGCTTAACGCCAAAGAAGAAGATCAAAATCGGCGTCATCAATGAGCCGCCGCCGACGCCGGTCAACCCGACGACAAAGCCGACAAAAAAACCCGCAAAAACAAACGCTAAATCATGCATAGGAAGCGACTGTAGTCAGGCTTCCTTATATTGCAAACTACATTTTTATGATTTTTATATTCTCATATTTAATATAGAGTAGTGCAGGGGCTATTGCATCTTCGGCTTGCTACCGCGCAGTTCTTGCATGCGTTCATCGAAGTAGCTGCCCACCGTATAGCGCTCAGACAAGACCACATCGCGGCGCGGATGCAAGAACAGCGGCAAGGAAATACGCGATTTGAAGCGGCCTTCGCCCGTGGGGTTGAGCACCCGGTGCACGGTGGAGGGGTAGTAATGGCCCGAAGCTTCTTCCAGCATGTCGCCAATGTTGACAATCAGCAAGCCAAAGTCACACGGCACATCGTGCCAAGCGCCTTCTTTGCCCAGCACCTGCAGGCCGGGCTCAGTGGCCGCCGGCAAAATCGTGAGCAGGTTGATGTCGCCGTGCGCCGCTGCGCGCACGGCCCCTGCCTCTTCTTGGCCGGACAAAGGTGGGTAGTGCAGTACCCGCAACAGCGTGTGGTCGCTGCCTTCCAACATGTCGGGCAAGGGCATGGCGTACCGGGCTTTGACGTCGGCGGGGGAGTGTTCCTCCACCCACTTCAGCAAGGTCACCGCCAAGTCGCTTCCCTCTTTGTAATAGCGCTGCGCCGCATCGGACACCTCTGCGGGGTAGCGACCCCAAGGGTAGAGGTGAAAAAACTCCTTCAGATCACGCTTCGTGTGGTTTTTGGCCGTCTCAGAAATGGACGGCGAAAAGTAGCCATCAAACTTGACGGGGTCTTGCGCGTAGTGGTTCTTGGCGTCTGACTTGAAAAAGTCCAGCCACTCGGCGTAAATGCCCTCCACCAGCGACTGACTCAGTGGGTGGTTGCGCAGCACGGCAAAGCCGGTTTCATGCAGGCTTAGACAAAAATCTGCGGCAGCGGTGGGGCTTTGAAAGTCAACAACAGGCAAATGCATAGAGGGTGTCCTTGGGGTGGCTCAGTGCATTCAGGCCGCCAGCCAGTCACGCATCAGGGTGGCTTCGATCAAGGTGTGGCAGGCCTCTGCATCGACGTGCAAGCAGGCATGGGCCTCGGGAATATCGTCTCCCCAGCCCGCGTGCGGGTAGTCGATGTCGTGGCGGCGCATCAGGGTTTGGCCTTGGGCCAGGCCTTCGGTTGCGACGCGAATACGGCCGCTTTTCACCCCAAACAACTCGGGGTTGGTCAGGTACACAAACGCCAACACGTCATGCCCGTAGCAGCCATTGACTGCCGCCACATGGGGGTGAAGGTTGCTGTAGAAGTTAACGTAAAAACTAACTGCGTGGTGCAGCACATCGGTTGCGACATGGCGGTGGTGGTCGGCCACGCGCTTGAACAGGCTCAAGGGCAAGATCACCTGATGCGTCACGTCCAAACCCACCATGGTCAGTTTCCACGGGGCGGTGAAGACTTGGTCAGCGGCGTGCGGGTCGTTCCAAATGTTGGCTTCAGCCACCGGTGAGACATTGCCAGATTCGGAGATGGTGCCGCCCATGATGATGACTTCGCGCAGCAGCGTGGGCAGTTCAGGCGCCAGTTTGAGGGCGGTACTGAGGTTGCCCAGCGGCCCCACGGCGACCAGCGTGATCTCACCCGGGTGGGCCCGCGCCATGTCAACAATGAACTGGGCAGAAGAACGCGGATCAAGCAGGTTGGCCGTGCCTTCGCGGGAGGGCAGGTTGCCCAAACCATCACCGCCGTGAATGAAATCGGGCGGTGCCTCGCCAGCCTTGCACCAAGGCAACTTGACGCCTTTGGTGACTGGAATAGCCCGTTTGGCAATCGCCGTCAAATACAGGGCGTTGGTTGCGGCCTGGTCGACGGAGACGTTGCCAAAGGTGGTGGTGATGCCCACGATGTCAATGTCGGGGTGGGCGAAGGCGTAGTACAGCGCCATGGCGTCGTCCACACCGGGGTCGGTGTCAAAAATAACTTTGTGGGGGGTGATGTTTTTCATATTTTGGGTCTCACATGTCGACGTTTTAGCGGAGCTCAGCCGAGTCCACAGAAATTTCGCAGCGCCTCCAGTTCGGAGGAACTGGGCTCACGTGCTTGCGATGCCAAAAAATCGGCGACGTCAGCCGCATGGGGAATGCTGGACTGGGCACCGAGTTGGGTGCAGGCCAAGGCCCCCGCCGCGCTGGCTTGGCGCAGAGCCTGAGCCATGTCAGCGCCTTGGGCCAGTGCGGCCACCAGAGTGCCGCAGAAGGTGTCGCCCGCGGCGGTGGTGTCCACCGGCGTTACTTTAAAGGCGGGTTGCAAAACCCAGTGGCTCTGACGGCGAGCCACGCAGCCGTGGTGGCCCAGGGTGACGACGACGGTGGGCGTTGTGATGCATTGAAGCGCCTCGGCAATGCTGCCGTTGTGACCCGAGACGGTGGCCAACTCACCTTGGTTCACCACCAAGACATCCACCCCATCCAACAATTCAGCGGGTAAGGTCTGAGCGGGAGCGGCATTCAAGACCACGGTCACGCCTTGGGCTTTGGCGGCTTGGGCGTAGGCCGTGACGGTGGCCAGTGGGGTTTCAAGTTGCAGCAACAAATGGGTAAAACCTGTCAGGGGTGGCAAATCGCTGACTTGCAGGTGTTCATTGGCGCCGGGGGCCACGGTGATGGCATTTTCTGCCTCATCGGAGACGCAAATGAACGCCGTTCCGGTGGGGTGCTGGGGGACGCGAACCAAATGCAGCTGAACTTGGGCTTCAGACAGGGACGCCTCAATGGGGGCCGCAAACGCGTCATTCCCCAGTGCCAGCAGCATGTGCGTGGGCGCGCCACCGGCACGCGCACAGGCGACGGCTTGGTTCGCCCCCTTGCCGCCAGGAAAGGTCTTGAAATCACGGCCCAGCACGGTTTCGCCGGGGCTGGGAATGTGGGGGGCCCGAACCACAAAGTCCAGGTTGGCAGAGCCAGCAACCAGTATCATCACGTCTCTTTTCGGGTTTTTAAAAAGGATGATTGTGCCGCTTATTTTCGTCACTGTAGTCGGGGGCGCCAACATGGATATCGTGGCGCAAACCCAGGGGGAGGGGCTCAAGGGCGACTCCAAGCCAGGGCAGATTCACTGCTCACCCGGCGGTGTGGCGCGCAACGTGGCCGAGAATCTGGCCCGCCTAGGCCATGCCACCCGCCTGATCAGTGGGGTGGGTGACGATGCGTTTGGTCGATCACTCCGGTCGGCCACTGACGCCGCTGGGGTGGATGTTGCCCAGATTCACGTGGTGCCCGATGAGCGCACCGCCACTTACCTGTCCGTTCATGGGTCGGACGGCGAGATGATCATGGCCGTGAATGACATGGCCATCCTCGACCGCTTCACGCCTGAATGGCTGCAGGCCCATGTTGCCTTAATTCGTGGCGCGGCGGGCCTGGTGCTCGATTGCAATTTAACCGCAGCGTCGCTGGCGTGGTTGATCGCGCAGGCGGGCGATGTGCCGGTGATGGTGGATGGCGTGTCCGTGCAGAAGTGCCAACGCTTGCGGGGCCTGTTGGCGGGCCTGCACACCCTCAAGGTCAACCACCTCGAAGCCCAAGCGCTCAGTGGTTTGCCTGCTCAATCGACCGAGGAGGCCCAAGCGGCGGCATTGGCTTTGCATCGCTTGGGCGTGCGCAATGTGGTCGTGAGCCGGGGTGCGCTGGGCGTGTGTTGGTGTGACGAGGCGGGCGTGCTGGGCGCGCGTGACGCCGCCACCATGCGCGTCGTCAACAGCTCGGGCGCTGGCGATGCGCTGTTCGCGGGACTGGTGCATGCCCGTCTGACGGGGCTCACCTTGGCAGAGGCTGTACCATTTGCCATGGCGTGCGCCGAGTTGACCTTGGGCAGCCCGTTTGCGAATCACCCCCACCTGTCTGTCAGTGCCGTTCAGGCCAGACAGTCGATTTCAATTCATCACACCGAGTCCACATCCTCATGAATATTCCCCAATTTTTAGACATTGCCCCCGAGGTGCAGCAAGCTTTGCGCGACAACAAACCTGTCGTCGCCCTGGAATCCACCATCATTTCGCATGGCATGCCCTACCCGCAGAACGTAGCAACTGCCCTGCAAGTGGAAGCCGAAGTGCGCGCCCATGGTGCCGTGCCTGCCACCATCGCCATCATGGATGGCCGCTTGAAAGCGGGCTTGTCGGTGGAGGATATTGAGCTCCTTGGCAAGCGGGGACGTGACGCGATCAAGGTCAGCCGAAGAGACATTCCCTTCGTCATTGCCGCAGGACAAATGGGCGCGACCACGGTGGCGTCCACCATGATCATTTCGGCCATGGCGGGTATTAAGATTTTTGCAACCGGTGGCATTGGTGGCGTGCACCGCAACGCCCAGCAAAGCTTCGATATTTCAGCCGATTTGCAGGAACTGGCGCAGACACCGGTGGCCGTGGTGTGCGCAGGTGCGAAGTCAATTCTGGATTTGCGCTTGACATTGGAATACCTTGAAACCCATGGCGTGCCTGTGGTGGGTTACCAAACCGATACCTTGCCCGCCTTCTTCACGCGTGACAGCGAGTTCCCCGTGGACTACCGGCTGAACAGCCCGCTTGAAATTGCGCGTGTGCTGCACGCCAAATGGTCGATTGGATTGAAGGGCGGCATGGTCATTGCCAACCCGATTCCTGACTCCTTCGCCATGCCTCGGGCCCTCATTGACGGTGCCATTGAGCAGGCCTTGGAAGAGGCGAGCGCACAAGGCATTGGCGGCAAAGAGTCCACGCCTTTCTTGCTGGCCCGCGTGTGCGAGCTCACCGGGGGAGACAGTTTGGCTGCCAACATTCAATTGGTTTTGAACAATGCGCGGCTGGCGGCGGCGGTGGGGTTGGAGTTAACCGCTGTGCTTGCCAAAGAATCTCACTAGCAGCCTGTCGGGCTTAGGTCGTTGAAAGCGAAAATCGGCCCCAGCGAGGATAGTTTTTGACGATTTCGCAGCCCAATATCTGGATATTGGGTAAGAAAGCGGCGAAAAATAGCCCGTTGCGGTCGATTTGCAGCCGACGATTCCTAAGTCCGACAGGCTGCTAGGGGAAAGCCCTTGTTTCACAGGGGATGTGGGGGGATGTAATCTCTCCCCCTTGTGTCATACTTTTATTTTTGCGCACACCCCTTAACTTACAGAGAATCGGGACAATCATGAATCGAATGAAAACAACGCGTTTGACTTTGTTGGCAACCGCTTTGGTGGCCAGTTTTCAGGCCTTTGCAGCGCCTGCCGTTGTTTTTGACATGGGCGGCAAGTTCGACAAGTCGTTCAATGAAGCGGCTTACCGTGGCATGGAGATGTGGAAAAAAGAAACCGGTAGCAATTACCTCGACTTTGAAATTTCCAATGAGTCGCAACGAGAGCAAGCGATTCGTCGCATGGCCGAGCGCGGTGCGACCCCCATCATTGGCATTGGATTTGGCCAGGCGTCTAGCATTGAAAAAGTCGCTAAAGAGTTTCCAAAATTGAAATTCGCCATCATCGACATGGTGGTTGACTTGCCCAACGTACAGTCGGTGGTTTTCAAGGAGCAAGAGGGCAGTTTCTTGGTGGGCGTGATGGCAGCACAGGCCAGCAAAACCGGCAAAGTCGGTTTCGTGGGCGGCATGGATATTCCTTTGATTCGCAAGTTCCAGTGCGGCTACGAGCAGGGTGCCAAGTACTCCAACCCCAAAATGGAGGTGTACTCCAACATGACTGGAACCACCGGCGCGGCATGGAACGACCCTGCGCGCGGCGGTGAGCTGGCGAAGTCGCAGTTTGCCAAGGGTGCCGATGTAGTTTTTGCAGCAGCGGGTGGCACGGGTGTCGGCGTGTACCAAGCGGCCAAAGACAGTGGCAAGCTGGCGATTGGAGTGGACAGCAATCAAAACCACGTGCAGCCCGGCACCATGTTGACGTCCATGATCAAACGCGTTGATGTGGCGGTTTACAACGTGCTCAAAAACCACAAATCGGGTCTCTCGGTCTTAGGTTTGAAAGAGGGCGGCGTGGATTACGCCATGGACGAATACAACGCCAAGTTGGTCACTGCTGACATGAAAACTAAGGTTGAAGCGGCCAAAGCGGACATTGTGAGCGGCAAGATCAAGGTTGCTGACTACATGGCAGACAACGCCTGCAAGTACTAAAGCGAAGGGTGTTGTGAGGGGGCCTGGGCCGACTCTCTGACACCTCAGTCGCCCCACCTGAAACCCGCGGCGCGCTGTGTTCCGTGGGTTTTTTGTTTGATTTTGTGCGCTAAAGGAGCGAATTTTGAGTCCACACTCCAGCTTGACATCCGGTGAGGCCGATCTGGCGGTGCGAATGACCGGGATCAACAAGCGCTTCGGTGCCGTGGCGGCCAACGCCAACGTGGCGTTGGCGGTGGCCCAGGGGACTGTGCATGGTCTGGTCGGGGAAAACGGGGCCGGCAAAAGCACGTTGATGTCCATTTTGTATGGCTTCTACCAAGCCGATAGCGGCAGTATCGAAGTCTTTGGAAAACTCGCCACCATCCGCAATGCGGACGAAGCCATCGCCTTGGGCATTGGCATGGTTCACCAGCACTTCATGTTGGTTGACACCCTGACGGCTTTGGAAAACGTCATGCTCGGTGCGGAGCCGCACTGGTTGCTGGGCCGGGCGGATGCAACCGTGCGCACCAAGTTGAATGCACTGATGCAGGCCACGGGTCTGCAAGTGGCGCTGGACGCGCTGGTCAGCGACCTGTCAGTGGGGGACCGCCAGCGCTTAGAGATTCTGAAAGCCTTGTACCGGGGTGCCAAAGTTTTGATTCTGGATGAGCCCACGGCGGTGCTCACCCCCCAAGAAACTGGCCATTTGTTTGAAGTGCTGAAACTGCTGCGGGAGCAGGGCACCACCATTATTTTGATCACCCACAAGCTCAAAGAGGTGATGCGTTTGTGTGACCGCGTCACCGTCATGCGAGGAGGCTGTGTGGTGGAGGAAATGGACATTGCCCATGCCTCCCTTGAAGGCTTGGCTGAAGCGATGGTCGGACGCAAGGTGAATATCGGCCGCGTTGAGGCCGCTAGGCCAGAAGCGGGGGTGGTGTTGCTGCAGGCCCGTCATCTCCAAATTCAAGATGCCATGCGCGTGGTTCGGTTGAACGACGTGAGTTTGACCTTGCGTGCAGGAGAAATTGTGGGGGTGGCGGGCGTCTCTGGCAACGGGCAAAGTGAGTTGATTGACGTGCTGAGTGGCTTGCTTCAACCCGCTGTGGGCAGCATGACGCTGGTGGGGCAGACGTTTGAACCCGCCCACTGGTTGGACCCGCACACAGCGCGGGTGCTGGGATTGGCCCATGTCCCTGAAGATCGGCATGCGCGTGCTTTGGTGATGGATTTTGTGGCTTGGGAGTCTGCCGTGCTGGGCTATGACGGTCTCCCGGAATACGCCAGTCGGGGCTGGATGGACCACGGGCGAATGCGCCAGGCAACGACCCACATGATGGAGCGCTTCGATGTGCGCCCCCAAGACCCGGAGTTGATGAGCAGCAAGTTTTCGGGCGGTAACCAACAAAAACTGGTGCTGGCGCGCGAGTTGGGGCAGGCCCCGAAAGTGCTGTTGGTGGGCCAACCCACTCGGGGTGTCGATATTGGTGCGATTGAATTTATTTACAGCCAGCTTCGGGCCATGCGGGATGCGGGTTGTGCCGTGTTGGTGGTGTCGAGCGAATTAGACGAAATTTTGGCGTTGTCAGACAGGGTCATTGTCATGAACCAGGGGCGAATCACCGGGGAGTTGGCCATTGAGGACTGCACGGAAGCGGGCCTGGGTCTGTTGATGACGGGAGACGGCGAATGAACACCCCCAATGCGTTGCCCCGCTGGGCTGACTTGGTTTTATTGCCTGCGGTGTGTTTGTTTGTCGCCCTGATGGCCGCAGCCGGTGTGGTGGCCTTGATTGGACAAGACCCGGTTGAGGTGATCACGGTGCTGATTTACGGGGCCTTCGGAACGCCCCGTGGTTTGAGCTACACCTTGTACTACGCCACCACCTTTATTTTCACGGGCTTGGCGGTCGCGGTCGCATTTCATGGCGGCTTGTTCAATATTGGCGGCGAAGGTCAGGCCATCTTGGGCGGTTTGGGTACCGGCTTGGTGGCGCTCTGGTTCTCAGCGTTTTTACCGATTTGGATCATGCTGCCTTTGATGCTGGTGTCTGGCGCTTTGTTTGGTATGGCGTGGGCCGCGGTACCGGCTTACCTGCAAGCCTACCGGGGTAGCCACGTGGTCATCACCACCATCATGTTCAACTTTATTGCCAGCAGTTTGCTGGTGTACCTGTTGGTGAACCATTTGCGCCCGCCTGGCGTGATGTCGGTCGAAAGTAAACCCTTTGCTGACTCCGCCAAACTGCCCAGCATGCGGGACGCGCTGGGTTGGTTAGGGGTGGATTGGCCTGCTTCACCTTTGAATATCAGTTTGTTGTTGGCCTTGTTGGCCGCGTTGGGGGTGTATCTGTTTTTATGGCGCACCCGTGCCGGCTACCACTTGCGGTCCGTGGGGTCAAGCCCCAGTGCAGCCGAGTACGCCGGTATCAAATCCAAACACCAAGTCATCATTGGTATGGCCATTTCTGGCGCGCTTGCCGGCATGGTCGGCATGAACGAAATCGCCGGAGTCAATGGCAAGCTGCTGCTTGAATTTGTGAGTGGGGCCGGGTTCACCGGCATTGCAGTGGCTTTGATGGGGCGCAACCACCCCTTGGGAATTATTTTTGCCAGCGTGTTGTTTGGCGCGTTGTTCCAAGGCGGGGCGGAGGTCGCCTTTGAGGTCAGCGGTTTCAGCCGCGACATGGTGGTCATGTTGCAAGGCTTTATTGTTCTCTTCTCGGGTGCCATGGTGTATGTCATTGCACCTTGGGTGGCTCGGGCGTTGGGGGCCGTGACGGCCCTTTTACCTTCCACAAAACCGTCTGTGACGTCAGGAGATCACCATGGATGAAGCCATGTTGGGGGCCATGTTGGCCTCAACCTTGAGGGTCTCCACCCCCTTGATTTTTTGCGCTTTGGCGGGACTGCTGTCCGAACGCTCGGGGGTGGTGGACATTGGGCTGGAGGGCAAGATGTTGTTTGCCGCCTTTGCGGCGGGTGCAACGGGCGCCCTGTATGGCTCCATGACCATTGCCTTACTGGCGGCGATGGGTGTGGGGATGGTCTTGTCCTGGATGCACGGTTTGGCGTGTGTCAGCCACCGGGGCGATCAGGTGGTGTCAGGTGTTGCGATCAACATCATTGCCGCTGGATTAACGGTGGTGCTGGGGGTGGCGTGGTTTTCTCAGGGTGGTCAAACGCCGCCCGTCTCGACCGAGGTTCGCATCCAACCCTTGTTCCCAGAATTGGCCCAAGCGGCGCGTGGCTTGCCGTGGATTGGGATGATCTTGGGCGAGGGGCTGTTGAGCCACAACGGCATGGTTTACTTGGCCTTGCTGTTGGTGCCCCTCACATGGTGGCTGCTGTTCAGAACCCGCTTTGGTCTTCGTTTGCGAGCGGTGGGTGAGAACCCGCAGATGGTGGATGCCGCAGGTGTCTCGGTCACGCACCTGCGCTACATGGCGCTCACGCTGAACGGCATCTTGTGCGGTCTGGCGGGCAGTTACTTGGTGCTCGCGCAAAGTGCTTCTTTCTCTCAAAATATGACGGCAGGACGGGGTTTCATGGCGCTGGCCGCGCTTATCTTTGGTCGGTGGCATCCGGTCAACGCGCTGTGGGCGTGTCTTCTTTTTGGGTTTTTGGATGCCGCCGCCATCCGCTTGCAGGGGGTGCGCTTGCCTGGCATTGGCGAGGTGCCGGTGCAGGCGATTCAGGCTTTGCCTTACGTGCTGACGGTGATTTTGCTGGCAGGCTTTATTGGCAAGGCGGTGGCCCCTCAAGCCCTCGGACGGCCTTATTTGAAAGAGCGTTGAAAGGTGAATTACTGCTGTGACAGGGCAACAAGTTGCTCCTGAATGTAGAGCGCTTCCCCCAGTCAGTATAAGGG
>JAGODZ010000042.1 GCA_017997975.1 Rhodoferax sp.
TTTTTTGAGCGGTGTTTGATTTTGGTCTCCACCGCCTTCAGCTCGGCCTCGTCTTGGCGGTCGGCCTGCTGTGCCTCTTGCTGCTTTCGGCGCTGGTCAAAGTCAAGGTACAGCGTGTTCGTTCTCGTTTCCATCTGCGCGTGGCTGACTGTGCCTGCGTGCGTGAGCACAGGAAAACCGTTGGAGCTGATGATCTGGTCCACACTCTGCCGCCAAAAACCCATGCGAATCTCTTGTCGGTTTTTGGTGCGCAGTTCAGCCGTTTCCAAGAAGATCACCACCAGCCGGTTCAGGGTGTCAATCTCGTCTTCGGTCAGGTAGTTCTTGGCCACCAGAATGTCCTGCTTGCGCACTTGGACACCCTTCCAATGCAGCAAACCAAAGTGTGCGTCGTCGCCGTTGGCCCGGGTGGTCACGAGTTCGGCTGCCGTCTTTTGCGTCACGGCGTAGAGCAAGCCGTTTTGCACCGTGGCAAAAAAGGTCTGCGTGGCTTGGTCCGTTGTGTCGTAGTCGCTGCACAAAGAAAACAGATCGCGCAGCTTTTGGTAAAAGCGCTTCTCTGAGGCCCGAATGTCGCGAATGCGCGCCAGCATCTCGTCGAAGTAGTCGGGGCGACCGTCCGGGTTCTTCAGCCGCTCGTCATCCATTACAAAGCCTTTGACCAGGAACTCCTTGAGCACCGTGGACGCCCAGCGCCGAAACTGCACACCACGCGGTGAGCGCACCCGGTAGCCCACGGCCAGAATGGCGTCGAGGTTGTAAAGGGTAACTTGGCGCTGTACCTTACGCCCCCCCTCGGTTTGAACTGTCAAGGATTCCTTGACAGTTGCCTCCGCATCCAACTCACCGTCTTCAACGAGGTTCTTCAGGTGGAGCGAGATGTTCTGTTTGGTCGCATTGAACAGCTCTGCCATTTCGAGCTGCGTCAGCCAGACCGTGTCCAGATCAGCCCGAAGCTGGATTTGGCTTTTACCGTCTTGCGTGGTGTAAAGAATCAAGCCGCTCATGGGGCAGTTCCCGGCGCCGAGGGGAAAAGCTGCTGCATCAGCGCTTTTTTGTGGGTCTTGAACGTGTCGAGTTCTTGGGTGGCGGCGGTGATGAGGTCGTCGAGGGAGGTGAGGCAGGAGGCGATGCGATTTTGCTCAGGCAGACACGGAATGAACAGCTGATAGGCCAAAAGTGAATCGCGATTTATCTTTGGAATTTTGCTTCGGGCCGAGTGTTTTGTGGCGTATTTCAGAAAGGTATTGGAAAAGAGTAGGTAGGCGAGGTAAATCCGGTCCAGCCTTTGATTAGCAGGACGGATCGGATAAATGTCGGCACTACAAATTCCCACGAAATCTGGAAGCGCCACTTTGTTCAGTGCCGGGCGAATCTTCGAGTAAAGAACATTGCTTCCGTCGAATAGGTACTTGCCGCTTATAAGCCCAAGTTCGCTCGCTGTCTTTACGCCTTGGAGATTTCCTGTGTCAGACTCAATATTTTCACCGCCGATATGCGGCATGTCGCAGTAAGGCTGCTGCGTCGGATCGACTTGGCCTGAAGCAACTTCCACAAGTTCCCCAAGAGTTATCTCTTCCCAATCCCCCGCATCCCGAAACTCAGGAAACCGCAGGCGGGGTTGGGTTTCGCCCTCGGTGGGGAAAAGCTGCTGCATCAGCCCTTTTTTATGGGTCTTGAGCGCGTCCACTTTTCGGGCCTGCGCCGCAATCAACTCGTCCACCGAACTCAGGCAGTCGGCGATTTTTTGTTGTTCGGTTGTAGACGGAAGACCCACGGAGAACGAGAGGAATGTTTCAGCATGGATTCGTCTCGCTTTCCGACTGCCGTCGGCAGCCTCACCCACTCTTTCGTAAAAATCTTTCCGCTTCACATATTCCAGAAGAAACACGGGGTTCAACCCTTCAGCAATGTCAAAACATGGCAAATCGACGGTGGACTCAAAGTTATCCAAACTCGGCGGTACAACTCCGAATGCCTGATTTAGAAAATCAAGCTTGCTGTAAATAAACTGCCCGGCCTTGCGCTGGAAATACTGTGTATTGACGCTGCCCTGAATTGCATCATTCTTTTCAAAGACACCATTTCCCCAGAGTTTGACGGTAATCTTTTTAGCGACATCCCCTTTGCTTCCAGGAAGGCGGCTTTCTGTCAAAAAGGTGCCTAGTTGACTCAACTCCCAACCATCGTCCCCCCGAAACTCCGGAAATCGCAGCTTAGGCACCAGCGTCGGCTTAGCCTCTTCCTTCGTGGCATTCGTTGGCGTTTTTTGGCTCATGGTTCCACCTGTTTTTAGCTCAGTTTTTCTTCGGCCCGGTTCAGGCCAGATGTTGGGTTGGGTTGAGTACAACCCAAGCTGCGCATACCAATCAATCAAAATTGATAGCTGCTTGCGCACGTTTTTAATGGGCTAGAGGCCAAAAACACCCTAAATTATGCGTCGCTGTGGCTCACAAGTCCTCCACCCGGTATTCGCTGTAGCCTTCGTAGTAGTAACTCACGTCAATGCCTTTCATGTACAACTCTCGGTCGTTGATGTGGTCGGTCAGCGCACCCTTGAGCAGGTGTTTGATCTCCAAATCTTTCACCACACTGCGCTCCATGGCTGACAAATACTCGGCTTTGTCCACCGCGTTCCAGTCAATCACGCGTTGCAATTCTTTTTTCAACATCAAGTCCAGCCAGATGCGTGTGGCCCGCCCGTTGCCTTCGCGAAACGGGTGGGCGACGTTCATTTCCACGTATTTTTCAATGATCTGATCGAAGCTTTGCTGCGGCATGGCGCTGATGTGCGCCAGCGACTGCTGTAAATACATGACCGGGGCAAACCGAAAATTGCCTTTGGCCAGGTTGACGTCACGCATTTGCCCGGCAAAGTCATACACATTGCCAAACAAGTAGGCGTGAATGTGGGCCAACCCGGAAAAGGTGCCCACTTCCACTTGGTTGATGTCGCCGCTTTCAAACAGTTGTTTGGCTTTTTGCTTGCTCAGTTTTTCTTCAGCCCGGTTAAGTTCGACCTGGCTGGTGATGTGAAGTTTGTTACCTAAGACCATGGTGTGTCCTTTGCTTTGTCTGTGAGGCGGTATTGCTGCAAGCGGCTGTTGGGTTTGTCGGGCAGGGTGGGTTCAATCCATCCTTGCTCCAAAGCGGGCCGCAAATAGTTGGCCCTGAAGGTGGGACGGTGTTTTAGCGCCAGCCGTTGTTGAATGTCTGACGGGGCCAGTGGCCCCTGCGTCAGCGTCTGCAAAATCCGCTGTACCGGGTCGGTGACTTGCCCTGTGATTGGCGGGACGACTGGGTCGGCGACTGGGTCGGCGACTGGGTCGGCGGCGGTTGCCTCTTCAGCGTAAACCGGCCCACTGGCCGCAAAGGTGATGCGCAAAAAGTTCTCGGTGAAGCGAAAACACTCTGGCCCGTAAAACTCAGTGATGCGGGGCAGGCCCGAGCCCAGGTGTTCCACCATCTCCAAATCTCTGAACACGCGCATCAGCTCTTTGTTGCGCGGGATGGAGTAGCCCTCAAAAAACTCGGCCTGCGTCAGGCCTTCGGGCAGGGCGCAGGCGGAGGTGATTTCGATGCGGTCGGCAAAGATTTCAAACTTGGGCGGCACTTCGCGGGTGTAGTCGTTGTGGACGATGGCGTTAATCACGGCCTCGCGCAGGGCAATGGCGCTCCACAGACGGCGGTCAATGCGCTCTTTGGCGGTGATGGTGCTGGCGGTTTTGTTCTCAAGGTCGAGCTTGTCGAGCACCGCTTTAGTGGCTTTGATGAGGGAGCAGTAACCGTATTCGTTGCTCTCTGTCAGGTGGATGCGGTCTTTGCCCCGGTACTTGGCCACTTTGATGGACGTGCCGTTCTCATCGGCCAGCAGGTAGGCGGCGTAGTTGAGCGCGCCGTCGTCGGTGGTGAGTTCTAGGTTGGTTTTGAACTGTTGGCCCAGTGGTTTGCGCTTTTCCTCATAGTAAATGCGCAGTTGCTCAAAGCTCAGGGCTTGGCGGTGGGCTTTGATTTTGCCAATGGAGTTGCGGGTGCGGCTGGCAAACAGCTTTTCGATCATGGCCACGGGCATGGGCTCTGCCGCCGTGCCAAGGCGAATGAAGCAGCCTTTCTCACTGAGGCCGTATTTCTTTTTGGCGTAAGGCTTCTCGCTGCCGCTGGCGACGATGATTTTGATGCAGTGCACGCCCGGCGGGCCTTCTTCTTCCACCAAATCAAACAAACCCATGGCGGAGGGGCTGATGTTGTTTTTAATGCGGTCTTTGGCCTTGAGCATGTCGCCATCCACATCGGCCACCCCCAGGCGCTGCCCGTTTTTGTCGATGCCAAGGTAGATGAACCCGCCTTCAAAGCTATTGAGAAAGGCGATGACTTCTTTCTCCAAGTCGAGTTCGGCGTTAAGTTCGCGCTTGAATTCAATGCGGTGGGTTTCGGTCATTGGGGCATTGTTCATAAGAAGTGGCTCATTTCAACAAGCCCTTTCCTTGCTCAGTGAGGCGGTATTGCTGCAGGCGGCTGTTGGGTTTGTCGGGGAGGGTGCGTTCAATCAGGTCTGCTTGCAGCAGCTTGGCCATGGCCACCTTGTAGTTACCGGTGGGTTGGCTGTAGCCGAGCACACCCAACAAGGGGCTGCGGCCCAGCGGTTCAGACACCAATGCAGCAATTATTTTTTTGTCCGTTTCGGTTAAAAAAACTGGGGCCTGGACTGGGGCCTCGACTGGGGCCTTGACTTGTCCGCTTATGGGGTCGGCAAGCCCCTCCCACTGCCCTTGGGGACGCCGCACCAGGGCGGTGAACTGGTTGCCGCTGACCTCGCTGATCAGCTCAATTTGCGGCCACTCGCCCAGCGCGCGGGGGATGCCGCTGCCCATGCCCCGGTAGGGCAGCGCGGCTTCGGTGAGGGGTGGGCTACTCATACGCGCTCAAGCCCGAGATGTCACGCCCTTGGGCGCGTTGGGTGAGCAGGGGCACGAGGTCGGCCATGAGGGCGAGTTCGGCTTGGGTGCGGGCTTTCCAGCCGAGGTTGAGCGGGGCCATGAGGTCGCTTAGTTGTTCGCCGTCAAAAATCATGCGCTGCAAAATGCCGTCCACCAAGGTGTGCAGGGCGGCGGGGGCGAGGCCGTGTTGGGTGGCAATGGCGGTCAGTTGGGCGGCCTCTTTTTCATTTTTGAAGCGGGTGTAGCCGTCTCGAATGGTGGCCTCGCTCAGACCTTCGCCGGCTTTCAGGGTGTTGATGTAGGCGGCAATGCCGTCGCCTTCGTTCATGAACTTGGCATCGCTTTGGACGAGGCCAATGAGTTGCTCGCGGCTCATGGTGAGTTTGCCCGGCCCTTGGCTGGAGAAGCGGGCCATGAGGCCCATGATGTAGTCGTAGTCAATGACGCTGCTTGCAAACAGCACAAACTCAAAGTCGAGCTGGTTGACCTCCAGGGCGGTGCCGTTGGCGTTTGGGTCGCCTTTGTTGTGCGGGTCGCGTTGGGCTTTGAGGCGTTGCGCGGTTTCTAGGTAAACGCCGCGAAAGCCTTGCAGGGCACCGAGGGGCAAGATGGCTTCAATGGCGGTGGCGTCGCTGGGGGTGAGGTCGGTGTACTGGTCGAGCTGGGTTGTGAGGCGCTGCACTTCTTTGAAGTGGCCAATGAAGGCGGCGCGGGCGGCGTCGCCCTTGAGCTGGGGCACGGCTTCGGGGGCGCAGGTGAGGCCTTGCGATTGCATGAAGGTGGCGAGTTGTTGCACGGCGGCGTCGAGCTTGCCAATGACGACGGGGGCTTTGTCCACCAGCCAAATTTCACGCGCTTGTTCGGCGGTTTTTTCGCCTGAAAACAGGGCAATGGCGGCATCGACCGCGTCTTGCTGCTGGCGAAAGTCGAGGATGTTGCCGTAGGGTTTGGTGCCGTTGAGCACGCGGTTGGTGCGTGAAAAGGCTTGGATCAAGCCGTGGTGCTTGAGGTTTTTGTCCACGTACAGGGTGTTGAGGTACTTGGAGTCAAAGCCGGTGAGCAGCATGTCCACCACGATGGTGAGGTCGATTTTTTGCGCGGCGGGGTAGTCGGCGTTGGGCCACTGCTGGTCTTTGATGCGCTTTTGCACGTCTTGGTAATACAGGTCGAACTCGCTGACGGTGTGATTGGTGCAGTAGCGGGTGTTGTAGTCGGCCATGATGGCTTTGAGGGCGGCTTTTTTGCCCTCAGGGTCTTGCTCGTTGCCTTGCTTTTCTTGCGGCAGGTCGTCTTGAATTTGCTTGACATCGGCATCGCCGTCAGCGGGGGGTGAGAACACGCAGGCGATGTTCAGCGGCACGAAGGTGGGGTCGGCGTCGAGCTGGGCCTGTTGCGCGGCGGCAAACAGGCGGTGGTATTCAATGGCGTCATTGATGCTGGCGGTGGCCAGCACGGCGTTGAAGCGGCGCTGGCCGGTGGCGATGTTGTGCTTGGCCAAAATGGCGTCGATGATGGCTTTTTTGGCCAGTGCTTCGCCGGGCTTGGGCGGGTTTTTACCTTCGGGCTTGAAGTAGTCCACATGAAAACGCAGCACGTTGGCGTCTTCAATGGCGTGGGTGATGGTGTAGGCGTGCAGCTGTTTTTGAAACAGGTCTTGCGTGGTCTTCATCGACGCCTGCTCGTCCTCAATTTGGGTGCGGCTGGCGTTGGCTTCAAAGATGGGGGTGCCGGTAAAGCCGAAGAGCTGGGCCTGGGGAAAAAACGCTTTGATGGCTTGGTGGTTGTCGCCAAACTGGGAGCGGTGGCATTCGTCAAAGATGAAGACGATGCGCTTGTCTTGCAGCGGCGCCAATTGCGCTTTGTAGGTGAGCTGGTCGTTCTTTTTGCGCTGTTGGTTGCGCTTGCTGTTCTCATCCAAGGCCAGGCCGAGCTTTTGAATGGTGGTGACGATGACCTTGTCGGCGTAGTCGTTGGAGAGCAGGCGGCGCACGAGCGCAGCGGTGTTGGTGTTTTCTTCCACGCAGCCTTCTTGGAATTTGTTGAATTCCTCGCGGGTTTGGCGGTCAAGGTCTTTGCGGTCCACCACAAAGAGGCATTTTTCAATGTCGGGGTTGTCTTTGAGCAGGGTGGCGGCTTTGAAGGAGGTGAGCGTTTTGCCGCTGCCGGTGGTGTGCCAGATGTAGCTGTTGCCGCAGTGCTGGTGAATGCAGTCCACGATGGCTTTGACGGCATAGACCTGGTAGGGCCGCATCATGAGCAGCTTTTGCTCCACGGCCACCAGCACCATGTAGCGGCTGATGGTTTCACCCAGCGTGCATTTGGCGAGAAAGGTCTCGGCAAAGGTGTCGAGGTGGGTGATTTTTTGGTTGGCTTCGTCGGCAAACTGGTAGATGGGCAAAAAGCGCTCGTCTTGGTTGAAGGCGAAGTGGCGCGCGTTGTTGTTGGCGAAGTAGTAGGTGTTGCTGCGGTTGCTGACGATGAAGAGCTGCAAAAAGCACAGCAGCGTTTTGCTGTAGCCGTTGCCGGGGTCGTTTTTGTAGTCCACGATTTGCTCCATCGCTCGGCGCGGGTTGATGGTCAGCGTTTTGAGCTCAATCTGCACGCAGGGCACGCCATTGATGAGGAGGAGCACGTCAAAGCGGTGGTGGCTGTTGTCGGTGTTGATGCGCAGTTGGTTGACCACCTCGAAGGTGTTTTTGCACCAGTCTTTGAGGTTGACCAAGGTGTAGTTCAGCGGGGTGCCGTCGTCGCGGGTGAAGGCGTTGATGCTGCGCAGGGTGCGGGCGGCGGTGAACACGTCGGGGGTGACGAGCTCAAGCAGCAGGCGGGCAAATTCGCCGTCAGACAGGGTGACGCGGTTGAGGGCTTCAAATTGGTTGCGAAAGTTGCGCTCCAGCGAGGCGCGGTCAGATATATCAGCGCGGTAGTCGTATTTGAGGTTTTGCAGTGTGCCAATGAAGCCGTATTCGATCTGCTCCTCGCTGACGCCAGAACTCGGTTTGTGGGAAGCGGGGGCGTAGTTGAATGGGGAGTCGGTCATGGGTTCAGTGATTCTCGATCAGACGGGCAGAGGAAGGCGGCGGGGCACCGGCTGATTGATTCTAGGGGTGTTGGCCGGTTCTACAACGGCTGATAGACCCCAGTGGCCAGGAGGCAAGCGCGTTCAATTTGCTCCTAATACAGGAGCTGCTTGGGCAGGCAGGGTAAGGGTTAGAGGCCTATTTGTTATTCATCGCCGTCACTGCTCAGGCCCCACAACGCAGGTCGGGTTAGCGCAGCATCACGCCACATTCCCCGCCGGCTGCCATTGCCGGTGTCGGCAGGGTGCGGCGCAGGTGGGCCATCAGGCGTCTTCGGCGGCGGGCAGGCACAGGTGCAGACGCGCACCGCCCAGGGGCGAGGCTTGCGCCTTGACGCTGCCGCCATAGGTTTCGGCTAGGGTGCGCACGATGTCCAGCCCCAAGCCTGAGCCGGGGCGCTGTTCGTCAAGCTGCACGCCGCGCTCAAACATGTGCTGGCGTTCGGCCTCGGGAATGCCGGGGCCGTCGTCATCCACAGTGAGGCACAACTGACCCTGTGACCACTGAACATCAACCACCACGCGTTGGCGCGCCGATTTGCCGGCGTTGTCGATCAGGTTGCCCAGCAGTTCGTACAGGTCTTGCTCTTCGCCACGAAAAGCGAGGTCTTGCGCCTGGGGCGCGAGTTCAAACGACAAGGCGCGCGCCGCATGCAGGCGCTGCATGGTGCGCAGCAGTGCCTGCACCGGTGGCAAGACGGGGGTGCGCAGGCCCGTGGCGCGCACAGCCGCAGCGGCGCGCGCTCGGGCGAGGTGGTAGTCCACCTGACGGCGCGCGGTGCTCACCTGCTCTTGCACCAACTGAGCCAGCGGGGTGTCTTCTCGCGCGGCGGCGTTGGCGAGAATGGACAGGGGCGTGTGCACTGCATGGGCGAGGTTACCGGCTTGGGTGCGGGCACGCTGCACCATGTCGGCGTTCTCTTGCAGCACGTGGTTGAACTCGTTGACCAGTGGCTGCAGCTCGTTCGGAAAGCGGCCCTCCAACTGCCCGGCGGCACCGCTGCGCACGCCGCTCAGGCGCGCGCGCAGGAGCTGGAGCGGGCGCAGCGCCAGTTGTAATTGCACGGCGATGGCCACGGCCAGGCCCAGCGCCAGCAGGCCCAGCGCGATGAGCAGCATGTGGGTAAAGCGTTGCAGGGGTTCGGCCAGCAGCGTCGTGTCGCCTGCCACCACCAAGCGCAGTGGTGGCGCATCGTCCTCGGGCAGTTGCAGGGGGCGCGCCACGGCGAGCAGTTGGTGGCCCTGCGCGTCGAGCAGCGCCAAAACGCTGTAGCCGCTGGTGGGGTAGGACGGGGGTGCCTCGGGCAAGCGCAGCACCTGGTCCCACAGCGAGCGCGAGCGTGCCACGCCAGCCTGCGGCGCGGTGCCCAATCGGTCAATCTGCCAGTACAAACCTGACAAGGGTTGTGCCAATCGCGGGTCTGCCGCCATGGGGCTGACGCTGACGCGGCCTGGGGGAATCCAATCGACTGATGCGCTCAGATGGTCGAGTTGCATCACCAACTGGGCCTGCAATTGCTGGGTGACGTGGTCTTGGAACAAGGCGCGCAGACCCCAGCCCACCAAGACAATGGCCAGCAGCATCCAGGCCAGCGTGCCCGCCAGCAGGCGCAGGCGCAGCGACCCCGTTCTCACGTCGCTTGACTCACGTCCACCAGCCGGTAGCCCAGTCCCCGCACCGTCTCGATGCTGCCCACGGGCAATTTCTTGCGCAGGCGGCCCACAAAAACTTCGATGGTGTTGGAGTCGCGGTCGCTGTCGTGGGGGTAGATATGTTCGGACAGCTCGGTGCGCGAGAGCACGTCACCTTTGCGCTGCATCAGCAGCGACAGCAGCTTGAACTCATGGCTGGTGAGGGGCAGGGGCAGGCCGTCCACCAGCACGCGGGCCTGGCGCGTGTCGAGCAGAATTGGCCCGCATTGCCACTGCGCGCTGGTGTGTTCCCCCACGCGGCGCAGCAGGGCGCGCAGTCGGGCCAGCAATTCTTCCATGTGAAAGGGTTTGGCCAGGTAGTCGTCCGCACCGGCATCGATGCCCGCCACTTTTTCATGCCAGGCACTGCGCGCCGTGAGGATGAGCACCGGCATGGTGCGCCCCGCCGCCCGCCAGCGGCGCAACACGGACAGGCCGTCCAGCGTGGGCAGGCCCAAGTCCAGCACCACGGCGTCGAAGTCTTCCAAGTCGCCCAGGTAGTGGGCGATGGCGCCATCACTGGCGCTTTCCACCGTGTGCCCGGCTGCCGCGACGGCGCTCACCAATTGCGCACACAGGGTGGGTTCATCTTCAACGACGAGAATGCGCATCCCTGTCCTTTCCGTGTTCCTTGCGCTTGGTCTCCAGCACCTTGCCGTCCACCGCGTTGACCTTGAGTTTGACCATGCGGCCATCGTTTTGCAGCAGGCGAATTTTATAGAGGAAGCGACCGTCGTCCTGATCGAACTCCACCTTCAACGTCTGACCTTGGTAGTCGCGCTCGACTTTTTCCAACACAGCTCGCAAAGGCAGAACCCGGCCTTGTTCGAGGGCCTGGCGCGCCAGCTCGTGGGAGCCATGGTCGTCGTCATCGGCGCGCAACAGCGGGCTTGCGCCGAGCAGGCACAGGGCCACGCACGACAGCATCAGGCGGCGAAGGGGGGGCGTATTCAAAGAAGCCATAGAGGGACTTTTTACGCTGGGGTGGATGAACGGGAGGTGAACGCACCTTTCAGCATTCGTTCAAGGTAGGTTCTCCACAATGGCCCTCAACGAGAAAAAAGGACCATGTCATGCGGATCAAAGTGGTACTGGGAATTGGGTTGCTGGGGATCACCCTGGCCTGGCTGGCGGTGGTGCCGCCTGACTTGGGCGTGACACCCCTGGTTGATGCGCAAGGTGCTGGCTTGGGGTGGTGGCAGGTGCGCCAGCATGCCCTCTATTTGACGGGACTGTGGAGCATCAGCCTGATGGCGCTGGCCATGCTGCTCGCTCTGCGCCTGCCGCTGTTTGACCGCCTGATGGGTGGCATGGACCAGGTGTACCGCTTGCACAAATGGACCGGCATCGCCGCCGCCCTCAGCGCCATGGGCCATTGGGGCGCCAAAGAATCGAGCGGCTTGATCAAGTCTTTGTGGGGACGTGTGGGCAGGCCCGAGCACGACGCCGTGCTGCCCTGGTTGACTGACGCCCGAGGGTTTGCCAAAGACTTGGGCGAGTGGGCCTTCTACCTGCTGCTGGCCATGGTGGCACTCACACTGCTCTCGCGCTTGCTGCCCTACAAGCATTGGCACCTGCTGCACCGCGCCATGCCCGCGCTGTTCCTTGCGCTGGTGTTGCATGCGGTGGCGCTGATGCCGCTGACCTTCTGGGCGTTGCCGCTGGGCCTGCTCATGGGCACGCTGCTGGCGCTGGGCAGCTTGGCGGCGGTGTGGTCGCTGGCCGGTTGGATCGGGCGCTCGCGCAGCCATGCGGGGCGCATCCAGTCGGTCGAGGCGCTGGGCGATGCGGGCACGGATGCCCCGATTGAGGTGATTTGCGCCATGCCTCCCCGCTGGCGCGGGCACCGCGCCGGGCAGTTTGTCTTTGTGCGCTTTGATGGCACGGAAGGTGCCCACCCCTTCACCATTGCCAGTGCACCGCACGCGTTGGGCACCAGCCCCGAGGGCGAGCGGCTGCTGCGTTTGGTGATCAAACCGCTGGGTGACTACACCCGCACCCTGCAGCAGCGTTTGCGCGCCGGGCAGCGCGTGGACATTGAAGGGCCGTATGGCCGCTTTGACGGCAAGGGTTCACGCCGACGCCAGCAGGTGTGGGTGGCGGCAGGCGTGGGCGTGACGCCTTTTCTGGCACTGCTGGAAGCGCGCCAACCGGGCCTGAGCACGGGTCGCAGCGACCCAACCCCCGTGCCCATGCACTACTGCACCCGTGACGCTCGGCGCGACCCGCTGCTGGCGCGCCTGCGGGTGTTGTGCGCGCAGGCCGTGCCGCCGGTGCCGCTCACCGTGCACAGCGAAGCCCAGGGCCAGCGTCTCAGGCCGCAAGATTTGCAAGACGCCCCCGGGCCGCTGGATATTTGGTTTTGCGGTCCCCAGGGTTTGGGCGATGCGCTGCACGCGCACGCCCGTGGCCCGAATCGCTGGCGTTTGCACCGCGAATCGTTTGTCATGCGTTAATTTCTTTAAAGGAGCCTTTATGAAACACCCTTTCTCCTTGCGCCATGGCGTGCTGGCGGTGTCACTGGGCTTGGCGGCCCTACCGGCTGTGGCCGATGACGATTGCAATGCGCCGATGAACCGCTGGCAGTCGCGCGAAGCCGTGCGACAGATGGCCGTCCAGCAGGGCTGGCAAGTCCAGCGCCTGAAAATTGACGATGGTTGCTATGAAATTCGCGGCACCGACGCCCAAGGCCGCAGCTTCAAAGCCAAGATCGACCCAGAAACCCTGAAGGTGGTGAAGATGAAGCAACGGGGCGGCGAGTCCTCCCAAAAACGCGACCGCGATCGTGATCAGGCCGCGCCACCATCGGGCAGCACCGCTGCGCCATCGCCCTTGTTCACCCCTGGCACCGCGCCGCGCGGCCAGATTGAGTAATTTCCTCCCCCAAAAATAACACTGGAACATCACCATGTCCAAACCTCTGTTGACCACTTTGGCCGCCGCCTGCGTGCTGGCCCTTCCCGCCTTGGCGCACAGCCGCCAAGTCACTTTAAGCGCCCAGCTCAAGAACTACAGCGGCAACGGCGCTTACGTCGCCGCCTACCTGACCGACGCCAAAGGTGCCTACGCCGGCACGCTGTGGGTGGCCGGTGGCAAAGCCAAGTACTACAAGCACCTGTCCGACTGGAACCGACTCTCCAGCGGTGACGCCAAGCGCCTGAACGGCGTGACCGGTGCCAGCGTGGGGGCAGGGCGCACGCTCAAGGTGACCGCCGACATTGCCGATGCCCTGATTGACGCCGGTTATGAGATTCGCATTGACGCCGCCGTGGAAGACCTGCGCGACAGTCCGTCAGAGATCCGCGTGCCGCTGACCACTGGTAACGCGGGTAAGCCGCAGCCCGGCAAGCAGTACCTCCAGTCGCTGACCTTTCAATTGCAGTAAAGGACAGGTCCATGGGTTGGAAGGAAATTCACCGCTGGCTGGGTTTAACGATTGGCACGCTGGCCGTCGTGCTGGGCCTCAGCGGCGCTCTTTTGGCGTTTGACCCGGTGCAGGAGGCGTGGCAGGCCCCCGCCGCGCCGGGCAGCCTGCCGGTGGCCACGCTGGTGGAGCGCGTCACACGCACCATGCCCGGTGCGGAGGAAATTCGCCACCTGCCCTCGGGTGCCATCGTGGTGTTTGGCTTTGTGGGCGACCAAGCACAGGCGCACTACGTGGACCCGGCCGATGGTCGGGTGCTGGGCGCGTGGCAACCGTCAGCGTTGCCGCGCTGGGTGAAAAACCTGCACCGCTCGCTGCTGTTGGGTGACGCCGGGCGCTGGGGGGCCGCGGCTACGGCACTGGCCATGGCGGTGTTGTGCGTGTCTGCCCTCGTGCTGCTGCTGCGCCGCATGGGCGGCTGGCGGCGGCTGGCGGCGCAGGTGCGCGGCTCGCTGGCGCAGCGCATCCACGTGGTCACGGGTCGGGTGGTATTGGCGCTGCTGTGCCTGACCTCGCTCACGGCGCTGACCATGAGCGCCTCGACCCTGGGGCTGGTGGCGTTGGACGCGGGTGTTGAACCGGACGCGGTCTCGGTGACCACGGGCCAGACGGCACTGCCTTCACTGCCCGGTGCCCCGCTTTCTGCGCTGCAAAGCCTCACCGTCCAGGACTTGAAAAAGCTCAACTTCCCCGATGCTGCCGACCCAGAGGACACCTGGAAGGTCGCCACCGCCCAAGGCGAGGGCTGGATTGACCGCTACTCGGGGCAGATGCTGGCCTGGCAAGACGCCACCGTGGCACAACGCATCTACGACTGGGCGGTGGTGCTGCACACCGGCGAAAGCGCTTGGCCCTGGGCGGTGGTGCTTGGGCTCGTGGGTGCCAGCGTGCTGCTGTTTTGGCTGTCGGGCGTCATCATCTGGTGGCAGGCCCGCTGCCAAGCACCGCAGATCACCGGCAACAGCCCGCTGGCGCAGGCCGACGTGCTCATCTTCGTCGCCAGTGAAGGCGGCAGCACCTGGGGCTTTGCCCAGACGCTGCACGACGCGCTAAGCCAAAGCGGCCACCGCGTGCACACCAGCGCACTGGAGAATTTCCAAACCACGGTGGCGACCAAGCAGGTGTTTGTGCTGGCGGCCACTTATGGCGACGGCCAGGCCCCGGCTCACGCCAGTCACGCGCTGGAGCGCATCACCAAGCTCAACACCGGTGCGGTGCCGGTCACGGTGTTGGGTTTTGGCGACCGCCAATACCCGGCTTTCTGCGCCTATGCCGAGGTGCTGGAGAACACCTTGCGTGCCCAAGGCTGGCCCGCGCTGCTGCCGCTGGAGAGCATCCACCAGCAATCGAGCCAGCAGTTCGCGCGCTGGGGCCGTGACTTGGCGCAGGCACTGGGCGAACCCGTTGTGCTGGACCATGTGCCGCGCCTACCGCCCACCACCGCGCTCACGCTGGTGGCACGGCAAGACTATCCCGGTGGTAGCGGTGAACCCACGGCGATTCTGCGCTTTTCGTGGCCCGAGCAAGGGGCGATGGCACGCCTGCGCGGGCAGGGCTTGGCGCACTTTTCGGCGGGTGATCTGGTGGGCATCGTGCCGCCGGGCTCGGCGGTGCCGCGTTTTTACTCCTTGGCGTCAAGCTCGGACGACGGGTTTTTGGACATCTGTGTGCGCCAGTTGCCGGGCGGCCTGTGCTCTACCCACCTGCTGGGCCTGCAGCCGGGGGAGCCGATCGCCGCTTTCATCCGCTCCAACCCCGGCTTTGCGCAGCCGCACAAGCGGCGGCCTTTGCTGCTGATTGGGGCGGGCGTGGGTGTCGCCCCCTTGGTCGGTTTTATCCGTGGCAATCAAGGGAAAACCCCCGTGCACCTGTACTTTGGCGGGCGCGACCCGACGCAAGACTTTTACTTTGGCCCCGACATTGAGCGCTGGCTGGGTGAAGGGCGAGTGGCCCGTGTGCAGACCGCGTTCTCACGCGTGCCAGACGGTGGCGGTTATGTGCAGGATGCCTTGCGCCGCGACGCCGAGCGCGTGCGCGAGTTGATGATGCAGGGTGCCATCGTGCGCGTGTGTGGCAGCCGCGCCATGGCGCAGGGCGTGACCGACGCGCTCAACGAGGTACTCGTGCCCCTGAACCTGAACGTGGCACAGCTCAAAACCAAGGATCGCTATGCCGAAGACCTCTTTTAAAGCGGCTGCCCCCGCTAAGCGCACCACTCTGCACGGCCCCACCATGGGCACGCGCTGGTCCGCCACCGTGGACGCCGATGCCAGCCAAGACTTGGCGGCCTTGCAGCAAGACCTGGCCGCCGCCGTGGCGCAGGTGGACGACCAAATGTCGCCGTGGAAGCCCGACAGCGCCCTCATGCGCCTGAACCACGCACCTGTGGACACCTGGGTGGACCTGCCTGCGGAACTGCGGGAGGTATTGGTCTGCGCACTCGACATCTGCCGCTTGAGTGCGGGCACGTTTGATCCGGGCGTGGGGGCGATGGTCGATGCCTGGGGTTTTGGCGCAGTGCGCGATGCCCCCGACGCCGCAGCGATCCACACCGCGCGCCAGGCCGCACCGCGCCCCACGCACGAGTGCCTAGAGTTGGACTTGCCCGCAGGCCGCGCCCGCAAGCGATGCCCTTTGCAGCTCGACTTGTGCGGCATTGCCAAAGGCTACGCGGTGGACCGCATGACCGCCGTGCTGCAGCAACACGGCGTGCCGCAGGCGCTGGTGGCGCTGGATGGTGAGCTGCGTGCCGTGGGCAGCCAGGCCAGCGGTGTGCCCTGGGCCGTGGCGCTCGAAAGCCCCGAGGCGGGGCGGCGCACGGCGCACGGTGTCATCGAGCTGCACGACTTGGCCGTGGCGACCTCAGGCGACTACCGGCGCTATCTAGAAGTAGGCAATGCGCGCCTGGCCCACAGCATGGACGCCCGCCGCGCCGCACCCGTGAACAACGCCGTCGCCTCGGTCACCGTGCTGGCGCGCACCTGCATGCACGCCGACGCCTGGGCTACCGCTCTGCTGGTGGCCGGCCCCGGCGAAGGTTTGGCCATGGCGCAGCGCATGGGACTGGAAGCGTTGTTTCTGCTGCGCCGCCCCGAAGGGCTGGTGGAGATGGGGCTGGGACGGTTCGGTGCAGCCACCGCGCGCCACGGCGTTGTTTGAACGGCAGTTCAACACGTGGTTCAACTGCGATTCAGCAGGGTCTGCGCAGATTGCGCACACCAGTGTGACCGACGGATCACTCCAGACACCATTTCAAATCGCAGATGACGTCGCGTTAACGCGACCCATTACTCTCAAATTCATAGCTGCTTGCGCAATCAGGGCGTGGGTTAGAGGCCGATTTGCCTTATAAGTACTGCGCAAGGAGTCAAGCGGTGCGAAGCCGCTCAACCGCTCACACCACCGTTGCCCGCTCCAACATCGCATGCAGCAGCACATTGCACCCAGCGGTGATGTGCTCAGGCTTGGCGTCTTCGATTTCGTTGTGGCTGATGCCGTCTTTGCACGGAATAAAGATCATGCCCGAAGGGGCCAAGCTGGCCATGTAAACCGCGTCGTGTCCGGCCCCTGAGACGGCGGGCATGTTGGAGTAACCCAGTTTTTCAGCGGCACGGCCCACGGCGTCCACACAGTCTTTGTGGAAACGAATCGCCGAGTAGCTGGATGACGGTTCGATCTTCACCTCCATCCCCGTCTCAGCAGACAACTTGGCCGCAAAGGCTTTCACCTCGTCGGCCATTTGGTCCACCAACGCATCGGTGCTGTTGCGCAGGTCAATACTGAACTTCACCCGACCCGGAATCACATTGCGGCTGTTGGGAAACACTTGCACCATGCCCACCGTGCCCCGGCCATGCGGTGCATGGCGCAGCGCAGCGGCCACGGTTTCTTGCATGATGTGAGTCGCCACCTGCAGCGCGTCTTTGCGCAGTGCCATGGGCGTGGGGCCCGCATGGGCCTCCATGCCAGTCACCGTGCAGTCAAACCAGCGAATGCCCAGCACGCCGCTGACCACGCCAATGGTCACATCGTGGTCTTCCAGCACGGGGCCTTGCTCAATGTGGGTCTCGAAATATGCACCAATCGGGTGATCGCCGGGTTCTTGGTCGCCAATGTAGCCAATGCGGGCCAGCTCGTCTTTGACATTCTTGCCCTCGGTATCCGTGGCGGCATAGGCATGCTCCAGCGTGAAAGCTTTGGCAAACACGCCTGAGCCCATCATCACCGGTACAAAGCGCGAACCCTCTTCGTTGGTCCAAAAGGCGACTTCAATGGGCGCTTCGGTCTCAATGCCGTGGTCATTGAGCGTGCGCACCACCTCAATGCCTGCCAGCACACCGTAGTTGCCATCAAACTTGCCCCCGGTGGGCTGGGTGTCGATGTGGCTGCCGGTCATGATGGGAGGCAGACTGTTGTTGCGCCCCGCGCGGCGCATGAAGCCGTTGCCGATTTTGTCGATGGTGACGGTCATGCCGGCCTCAACCGCCCAGCGCAGCACGAGGTCGCGCCCCTGCTTGTCCAAGTCGGTGAGGGTCAAGCGGCAGACACCGCCTTTGGGCGTGGCACCTATTTGGGCCAGCTCCATGAGCGAGGCCCATAGGCGTTCGCCGTTGATGCGCAGGGTGTCGATGGTCGGGGTGGTGGCGGTGGTCATGGTGATTCTCTTGGGCTAAAGCAAAAAATCGGAAATCAGAATTGATCCAGCGGAAACACGGGGCGTTTCACGTGGACAAACGGAAACAGCGCGTAATCCGAGCTGGTCACCCCCGCGCTGTCGCACTCAACCAAGGCGTGTGCGAGGGGCTCAAAAACCGGGCGGCAGTACATGCGAGATTTCAGCAAGACAAAGCGGTGCGCGCTCGGGTCCAAGCCGACGCACTGAAACACGCCCATGTCCCAGGGCTCGTGGGGTCGCTCAGTGACCACA
>JAGODZ010000043.1:0-3240 GCA_017997975.1 Rhodoferax sp.
GGCCCCGAGCCGATTTCTCCCAGGTGGCGACTGGCACCTGGAAAGCCAACAAGGCCGCCACAAAACCGATCACCAACCAAGCCGCGTGACGAATCAAAAAATAAGTGTGGGTGTAACGCGCAAAGCGAGGGTTTTCCGGCATGGCAATCGAGGCGGAGTACACCATCACCAGCCCCCACGCCAACAGCGCCACCGTGACCCACACCAAAGGCTGGTCAAAGCCAGTGTTGCCGGAAGGCTGGGTGCCGGTCGCCGCGCGGCGCGACATGCCCAGGCGCACCGGCAACACATCACCGGCGGGTGCGCTGAGGCTGGCAAACCAGCTCGACATCCGACTGGCGATACCGCTCATACCGCGCCCTCCAGTTCCACGCCAGCAGCGCTGGCCAAATCCACCACCGCCTGCACAAACACCGCTGCGCGGTGGCCGTAGTTGTCAAACATATCAAAACTGGCGCAAGCGGGTGACATCAGCACCGCATCGCCTGCGTGGGCCCGTGCATTGGCAACCGCCACCGCCTCGGCCATGGACTGCGCTTGCAGCAAGGGCACACGGCAGTCTTGCAGTGCGGCATGAATCAAAGGGGCGTCACGCCCGATCAAGACCACCGCCCGGGCATGGCGGGACACGGGGGCGGCCAGCGGCGAGAAGTCTTGGCCCTTGCCCTCTCCGCCCAAGATGATCACCACTTTGCGATCGGCACCCAAGCCGTTGAGCGCAGCCACCGTCGCCCCCACGTTGGTGCCTTTGCTGTCATCAAAAAACTCCACGTCGTTGAGCAGGCCAATGGGTTCCACCCGGTGGCGTTCACCCCGGTATTCGCGCAGGCCATACAACACCGGCCCCAGCGCACAGCCCGCAGAACAGGTCAGCGCCAGTGCGGCCAGTGCGTTGATGGCGTTGTGGCGACCCCGAATGCGCAGTGCATCGGCAGGCATGAGGCGCTGGATGTGAATTTCTTCCTCTTCCCCTTTGCGCTTTTTTCGGGTTTCATCGGCTTCCAAAGCGCGCACCAGCCAGACCATGCCGTTGACCTCTTCAATGCCAAAGTCACCCGGACGCTTAGGCATATCGCCGCCAAAAGTCACATAAGGCCGCACCACGGGGCGCTGCAACTTCACCTTGACCGGCGCAGGCAACAAGCGCATGACCAGCGGGTCTTCCCGGTTCAGCACCATCAAAGTCTGCAGGCCAAAAACACGTGACTTGGCCTGAACATAACGGTCCATGCTGCCGTGCCAGTCCAAGTGGTCTTGGGTGATGTTGAGCACCGTGGCGGCGCTGGGCTCGAAGGCCTCTTCACCATCGAGTTGGAAGCTGGACAACTCCAGCACCCAGACCTCGGGCAGCGTCTCGGCATCCAAGTGAGCGCTCAGGGTGTCGAGCAACGATGGGCCAATATTGCCCGCCACCGCCACTGTTTTTCCCGCACGGCCCACCAGCTGACCGGTGAGTGAAGTCACCGTGGTTTTGCCGTTGGTGCCGGTGATGGCCAGCACGTGGGGCGCGTAACCTTGGCGGCCCTTCAAGTCCGCCAAGGCTTGAGAAAATAAGCCTAATTCACCGCTAACCCATACCCCAATTGCGCAAGCAGCTTCCAAAATAATAGCAATCTCAGAGGGTGCCAAGCCGGGGCTGCGAAACACCGCCCGCACCTCCGTGCCTTCCACCAGCGCCGCGTTGAACGGGCCGCTGATGAAACGCGCCGTGGGCACCTCGCGCTGCAAGGCGGCCCGCTGCGGGGGCTCGGCGCGGGTGTCCGCCACCGTCACCGCAGCCCCTTGTCGGGCGCACCAACGCGCCATCGCGAGGCCAGACGCACCCAGGCCCAGAATAAGAACGTGTTGATCTTGAAGGTGTGTCACGTCGTGCTTACCTCAGCTTCAAGGTGGACAAGCCCACCAGGCACAGCAGAATGGTGATGATCCAGAAGCGCACGACCACTTGCGTTTCTTTCCAGCCGCTTTTCTCAAAGTGGTGGTGCAAGGGGGCCATTTTGAGCAGCCGCCGACCCTGCCCGTAGCGCTTTTTGGTGAATTTGAACCAACTCACCTGCAACATCACCGACAGCGCTTCCACCACAAAGATGCCGCCCATGATGGCCAACACAATTTCTTGGCGCACGATGACCGCCACCGTGCCCAACGCGCCGCCCAGCGCCAGCGCACCCACATCGCCCATAAAAACCTGCGCCGGATGCGTGTTGAACCACAAAAACGCCAGACCCGCGCCTGCCATGGCCGAGCAGAAAATCAACAATTCACCCGCCCCCGGAATGTGCGGCAAAAACAAATAGCGTGAAAACACCGCGCTGCCGGTGACGTAAGCAAACAAGCCCAGCGCAGAACCCACGAGTACCACGGGCATGATGGCCAAGCCGTCCAAGCCATCGGTCAGGTTCACCGCGTTGCTGGAACCCACAATCACGAGGTAAGTCAAGATCACGAAGCCCAACACGCCCAGCGGGTACGTGATTTCTTTGAAAAACGGCACCAGCAAGCTGGCCTTGGACGGCAAGGTCATATCGAACCCGGATTGAATCCAAGCCAAAAACAGCTCCAGCACGCGCGCATTGGAGCTCTCGGAAATGCTGAAGGCCAAATACAAAGCGGCCACCAAGCCAATCACCGACTGCCAGAGGTATTTTTCGCGAGAGCGCATGCCCTCCGGGTCTTTGTGCACCACTTTGCGCCAGTCATCGACCCAGCCAATGGCACCAAAGCCCAACGTGACCAGCAGCACAATCCAGACGAATCGGTTGCTCAAGTCCACCCACAGCAGCGTGGAGATGGCAATGCACAACAAAATAAGCACCCCGCCCATGGTGGGCGTGCCGCTCTTGCTCAGGTGCGACTCCATGCCATAGCCGCGCACGGGCTGGCCAATTTTGAGTTCTGCCAGGCGTCGAATCACAAACGGCCCGGCCATCAGCCCCATCAGCAAAGCGGTGACGGCGGCCATCAGGGCGCGAAAAGTTTGGTACTGAAACACCCGCAAAAAGCCGAAATCGGCGTTCACGGACTGCAGCCATTGGGCCCATATCAGCAACATGCGGGCACCCCGGGTTTCGATAGGTTGGCCATGGGCGTGGTGTCCTTCTGGGGTGACAGGTGGTCGGTCAGTGTGGCCACCACCCGTTCCATCTTCATAAAACGCGAGCCTTTGACCAACACGCTGGCAAGCCGAGGCACCTCAGCTTTAACTGCGGCCTGCAACGCCTCCATCGATTCAAAATGCCG
>JAGODZ010000043.1:3340-18002 GCA_017997975.1 Rhodoferax sp.
GCGCCATTTTCTTGCGCCACCGCCTCCACCGTGGCCATGAACTCCAGGTGTTCGCGCTGCGCGTTGTTCACCAGCGCGACGGTCGGCTGGGCCATGGCGGCCAATGCAGCGATTTCACCCGGGTGGTTCATGCCCAGCTCAACCACGGCCACCTCATGGTGAGCGCGCAGACGCAGCAAGGTCAACGGCACACCAATGTCGTTGTTGAAATTACCCTGCGTCGCGAGATAGGCCCCGGGTTTGAAGGCCGCCAAAATGGCCGCCATCATTTGCGTGACGGTGGTTTTACCGTTGCTCCCCGTCACGGCGATCAATGGCAGGGTGAATTGCGCCCGCCAAGCGGCAGCGAGTTGACCCAGCGCGGCTTTGGCATCGGGCACCACCAGCCCTGGCAAACCGGCGGCGAGCAACGCCGCGTCAGCGTCGCCCTGACACAGTGCCGCCACCGCACCGCGCGCTTTGGCTTCCGCCACAAATGTGTTCGCGTCAAAACGCTCACCACGCAAGGCCACGAAAAGATCGCCCGGCTGAATCGTGCGCGTGTCGGTGTGAACCCGGCGAATCATCACAGAACGGCTAGTGAGGTCATTGGCAACCAGCCGCGCCCCACCCAACCAATCTCTCACCTGTTGCAGCGTCATCATGTCAGTCATGGGGTGGCTCCTGGGTAACCGTGGGGAGCGTCCACGCCGCCAGTGCTTGGCGCACCTGAACCGCATCTGAAAACGGCAGCCGAGTGCCCATGACTTCTTGGTAGTCCTCGTGGCCTTTGCCTGCAATCAACAGCACGTCCTCAGGTGCCGCCGCGCGGATAGCGTAGGCAATGGCCTCAGCACGGTCGGGCAGCACGGTGAGTGCCTGGTGGCCGCTTAAGCCCAACAAAATTTGGCTGATGATGAACTCGGGTTTTTCACCACGCGGGTTGTCACTGGTGACCACCACGTGATCGGCGTGACACGCGGCCATGGCCCCCATCAAGGGGCGCTTGCTGGCGTCGCGATCACCACCACAGCCCAGCACACACCACAGTTGACCACCGCGCTGGGCGGCAAGCGGGCGAAGCGCCTCCAAGGCTTTGCCAATGGCGTCGGGCGTGTGGGCATAATCCACCGCCGCCAGCGGTTGATTCACCCCGCCAATGCACTCCATGCGGCCCGGCACCGGCGTCAAATCATGACAAGCGTCCACCGCAGCCGCCAATGGCACCCCCAGAGAACGCATGGCCCCCAGCACGCCCAACACATTCGCCACGTTGTAGGTGCCAATCAAGCGGGTTTGCATGGCGTGGCTTTCTTCACCGCCGGTGTCATCTTGCAAAGCCTCCACCAAAGTGAAACGAAGACCTTGCGCGTCGTAATGAATGTCACGCGCCTGCAGCCGAGCGGGGCCCACACACGACACGGTCCACAGCGCAGGCAACGCACTGCCCATTGAAGCCGCCAGTTCAGCCCCTTGCACATCGTCCATGTTGATCACTGCGGCTTCAAGCCCTGGCCAGGCAAACAGTTTGGCTTTCGCCAACCCGTACGCTGCCATGGTGCCGTGGTAGTCGAGATGGTCCTGCGTCAAATTGGTGAAGACGGCCGTGTGAATGCGCGTGCCATCCAAGCGGCGCTCTTCAATGCCAATGGAAGACGCCTCGATGGCGCAGGCTTGAACGCCTTCCTGCACGAGCTGTTGGAAATAGTGCTGCAGCAGCACAGGGTCCGGCGTGGTCATGCCCGTACTGCGCAGGTGGGTCTCCCAGCGGGGGGGCTCTTCAAACGCACCACGCGGCTTCGGTGGTCGGCCCATGCCAAAAGTGCCCACTAGACCGCATGGAATGGGTGCAACACGCTTCAAATTTGATAGCGCTTGCGCCAACCACCAGCTCACCGAAGTCTTGCCATTGGTACCCGTCACGGCCACCACATTCAACGCTTCACTGGGTCGGCCGAAGTAGTCCGCCGCAATGGGGCCGCTGCCTGCTTTGAGTTGCGAGTAGCTGGCCACCCGTTCGTCCTCAAAGCCGAACACCTCCACGCCTGTGCGTTCAACCAAACAAGCCGAGGCCCCTTGCGCCAGTGCGGTAGCAACATGCTGTCGCGCATCGGTGGCCGCGCCGGGCCACGCCACGAACCCGTCGCCCGCTTGGACAAGTCGGCTGTCCGTGCGCAACTCGCCCGTCACGCGGCGGCGCAGCCACTGGGCGGCCTGTTCGGGCGTTAACATTTCTTGCATCACAAGTTTTCCTCAACGGCTTGCGCCACAATTTGGGGCTTGACCGCCATGTCAGGCTGAACCCCCATCATGCGCAGCGTCTGCTGAACCACCTCGCTGAACACGGGGGCGGCCACCGCGCCGCCATAGTATTGGCCGGCGGTCGGCTCATCAATCATGACGGCCACAATGATGCGGGGCTGCTCAATGGGGGCCATGCCCACAAACCAGCCCCTGTATTTCCGATTGCCAGCAGAGCCGTAGCCTTTGCCCACTTGCTTGTACGCGGTGCCCGATTTGCCGCCCACGGAATACCCAATGGTTTGCGCCTTTTGCCCCGTGCCGCCCGGCCCAGCCGCCATTTGCAGCATTTTGCGAACCTGACCTGCGGTGCGCGCGGACAGCACCTGAGTGCCCACGGCCGGTTCACTGCTTTTGAGCATGGTCACCGGAATAATTTGGCCATCATGAGAAAACACGGTGTAAGACCGTGCCATTTGAAACAAGGAGGCGGACAAGCCATAGCCGTACGACATGGTGGCCTGCTCAATGGGCCGCCACGTTTTAAAGGGCCGAAGTCGGCCCGTCACCGCGCCAGGAAAGCGAATGTCAGGCTTTTGCCCAAACCCCGCACGCGAGAACAAGTCCCACATCTCACGCGGCTCCATTTGCATGGCAATTTTGGTGGTTCCCACGTTGCTGGACTTCTGAATCACCCCTTCCACGGTCAAAACACCGTTGGCGTGGGAGTCCGTGATGGTCGAGCCAGTGATGGTCAAACGCCCGTTGCCCGTGTCGATGCGCGTTTGGGGATTCACCCGACCGGTCTCTAAGGCCAAGCCGATGGTGAAGGGTTTCATGACCGAACCGGGCTCAAACGTGTCAGTCAGCGCCCGGTTGCGCAATTGCCCCCCACTCAGGTTGTGGCGCTGGTCGGGTGAGTAGCTCGGGTAGTTGGCCAGCGCCAGCACCTCTCCTGTGATGGCATCCAAAACCACCACGCTGCCTGCTTTGGCCTTATGGACCTGAACCGCATCGCGCAGTTTTTGATAGGCGAAGAATTGAACCTTGCTGTCAATACTCAGTTGTAAATCTTGCCCGTCCACCGGCGCCACCGTGTCACCCACCACCTCCACCACCCGGCCTAGTCGGTCTTTGATGACGCGACGCGAACCCGAGTGACCACCCAAGGCCTTGTTGAAAGAGAGCTCGACGCCTTCTTGCCCGATGTCTTCCACATTGGTGAAGCCCACCACGTGCGCTGCAGCCTCTCCCTCGGGGTATTGACGCCGGTACTCCTTGCGCTGGTAAACGCCCTTGATATTCAGTTCGGCAATACTTTTTCCAACATCCGCATCGACCTGTCGCTTCAACCAAACAAAGGTTTTATCCTCGTCCTCTAAGCGCTTATTCAACTCAGCGGGGGTTAAGCCCAACAATTTGGCCAGTTGGCGCAAGCGTGCGGGATCACGCTCCACGTCTTCAGGAATTGCCCAAATACTGGGGGCAGGAATACTGGAGGCCAAGATCAACCCGTTGCGATCCAGCACGCGCCCTCGGTTGGCTGGCAAGGTCAAGGTTCGACCAAAGCGCACTTCACCTTGGCGTTGAAAAAAATCATTGGCAATGACTTGGATATAAGTGGCACGCGCCACCAAGACCAAAAAACCAAGGGCAATAACCGCCACAATAAGTTTGCTGCGCCAGACAGGTGTTCGACTAGCCAACAAGGGGTTGGACGTGTAAGCAATGCTGCGACTCATGGCAGACGCCCCGCATCCCCCGGCACGCCGGTAGCAAGGCCACGCGCCGCCTCGGGCAAAGCTTCACCGGAATAGCTCACATAGTGGGTGATGGCAGGCGTCGTCGTGCGCATGAGTAACTTGGTCTTGGCCAGCGCCTCGACACGCAAAGGAGTGGACTGCTCCCGGTTTTCGACCTGCAAGCGCTCATTTTCAGTCGCGAGCCGACGGGCTTCGGAATGCGCCTTGTCGAGCTCAGAAAACAGCCGACGCGACTCGTACTGCACCCCCACCAAGTGCAGCGCGCTGGCCAGGACAGCCAGCAGCAAAACGAGGTTGACACGAATCACGCACCCGTCCTCTGCGCCACACGCATGATGGCGCTGCGTGAACGGGGGTTGCCAGAGACTTCAGCCGCGCTGGGTTTGATGCGGTCCAATGCCTTGAACTGCATCACTTTGGCTGGCGCAAAGGGGTCACGTCGGTCATAGACATCGCGCGAGTGCTTGGCAATGAACTGCTTGACAATGCGGTCTTCAAGTGAGTGAAAGCTGATCACGACCAGGCGTCCACCCGGCGCCAAGACGTGAAGACTGGCCTCTAGCGCCTGTTGCAACTCTTCAAGCTCGGCATTGATGAAAATCCGAAAAGCCTGAAATGTGCGCGTTGCAGGGTTCTGGCCCTGCTCGCGGGTTTTGACCGTGTCAGCCACGAGCTGGGCCAGTTCGGTGGTGGTTGAAATTGGCCCCCGTTCCTGTCGGCGAGCAACAATCGCCTTTGCAATTGCCCCAGAAAACCGTTCCTCACCGTAGTCACGTATCACCTCCGCTATTTTTTCGACGTCGGCCTCGGCCAGCCACTCGGCCACACTTTCACCACGCGTCGTGTCCATGCGCATGTCCAGCGGGCCTTCAAACCTAAAACTGAAACCGCGATCCGGGTTGTCAATTTGGGGCGAACTGATACCCAAGTCAAGCAACACCCCCGCCACGCTGGCCTTGGGGAGTTCGCTCAAATGGGAAAATCCTTGGTGCCGAATGGAGAATCGCTCATCAGAAATCGTCGCCGCCTCTGCCAGCGCGTCAAGGTCTTTGTCATAAGCAATCAGCCGCCCTTGCGGGGACAGACGTGACAAGATCAGCCGAGAATGGCCGCCACGTCCAAAGGTCGCATCGACATAGGTCGGTGAGGCGGCCTGAAAATCGCTTGGTGCAGCATCCGGGTTGTTGAGTAAGGCGTCCGCAGCCTCGTTCAACAAAACGGTTGTGTGTGTCCATGGGGTGTCCACTGTCAACCTTCAGAAAGAAAAATCTTTAAAAACGTCAGGCATGTCGCCTTGCATCGCTTGGGCCTCCTGTGCGTCGTAAGTGGCTTTGTCCCAGAGCTCAAAATGGTTGCCCATGCCCAGCAACAAGGTGTCGCGCGCAATGCCTGCTGCCTCACGCAACTCGGGGGAGACAAGAATTCGTCCGGTGCTATCCATGTCCACATCCATCGCATTGCCTAAAAAAATTCGCTTCCACCACTGCGCCGACATCGGCAAGGCGGCAATACGTTCACGAAACTTGTCCCACTCAGGTCGAGGGAACACCATGAGGCATCCATGCGGATGCTTGGTGAGTGTCAGTTGCCCCGCTGCGGTGGCGTTCAAGACGTCGCGGTACCGGGTCGGCACCGACAGCCTCCCCTTGGCATCGAGAGTCAATGAAGAAGCCCCTTGAAACACAACACCCCACCCTTTTCAGTGAAAACGCATTAACAACGACCCAAATGGACACTTTTCACCACTTAAATCCACTTTTTTGCACTGTATCAGCAAATGCAGGCAATGCAAAAATGCTTGCAACAATTTTTCAATGAAATCAAGGACTTAGCGGCGACTCTGAAGGTTGAAACGTTTGAAAAAACGTTCAAAATTAAGCACTTAGGTCATCTTGTGCACGTGATGCACGAATAAGCAGGGGCAAGCCCTAGCGCATTACTTACAAAATGTAACGCGAAAGGTCTTCATCCCGACTCAGCTCACCTAATCGCACATCCACATAAGCAGCGTCAATTCGAATGGTCAACCCACTGAGCTGGGTCGCATCAAAGCTCACCTCGTCCAGCAAACGTTCCATGACGGTTGACAAACGCCGAGCACCGATGTTTTCGGTTCGCTCATTGACGTCAAACGCAATCTGAGCCAAGCGGGCAATGCCCTCATCCACAAATTCGATGGTGACGTTTTCAGTGGCCAACAGCGCCTGGTACTGCTTGACCAATGAGACATGGGTTTGGGTCAGGATGGCGACAAAGTCTTGCACCGAGAGCGACTGCAACTCGACGCGAATCGGAAAGCGCCCCTGCAGTTCAGGAATCAGGTCACTGGGCTTGCTCAAATGAAACGCACCAGAGGCAATGAACAAAATATGGTCGGTTTTGACCGGCCCGTACTTGGTCGATACCGTGGTTCCCTCAACCAAGGGAAGCAAATCGCGCTGCACGCCTTGGCGCGACACCTCGGAGCCGCTACCCTCGGAGCGAGAAGTGACTTTGTCCATCTCATCAATGAACACAATGCCGTTTTGCTCCAGCATGTGCAGGGCTTGAATCTTGATCTCTTCCTCATTCACCAATTTGGCAGCCTCTTCATCGACCAAGAGTTTCAAGGCTTCGGCAATTTTCAGTTTGCGCGCCTGTCGCTTGTTCTGCCCCATTTGGCTGAACATGCCCCGCAATTGCTCGGTCATTTCCTCCATCCCCGCCGGCCCCATGATCTCCATCGAAGGAGTGGTTTGAACCAAGTCAAGTTCAATCTCCCGATCATCAAGCTGCCCCTCGCGCAATTTTTTGCGAAAGGTCTGGCGCGCTGTGCTTTCTGGCTCTGAGGCGGCATCAACCCCAAACTCACCTCGGGGGCGTGGTATCAGAATATCCAGCACCCGGTCTTCTGCCGCATCTTGCGCCCGACTGCGCACTTTGGTCATCTCAGCCACACGGGTTTGCTTCACCGCAATATCGGCCAAGTCGCGAATGATGGCGTCCACATCTTTGCCCACATAACCCACTTCCGTGAACTTGGTGGCCTCCACTTTGATGAAAGGGGCGTCAGCCAGTCGGGCCAAGCGCCGGGCAATCTCGGTCTTGCCCACGCCCGTGGGGCCAATCATCAAAATATTCTTAGGCGTGATTTCTGCTCGCAGGCCGGGCTCGACCTGCTGGCGACGCCAGCGATTGCGCAGGGCAATGGCCACAGCGCGTTTGGCCTGTTGCTGGCCCACGATGTAGCGGTCCAATTCACTGACGATTTCTTGCGGGGTCATAGACGACATAGGGTGACTCAAAATAGGGTGGGTAGCTTAGATGAGACCGATGAGAGTCAGAGCATCACAGCGTTTCAATGGTGTGGTTCATGTTGGTATAAATGCAGAGTTCACCCGCTATTTCCAACGATTTTTTGACAATCTCTTGCGCTGACAGCTCTGTGTTGTTGAGCAAAGCCACGGCAGCGGCCTGCGCATAGGCCCCACCTGAGCCAATGGTGACGATACCGTTTTCTGGCTCAAGGACGTCGCCATTGCCTGTGATGATCAGTGAAGCCTCATGGTCGGCCACCGCCAGCATGGCCTCTAGCCGCCTCAACACCCGATCGGTCCGCCAGTCCTTCGTGAGTTCAATGGCGGCGCGAACCAAATGCCCCTGGTGCTTTTCCAGCTTGGCTTCAAAACGCTCGAACAGGGTGAATGCATCGGCCGTGGCACCCGCAAAACCCGCCAACACTTTGCCGTGGTACAGCTTGCGCACTTTGCGGGCTGTTCCCTTGACAACGATGTTGCCCAGCGTGACCTGCCCATCGCCGCCAATGGCGACCTGAACCCCTTGGGGTGTGGTTCGTCGAACCGAGATGATGGTCGTACCGTGAAATTGTTCCATGATTGTTTTTAACTCAGATTCGCTCGATGCACTGCGCAGTCGAGGAAAAAATTCAGAAAACCGTTTTACCGGTTGCGAAGAACAACCTGTGCGTGCTCGCTAATGCCAATGACATTGAAGAAGGCCGCCACCAGTCGGGAAACTTCAGTGAAGCGAACCTCGCAGCCTTCCGCACCCCGCTCAGCAACCCAATTCAGAAGGCTGCCCGCGGCAGAAAAGTCCACGCGAATTAGGCGCGCGCAAGAGACCACCAAACAGCCCTTGTCCACACCGGAGTCATAGCCCTCCAGCGCACCCGTGGCGTCGCCCATGACCTCACCCATCAACTCTAATTCAGCCCCAGTCCGCGCATCCAACTCATTGGACAACACAGATACCTGAGAGCCAATAGACGACCAGCCGAGCGACCCACTCGCCAAGGGAAGCATGCTGTCTGCACCCTCCACTGATAGGGAAACGCGCTCAAAGACATGCTCACACTGAGGGGTTCGCCACGGCGGTGGAGACACTTCATACGTCACACAATAGTCTAAAGCGGCTAACTCGAACTCATCCTGCTGCGCCATCAAACGCAGCAAATTCAAGCGAAGCCGCCACCAGCACAAGGCCACTTGAGAGTCTCCTACCGGGGTCTTGTCTCGCAAAACGCCCTGAAGCGACTCAATCCCAATGAACTGGAGCTTGACAGGGCGATCCCCCCACGCTGAGAAAAGGTCTGCTAAATCACTCGCAGCGTCGTCAGTCGCGCCAGCAAAATGCGTCCAGTTGAGTTGCCAAGGCATCGCAGCGCTTGCCAACTCAGTTCGCAACTCAGCGACAAGGCCTGCATCCAGGTCTGTCGGACAGTCCCAAGAAAATTGATGACCCGTCATCACGGTCGGTTTGACTGAGGACGTGGGCACCACCCTACCCAACAGTTCAGGCAGTGAGAACCAAGCGGGCGCAGACCGCCCATAGCGCTGGGCATACTCAATCGCGACCCGATCAAAACTCAGTTCTTGCCCGGTGGCTCGGTACAAATCGAACAGGGCCGTGGCCCACACATCGGCCATCGAGGCTTGTACATTGTCGGCACGCAAAGCACTTAGGAGAGTGGCCTCGGCACCCGCATCGTCGCCATTGGCGAAGCGGATCGCCGCCTCTTCCAAATCAGGGTTCGCCAAGTCGTCGTTGAGTTCTACTGAAAAAAGATCGAAACTGGAAAACACACTGTCGTTTCGCTCTACCGAAGCAGGTTTCACCTGGTTCGCCTTGGGTGGGTGTTTTCCCAGAAGACCCTGTCCCCCGGGGCGTGTCGGTTCAAAGTCCGTATGAGGCGAGACCACAGCAGGGGGCACATTGTCAGCCATCTGGGTCGGCGCAAACGTGGTCGGCGCGCGACTGGGCGGGACGGTAACGACATTTCCTTGATCGCCCCCAACGCCACGTTTGACCGCCGCAGGGGGCACATCCGGTTTGCCCTTCCACCACTGCTTGGACATTTGCGCTTCAATATCGTCAATTTTTTTGATCGTCAGAGCCCGCTCGCCATGGTTGGCATTCAGGCTGCTCTGAAAGAAGGACGGGGCGTTGCCAAGTCCAGAACTGGGCACTGGCTCATTGCGCCGCAATGTGCGCAGCACGTCAAACTCGCGCCGACGCACCAAATCATTTTGGCGCTTGCGCTCGATCACCTCCTTCAGAGCCGCCTTGCTATAGCCCCCATCGCGGCCCGTCTCTGACGTGTCGGGTTCTGCCCAATCCTTGGTCGGATTGCGGACGAACTTCGCCATTTTGGAGAGCAAGCCTGGATTTGGTTCTTTGGGGGTCATAAGCCGACGAGTTGACGGGACAATCGAGATGTCAAAAATCAGTCTCCAAACATCTTCTGTTTCAGTTCGCGGCGCTGCTGGGCTTCTAGTGACAAGGTTGCGGTCGGGCGGGCCAACAAACGACCAATCCCAATGGACTCACCCGTTTCATCGCAGTAGCCATAGTCGCCCGCGTCGATGCGGCCAATGGACTGCTCGATTTTCTTCAAGAGCTTGCGCTCCCGATCCCGTGTGCGCAACTCAAGTGCGTGCTCTTCTTCAATCGTGGCACGGTCTGCCGGATCGGGCACGACCACGGTGTCCTCGCGCAAATTTTCGGTCGTTTGACCGGCGCTGCTCAGAATTTCCTGCTTGAGAATAGACAACTTGCGGCGGAAGTACGCCATTTGCGTGTCGTTCATGTACTCGTCATCCGACATGGCAATCACTTCGGCATCGGACAACGCTTCGACTGACTTGGTCTTCCAATTGTTGGCCAGTTTCGGGTCTTTTTTGACCGCAGAGGCCAAAGGCGGAATGATAGGAGGGAGTGACGGCTCTTGGGCAAAACTGGCCTTGGCAGCCGTGGAGGCCACTGACTGCGCCATCGACGGCACAGTCAACTGCGTCAACCGCGACGAAGGCCGACCCGAACGCACGGGCAACGAGGGATCGACGGGCGTCACGACAGCTTCTGGCACCGGCTTGCTGACCGCCGCTTTGCTCATGGTTCCCGCAGCAACGGCGTGTGTCACTTTGGCTTTGGTAACGGCCACTTCGGGCTTGGTGGCTTTAACGGTCGATGTTTTCACGGATTCCTTTACTTTAACGGGGGCAGGCAACTGCGCGGAGAGACTTGATTTCAATGGGATGCTGACTTTGCCCGCCGCGCTGGCAAGGCCTGACTTGACCTTGGGGTCCTTGACTGGGGCTGCTACCGACGCCACCGGCTTCCCAGTGAGCTTGCGCGATGCAGCGGGCATCGAGTGAACGGACGCCTTGGCCTTGTCGGCGGTTGACTCGGACTTTTCAGCCGCTTGGGATGTTCCCTTTTGCACTTTCATGACTTGCCTCCTCGCAGGTTGTACCGGTGCGTCTTCGGTCTTTGCCAACACGGCAGAACGCGCCCATTGGCGTGCGACACGAAAACTGAATCTGCCCTTGCCGAGCTGTTAGCGCTCTTTTCTTGGGATTTCATTCGCGGGCGAGTGTACCGCTTTCGTGGCAGAGAAACCTAAAAGTTGTAGGAGCGAGACAAACATCGTCATGCTTTCTTGTCACAAAGGGGGAATCACACCAGACTTTGCGCCATGCCCTGCAGGAAAATATCTTGAGGCAAGTCAATGCCGATGAACACCATTTTGCTGATGCGCTGCTCACCTTGCGCCCAAGGTGGGCCCAAATCACTGCCCATCAACTGATGAACGCCTTGGAAAATCACCTTGCGGTCGGTGCCCTTCATATGGAGCACGCCTTTGTAGCGCAGCATCCGGGGGCCGTAGATATTGACAATCGCCCCCAGAAAATCTTCCAGCTTGGCCGGGTCAAACGCGCGCTCGGACTTGAACACAAAACTTTTGACGTCATCGTCGTGGTGGTGATGGTGGCCGCCTTCGTGCTGATGCGAGGGGTGATCACACGCCTGGCCGTGCTGATGATCGTGGTCATGCCCGGCGTGATCGTGGCTGTCGTCCTTGAGAAAGTCGGGGTCAATGTCCAGCTTGGTGTTCAGGTTAAAGCCGCGCAGGTCAAACACCTCCGACAAGGCCACGTCCCCAAAATGCACCGCTTTTTGGGGCGCACGCGGGTTCATGTGCTTGAGTCGGTGCATCAAAGCGTCCACCTCCTCTTGGCTCACCAAGTCGGTTTTGCTGATGAAAATTTGGTCGGCAAACCCCACTTGGCGGCGCGCTTCTTGGCGTTCATTCAACTGCGTGGTGGCGTGTTTGGCGTCCACCAGGGTCAAAATCGAGTCCAACAGGTAGCTCTCGGCGATCTCTTCATCCATGAAAAAAGTCTGCGCCACCGGGCCGGGGTCGGCCACACCCGTGGTTTCAATCACCACGCGCTCAAAATCGAGCTCCCCTTTGCGTCTTTTCTCCGCCAGATCGCGCAGCGTGTTGCGCAAGTCTTCGCGAATGGTGCAGCAAATGCAGCCATTGCTCATCTGAATGATCTGCTCTTGCGTGTCGGACACCAAAATATCGCTGTCGATATTTTCCTCGCCAAACTCGTTCTCAATGACGGCGATTTTTTGGCCATGGGCCTCGCTCAGGACGCGCTTGAGCAGCGTGGTTTTGCCCGAGCCCAGAAAGCCCGTCAGAATGGTTACAGGGATAAGACTCATCACTTCTCTCAATCAGTTGTCAGGGCAACAGAGCCTCACCGCTGGCCTATTGACCGGTGGTTTGCCCCGCAGGAAGCCGGAACTTCAAAGCCGGGAGTGTACTTGTCATTGCTTAAGAGATCACTGGCACATGGCGGCTCCTCCCAGCCCACTTCGACTGAGACCTTCAGAGCCTATTGAAGCATCGGCATCACACGGACGTCCTTCGGGGGAAAACTGGCGCAGCAGAGGGCTGGCATCAGCCTCCACCCGGCCATGCACAAGCCCTCAACTCCATGTATCAAATCGACCTCTTACCCTTGTGGAGACTGCGTAAGTAGCTATTAAAAGCGTAGCGCGCCACGTTGTGTCTCATCACAACTTGAGGCTGGGGCGAAGAGGGTGGCATCAAACGTGAAGCCCCCTCACTGAGCAACTAACCCGCGGCCGATCCCATCAAGGCCAAGCCTCAGTACGTGATGGCCATGTTCGGTACATCCACCTGAATCATGGGTTTGCCCAAGGCGGCCGACACGGCCTGGGTGTAGCGGGCGGCCCAAGCGGCATCGGACAACAGTGCGGCCCCTGCGGCTTGGGTGACCACCAGCACTTTGTCGGCGGTCAACACCTTGCCACTGGCGCGCAACGGCTCGCAATCGAGCGCGGTGAACTGACCGTCCAGCCATTGACGCGCCACGTCTGACGCCATGGGCACCTCTTCACCCACGTTGAACGTGAACTCCACCCCTTTGTCCAAAAGAACCCGTACTTGAGATCGCATCACTTACCTTTGTGTAAAAAAACCCCGAGTTTGCCCTAATCTGATGAAGACCCTTTGATTTTGGCCCGGGGGTGCGCCGCGTCATAGGTCTTGGCCAGGTGCTGAAAGTCCAGCCGGGTATAGGCCTGTGTGGTGCTGATATTGGCGTGACCCAACAACTCCTGAACCGCCCGAAGGTCGCCGCTGGACTGCAACAGATGGCTGGCAAAGGAGTGGCGCAGCATGTGCGGGTGCACCGGGGTGGCCAGGCCAGCGTGCTGGCTGCGTTGTTTGAGGCGCTGCCAGATCGACTGCGCGCTCAGTCGGGTGCCATGGTGGCCAATGAACAGCGCGGGTTGTGCGGCAAACGCTTGGGCGGTGTCCCGCACGGCCAACCAACGCTGCAAGGCCTCAGCCGCCTGGGTTCCCACCGGCACGCTGCGGCGCTTGCCGCCTTTGCCCAGCACGTGAACGTCACCCGCCTGCGCATCCACCCAGCCCTTGGCGCTGGCAGACGCTCGAATGTCCAACCCAGTGAGCTCACTGACCCGCAAACCACTGCTGTACAGCAACTCCACCAACGCCGCGTCGCGGGCTTCTAACCAAGGGTCTTGGTCTTTGCCCTCAAAGCTGGCGAGCTGAACCGCGTCGTCCACACTCAAGGCCTTGGGCAAGGGTTTGCCAGCTTTGGGGGCCCGCACGTCTTGCACTGGGTTGCTGGTGACCAACCCCTCGCGGCCCAGCCAGGTGTAGAGGCCCCGCCAGCCCGACAAAATCAGCGCAATGCCACGGCCACTGCGCCCCCCGCCATGCATGCTGGCCACCCAGCGGCGAATGTGCTTGTGGTGGACCTGAAGCAAGTCCACCGGCACCTGGGCGGCGAAGTCGCTCAGCTTTTGCAGGTCCAGCGAATACAGCGTCACGGTGCGCTCCGCCAAGCGCTTTTCGACGCGAACATGCTCCAAATAGCGCTCCACCAACGGACTCAGGCCCCTGGGGGCTTGCGTCTCTGATGGGTCAGGGAATTGCGGCATGGTGTGACTCAATCTGCCAGACCCGTCTGCCCGCTGCGGCTGGGTTTAGCGCAAGCGCGTCAGCGCGGCGCTGGCCAACTCGGCTGTGCGCTCTAGAAAATCCGTGCCCATGGTGCTGGCAAACCGCTGCGGATCGGGCGACGCCAGCACCAGCATGCCAAAGGCCGGGGTGGCCGAGCCAATCAAGCCGGCCCGCAGCGGCAAAATGGCCAGCGAGACGGCCAAATGCGGCTCCGGCAACCAACTGACCGCCTCAAAGCCGCTGTTCACTCCGCAAAAAGGCTCCATCAAGGACGAGGCAAACAACTTGGCGTCGTCGCTCACGCCCTGAGTGAAGTCCGCATAGGCGAACTGCGGCGCCACGCCCCAGACCTTGATCCCCACTTGTGGCACCGAGAACTGCTCTTGAATTTCGGCGGTGATTTGAGCGGGCAAGCCCAGCACATCCGTCGCAGTGAACAGGGTGCGTGCCCAGCGCAGCAGTTTGTCCGACAAGATGACGTTTTCATTGCCATTGCGAATCATGTCCATGATCCGGTGCTCCAGCCCCTTGATCTTGTCACGCAGCATCTGCGCCTGGCGCTCTTGCAGGCTCACGGCACGGTTGCTGTGCGGGCTGCTCAGGTGAACAGAGGCCAGCAACTCGGCATGCCGTTCAAAAAAATCGGGGGTGATGGCCAAGTAGTTGGCAATGTCGTCTTCGGTGATGGGGTGGGTCAAAGCAGAGGTCATAAGGTCTCGGGCAAGTCAATCTCGCCATGAAAAACGGAGGTAGCCGGGCCGGTCATCATCACCGACGATGCCCCTCCCGCCCAAGAAATAGTCAGCAGACCGCCATGGGTCTGCACGGCAACGGTAGCGTCGAGCAAGCCGAGTCGAATGCCCACCACCACGGC
>JAGODZ010000212.1 GCA_017997975.1 Rhodoferax sp.
ATCACATAGCCTTGGTGTGCCGTGATGTCCCCGCCGTGGAGAATCCAGTTGTCACCGTAGCGTTTTTTAAGTCCTGAAACTTGGAGTGATTGCATGTTTGTGGTGGTGGTGGTGGTGACTAAGAGCGACGCGGCTGCAGATAGGCCAGCCAACGCTTTTCAGCCTGTCTGAACAGAAAGAGCAGTGCCAAGGTGGTGCAGAGGTACAGCAGTGCGGCGATGCCAAACGCTTCGAATGAGCGAAAGGTATTGGCGTTGGCGTCCCGAGCGACGGCCATCACGTCTTTCACCGTCACAACGAACGCCAAAGAGGTGGCATGCATCAAATAGATGACTTCGTTGCTGTACGCTGGAATGGAACGACGCAGCGCACTTGGCAAAATGATGCGCCGCAGCAGTGTCCAGCGTGACATGCCGTAAGCCAATCCTGCCTCGATCTCCGTCTTTCGCGTGGCGCGTATGCACCCTGCAAATATCTCGGTGGTGTAGGCCGTTGTGTTCAATGCGAAAGCGATTAATGCGCAGTACAAGCCTTCCCGAAAGACAGCGTCCAACCAAGGTGTTTGGCGAATAAATGCAAGGCTGTAAAGGCCGGTGTAGATGAGGAGCAGTTGAACAAACAGTGGCGTCCCTCGAAATACATAAGTGAAGGTTGCCACAGGCATGCGCAGCCATTGCCTGTTGGAGCAAAGCAGTACGGCCAGCGGAACCGAAAGTAAAAACCCAATGACCACTGAAATCAGGGTCAACCACAGCGTCATCGCAAGGCCCGACCACACGTAGCCGTCGGAATAAATGAAGGCCTTGCCATACTCCTGAAGAAGTTCAAACATGATGAAACTCGCTGGATGGGTCGATCTTTCGGCTGAACCAGTTCAGGCTCAGTCGTGAGATAGCTGTGATGCAAAGGAAGATGGCCCCCACCAAAAGCATGAACAGGAAGGGCTGCTGCGTGGCTTGTGCGGCCTGACTGCCGTAAGTCACCAGTTCCTGCAGGCCAATGATGGAGACCAATGCGGTGCTTTTGAGGAGTACCAACCAGTTGTTGGTGATACCGGGGACCGCCAGGGTGAGCATTTGGGGCAGAATAATTCGGGAAAAAATGCGCCCATTTTTCAAACCCATCGCGCGAGCTGCTTCAACCTGCCCGGGTGCGATGCCGATCAAGGCGCCTCGAAACGTTTCTGTGAACGAGGCGCCATAGATAAACCCCAAGGTGATAACACCTGCCGTGAAGGGGTCGATAACCACATTGGCCCAACCCATTTTTTGGGCGATTTGGCTGATCCAGCCCTGAAGCGAGTAATAAATCAGCAGTAGCAAGGCGAGGTCGGGTATGCCTCGGATCAAGGTCGTGTAGACCATGACCAGCCGGCCTGGGATACCTTTGGCATAGACCCTTAACAATGCGCCAGACAAGCCTAGTGCGATGGCCACCACTGCGGATAGAAGGGCAAGACCGAGCGTGATGGATGCGCCCCGAAGCAGCAGCATTTCATAACCGTGCAAACCCATGTCATGCCCCTGTATTGAATGGTGAACGAGGTAGAGGCTTTAGTCGCCTGAGATGTCGAAAGAGAAGTATTTCGCCATGAGCTTTTTGTAGTTCCCATTGGCCTTGATTGACGCAATGGCTTTGTTCAAATCGCGGCGCAAAGCGTCATCCTCTTTGAGCAAGCCAATAGCGGTGCCCCGGTTGTTGTAAATGGATGCGTGAACCACGTCGCCTGGCATGAGTCCAAAGGGTTGCCCCTCGGGCTTTTGTAGCAAGTTGGTTTGTGCATCAATCGCATTCGTCAGTGTGGCGTCCAGACGCCCGTTGATCAGGTCTTGGTAAATTTCGTTCTGACTTTTGTAGCTGATGACGTTGACACCTGCCGTGCGCCATTGCTCGTTTGCGAATTGCTCATGGGTCGATCCAGCCTGAACACCAACTCGTTTGCCTTTGAGTGTGTCCGCCGAGGCGGTGAACTTAGCGTCTTTGCGAGCGATCAGGCGTGGCGGAGTGGCCCACAGGCGATCGCTGAAGCTGATTTCGGCCAGTCGCTTGTCGGTGACCGACATGGCTGACAAGATGGCGTCAAAGCGGCGGGTCTTGAGGGCTGGGATCATGCCGTCGAAACTGTTTTCAACCCAGACGCATTGGCGCTTGAGTTCTTGACAGATGGCATCGCCAAGGTCAATGTCAAACCCTTTGAGTTTGCCATCGGCGGCTTTGACTGCAAAGGGGGCATAGCCTGCTTCCACACCAAAGCGAAGCTCTGGTGCTGTCTGAGCACCGGCTGTGAGGCAGAGAGTGCCTAAGGCCAGAGCGGCTAAAAGATGACGTGCATTCATGAAAGGTCTCCTTGGTTTTAAGTGATGTGCATTGCAATAGCGAGATTTCGCTACGTGCTTATCCGAGGCCCATGGCCGACAGATTTCTTCCCGACACGAGGTAGTCGGTCCCATTCATGGCGCCGGCCAGTTCAATGCAGGCGCGAATCAGCGGCGTCTCTACGCCTTTGGAGCGGCCTAGTTCTAGACACGGCGTCATCAGGTAGGGAACGTCTTCAGTGATGTAGCGTGAACTGGCGCTACTGGGGGATTTGTCAATCTTGGCGTGCGTCGTGCTTTGCCGGTTGAAGTCGGAGACCGTGTCGAACGTGGTGCCGTACAAGAGGTTGAGCATGTCCCGCTCGGTGCGCAATGACAAGCCCAATGCCTCACCCACAGCCAAGCGCTCTTTGTCAATACACTCGGCCACCCGCGCCACGGATGGCGACGTGCAATCTTTGTAAAAATTGAAATCACCGTTTCCGTTTTCCAGAAGACCAATGTTCAACAGCGTCAACAGCGGGTGACCCCCAAAATTGATGTTCTCCAATGCCGCTTCAATGACGCTGGACAAGGGAAGAATAGGCGTTGGAAACAGAGGGGCGAGTCGGGCAAGGGCTTGGTTCGTTTCTATCGCGGGATATACCCCCATTGGCACCATCTGTTTGATGCCAAAAATAGCAATGTTCTCGCGCTCGACGATGCGTGTCGCCCAAGGCACAGTGCTGGCATCAATGAACGTGATGTCCGGGCCGCCAGCGTCTTGCAGCATGCGGTGCAGTACCAGCGATCCGTAGTTGCCAGGCAATAGCAAGACCGTCTGACCGCGCCGAAGATGAGGCAACATGCTGCGGAACAGCGTTTCCTGTGCAAAGGCTGGAACTGGCAGTATCAACAGGTCGCTGTAGCTGACGGCCTCGGCGATATCACGAGTGGTTGCCGCAATCGGCTGGAAACCACCGATTTCAAGGGGGTGTCCATCAATGGTGTCCAGCGCCCGAATGCCATTGGCATTTTCAATGTGGCTGATCGCCTCGTCAAAGCCAGGACTCCCGTACAGGCAAACGTCGGTTCCCGTGCGTTGAAAGTGATAGGCCGCGGCGAGTGCGACGTTCCCGCTGCCGATGATGCTGACCCTGGATTTCAATTCGTTTCACCTTACTGTGTTGAAGTGAAGGCGAGTTTAGAAATGCAGAGCAGTCACATCAATTGAGCATTTTTAATGAAACCATAACGGGAACTAATAGGGCACCGATTGCGCCCAAGCCCTGACCTTTCAGCGTGGCTCCAGGTGCCGCCTCGCACCAACTACCCACCGGAAAAACCAGGCGTTACCCCCGCGTGAACGCAAAGTCCACTTCGGGTGCCAGACCGCTTACGATGCGCGCGATGGACTTGCCTGAGCCGCAGGCGTGGGTCCAACCCAGCGTGCCGTGGCCGGTGTTCAGGTACAGATTGGGCAGTTTGCTTTTGCCGATGAGAGGCACATTGCTGGGGGTGGCCGGGCGCAGGCCGCTCCAGAAGCTGGCTTGGGTGGTGTCACCGGCACCGGGAAACAGTTGCTCCACGCGGCGCACGATGGCTTCGCAGCGAATGCGGTTCAAGTCGCGGTCGTAGCCGTTGAATTCGGCGGTGCCCGCGATGCGCAAGCGGTCGATGCCCTCGCCGTTCACGGGCGTGAGGCGTGAGAACACCAGTTTGAACTCGTCATCGGTCAGGCTCACTTGGTGGGCCATGCTGGCGTCTTTGACGGGCAGGGTGACGGAGTAGCCTTTGGCGGGGTAAATCGGCAAGTTGATGCCCAGCGGCTTCATCAGCAGCGGGCTGAATGAGCCCATGGCCATCACATAGGCGTCGGCATACAGGCGCTGAAACCGGCCTTCGCTGTCGGTGGCTTCGACGTGGTCAATCTGGCCGCCGGCTTCGCGCAGCGCGGTGATGGTGTGGTTCATCAAGAACTTAACGCCATTGGCTTCGCACAGTTTCACCAGCTCACGGGCAAAGCGGTTGGCGTCGCCGGATTCGTCTTCAGCCGTGTAGGTGGCGCCGGCCAGTTGGGGGCGGATATGGCGCAGCGTGGGCTCTAGCCGCACGGCCTCGTCGGCGCTCACGATATTGCGCTCACACCCCAGCTCGCGCATCTGCTCGGTCGGGGCGAGGGCGGCCTCAAACTCTTTTGGCGAGGTGTAGAAGTGCAAAATGCCCTGCGTGCGCTGGTCGTAGGCAATGCCGGTGTCGCGGCGCAGTTGTTGCAAGGTGTCGCGGCTGTAGGTGCCCAGACGCACGATTTGCTGAATGTTGTGGCGGGTGCGAGCCGGGGTGCACTCGCGTAAAAACTGCAGTCCCCACATCCACTGGCGCATGTCAGCCCGCAGGCGAAACAGCAGGGGCGCGTCTTCTTTGCCCAGCCATTGCAGCAGTTTGATGGGGGCGCCGGGGTTGGCCCAGGGTTCAGCGTGGCTGACCGAGATTTGTCCGCCATTGGCAAAACTGGTTTCTGCCGCCGGGGTGGACTGGCGGTCCACCACCGTGACGTCGTGGCCTTGTTGAGAGAGGTAATAGGCCGAGCTGACGCCGAGCAAGCCGCTGCCAAGAACAATAATACGCATGGAACACCTTTTAGGGGTCTAACCCGCGCAGCGTCTGTGGGGATCACTATGAAATAAATAGCACCCAGGGCGCTGCCCGGATGCCGCTCCCCCTGTCCTTGGCACCTGAGAGATTCACCCCGCAGGCTGCTGTGGGGTTTCCTCCTTCGGTGCATCGCCGACTCAGTGAAGGGTGGCGATGGCTCTCCAGACGGCGTTTACACAATGGGGCAGTACATCACCTGTGAAGGTGTACCTGAGCGTTCATGGGAGTTTGCGCCTTCGGTGCAGCGCCTTAAGCACCCACTCTCCTGCCGGGCGCGATTCTAGTCGCAGACCGAATCACACCCTTGGCTTTGAGTTAAAGGCCCAAACTTTCCAGCGTGATGACGCCTTTGGGCGTTTTGAGGGTGGCCGTCACATTGGCAGGGCCGTCATTGATCGCGATGCCGGTGAGACCCAAGGCGTCGTAAGCGGCTTGCAATTTAGAGGCGGTGGGGTGAGTGATGGCAATGCTTTGCAGTGAAATGCCAGAGCGAGGCAGGCTGTTGCGCGGGTGCAGGCGCAAAGGCTCAGCGGCATCAGGCTTGCCCCACTGAATCAGGCTGGGCAACGCGCCGTCAAACAGGCGTTGGCCGTCTTCACGCACGGTGATTTGCCAATGCAGCACGCCTTTGCGGGTGTGGCGGCTGGCATGCACGGCCAGGCCGGGTTCAATGTCTTGCTTTTTCAGGGCAATGCGGGCGGCGGGCATGTCGTCGGTTTGCGCCACAAAGCTCACCAAGCG
>JAGODZ010000044.1 GCA_017997975.1 Rhodoferax sp.
CGATTTCGCAGCCCAATATCTGGATATTGGGTAAGAAAGCGGCGTTCTCGCAGAGCGGCGAAGCCAAAAATAGCCCGCTGCGGTCGATTTGCAGCCGACGATTCCTAAGTCCGACAGGCTGCTAGGGCAATCAGTATGGCCCCTAAACCCCAATGGACTCAGATTCATCCCTGCGGACCTGCATTCTTCAGTGGCGAGCAATGAAGAAATTCCGATTCAATTGCTATAAAAAACAGAGCTGCTTGCGCAGGTAGGGTATGGGCTAGAGGCCTAAAACACTTGTATTCTTGCCATGACTTAAGCCTGCCATTTTTGCTCGGTCGGATCAGCCCAGGGCGTCACCCGACACCTGCGATAACTGGCCGACGGGAGCTATCGGGTGATGCTGCGCTCATGTCACCTGCTTTGAGGAATCGGAGTGGTTACGCATTCGTAGTGTTAAAGCTGGGAACCGGACACGGGCCTGATCAGGCGTGGCCAGCCTGTCACTCACTTGGGAATCAGCTTCAGCATGTTCTCTAAGTTCAGGTTCAAGCGGATTGAACTGGCCACCAGCGTGGCTTGAACGGCCACGGCGGGCTTGGCGGTGTCATGCAGGCGGGGTTCGGCAATGGGGTCTTCGTTGCGGTTGATCACGCTGGCCACAATGGGTTCCGTGGGCTTGGCCCCCCGGCGCATCACAATCGCGATTTCTCCATTGGCCAATTTGACGTACGTGCCGGGCGGACTGACGCCCAAAATTTTCACTAACGCAGTGCCCACTTGATCGAGCTTGGGCCCCCCTACCTGGACCACCACCGAGTGCACCGAGTCACGTGCCGTGCGGCCCATGCGCGATTTGCGCGGACTCATGGCAGCGGTGTACTTGTCCACCGTTTGCAAAATTTTGACCAAGCGCTCGGTCAAGGGCCAATCCGCCAGTGACTCTGGGCCTGACACGGGGGCATGGTGCTGCTCCACCACCGCCAGCCAAAGGGAATCGGTCACGCCCGCCGCCATCAAAGCCTGCCGACCTGCACTGCCATGCGCTTCGATTTCCCGGCGCTGAATCACGGTGACGGGGTCTTTTTGCAGCGCCAATTGGTCTTGCAAGCGCGTCATGGCGACGTTCATGGTCAGGGCCGCGCACACCAAGCTGCAGCCCTGCACTTCGTCCAGTTCAAACAGACCCGCCAGCGACTGCACCAAGGCAGCACACAGCAAGCAATGGGTGACGCTGTAATTTTGGAATTGGGTAATAGCGCGGTTGAAGAGCAGAAACTGCGAGGCAGCGGGGTCGCGCGCCATCAGCAGCTGGATGTTTTGCGCCAAGCCGCGAATTTTGGTCTCGAACTCAGGCGTGGTGCTCACACTGGCCAACAGCCCGCCCAACTTGGACTCCACCGTGCCCCAGCGCTCCACCAAGGTGCCCACCATCACCTCGGTGGGGGAATGCTGGCGGTCCACCGTCATGTATTTCGAAAAATCTTTGATCGGAGCACCCACGAGGTTCAGGGCGGTGATGCCCGACATCATGATGCGAACACCGTCTTCCGACTCGTCAATCTCGATAAACAGTTTGGTTCGGCTGCGCAGCCCGTCCAACTGCTGCGCGGACTCGATGCGGTGTCCTTTGGCCAACAACACCAGCCCTTTGTCATCGCGCAAGGTGTAAGCCAAGGACATCCCTAGGGTCAGCTTGTCTTTTGAGAGCTCAATCAAATCCACGATTTATTTGCATTTCATTAGTGAAGTGGAAGCAGGGCCAGGCGGGTCCGGTGATGTTGAACCGGTGGAATGCACTGAATATAGGGGAAATTATTCTCAACGGGCAAAGTTCTGCAAATACACCACCATCAACTGGCCATGGAACCCTCAAAGAGCGCGTCGCGCAGCGACATTTCAGCGACCAACGCACACCATGCGCTTTGGTCGCAGAATGAGGCGTCCCCGCAACCCACCAGGAGAAGCAACGATGGCTATTTCACACATGAATTCGGGCGAACCTATTCGCCTCATGCCCTTTGGAAAAACGATCGAGGGGGAACGCTCTGTCGCTTTGTTTAAAAGCGAGCAGTTGGAAGTCATCCGACTCGTGCTCACCGCCGGCAAATCATTGCCTGCCCACAGCGTGCCGGGTGAAATCACCCTTCAGTGTCTGGAGGGGAGCTTGGAAGTGACCGCCGAGGGCCAAGTACAAACCCTGCTTGCCAACCACCTGATGTTCTTGGCCGGTGGCGTGGACCACACCCTGCTGGCGGTCAGCGATGCCACCGCCTTGCTCACCATGGTGTTGCCCCGCTAAAACAAGGCGCACCAGCGCCTGCCCCTCATTTTTTTCAATCGCGCCCGTGCAAATTTCACGCTGGGTGCGGCGCGTGACCCGTAACATGCAAGCATCATTAAGGAGCCTGCATGTCGGTGATCACCACAGTTGAAGATTTACGTGTTCTCGCGAAAAAGCGGGTGCCTCGCATGTTTTACGATTACGCCGATTCTGGGTCGTGGACCGAGAGCACTTACCGCGCGAACTCGGATGAGTTTCAGAGCATCAAACTGCGCCAGCGGGTTGCGGTGAACATGGAAAACCGCAGCACGACGACCACCATGGTGGGTCAAAAAGTGGCCATGCCAGTGGCCATTGCCCCGGTCGGCCTGACGGGTATGCAAAGCGCAGACGGTGAAATCAAGGCGGCCCGGGCGGCTGAAAAATTTGGCATTCCGTTCACGCTCTCCACCATGAGCATCTGCTCGATCGAAGACATCGCCGAGCACACGACAGCGCCGTTTTGGTTCCAGCTCTACATGATGCGCGACCGCGAAGCCATGGCCGCCATGATCGAGCGTTGCAAGGTCGCCAAATGCAGCGCGCTGGTGCTCACGCTCGATCTGCAGGTGATTGGCCAACGCCACAAAGACCTCAAAAACAAGATGCGCGCCTCGGTGGTGCCAACGCTGGGCAACATTGTCAACATTGCCACCAAGCCGCGCTGGGTGCTCGGCATGATGGGCACCCAGCGCCACACTTTCCGCAATCTGGTGGGGCATGTCAAATCGGTGAGCGACATGGCGTCGCTGGCCTCGTGGACCAACGAGCAGTTCGACCCCACCCTGTCTTGGACCGATGTGGCGTGGGTCAAAGCGCAATGGGGTGGCAAGCTGATCCTCAAAGGCATCATGGACGTGGAAGACGCCCAACTGGCCGTGGCCAGCGGTGCCGACGCCATCGTGGTCAGCAACCACGGGGGGCGTCAGCTCGACGGCGCTCCGTCGAGCATCGCGGCTTTGCCCGCCATCGTGGCGGCGGTGGGCGACCAGATTGAGGTGTGGATGGACAGTGGCATTCGCAGCGGACAAGATGTGCTCAAGGCCGTGGCGCTGGGCGCGCGCGGCACCCTGATTGGCCGCGCCATGGTCTATGGCCTGGGGGCCATGGGCGAAGCAGGGGTGACCAAGGTGCTGGAAATCATCCACAAAGAGCTGGATGTGACCATGGCGTTTTGCGGCCACACCCATATCAATACCGTGGACAAAAGCATTTTGCTGCCCGGCACCTACCCCACCTGAGCGGCCAGGGGTCACCGGCGCATCAAAGCGCCTGACTCACCAGCTTGAAGTCAGCGTCTTCTGCAAACGACTTCACCACAAAGCCCAAGCTCTTCATGAGCTTGAGCATATTGGGGTTGTTGGCCAGCACCAGCCCTTCAATTTCCTCCAGCCCCTTTTCGCGAGCGAAGTCCATGATGGACAGCATGAGGCGTGAGCCCAAGCCCTTGCCCTTGAAGTCGTCCGCCACCACCAGCGAGAACTCGCAGCTGGTGCGGTCTGGGTTGGTGATGTAGCGCGACACCCCCACAATACGGACCGACTCAGTTGCCTGGCCATCGGCCCCCACGCGCCGCTCTCGGTACACCGCCACCAGCGCCATTTCGCGGTCGTAATCAATCAGCGTGAAGCGCGACAGCATGGTGGCAGGCAACTCCTGCATGCTCGACACAAAGCGGAAGTAGCGGCTCTCGGGCGAGAGCTGGCGCACAAAATCTTGCAGCATCTGCGCGTCATCGGGGTGAATCGGGCGCACCGTGTACTCGCCACCCCCCAGCAAAGGCCACACCTGCTCGTGCTGAGATGGGTAGGGAAGAATGGCCAAGTGGTTGTAGTTGCGCGCGGACGGCGGTGCGTTTTCCACCACAATGCGCGCATCCACCGCCACCGCGCCACTCTCATCGACGATGATGGGGTTGATGTCCATCTCGCGCAATTGGGGCAGTTCACACACCATCTCTGACACGCGCAGCAACACCTGCTCCAACGCGTCCATCTGGACCGGCGGAGCGCCGCGCCAGTCACCCAAGATGTCGGACACCCGAGCCCGCTGAATCAGGCTGCGGGCCAAAAATTGGTTCAAGGGCGGCAGGGCCATGGCACGGTCGTTCATCATCTCGATCATGGTGCCGCCCGCGCCAAACGCAATCACCGGGCCGAAGGGGTCATCCGTCACCAACCCAATGTAGATCTCACGCCCGCGTTTCTTGGTGGACATATTTTGAATCGTCACCCCGTTGATGCGGGCCTTGGGCATCAAGCGGGTCACGGTTTGAATCATGTCGGTGTAGGTGTCGCGCACCCCCACCGCATTGAGCACATTCAGCGCCACGCCCTGCACGTCTGATTTGTGGGAAATATCAGGCGAGTCAATTTTGAGGGCCACCGGAAACCCGAGCTGGGTGGCGATCATGATGGCCTCGTTCACGCTGCGCGCCAAAATGGTGCGGGTCACGGGAATGTGAAATGCGGCCAGCAAAGCCTTGGACTCCATCTCGGTCAGCACTTTGCGCCGCTCGGCCAGCACGCTTTCAATCAAAATACGCGCGCCCTCCACGTCGGGCTTGGCCAGGTTGCTCAGTGGCGGCGGCGTTTGCTGCAACAGTTGCTGGTTTTGGTAGAACGAAGCAATGTTGCCAAACGCACCCACCGCCGCCTCTGGGGTGCGAAAGGTGGGAATGGCGGCCGCATTCAAAATGGCGCGCGAATCGCCCACCGTGGCGTCACCCATCAGGCAGGTCAGCAAAGGCTTGGATATTTTCTTGTTGGCCTCGGCCAGCGCACTGGCAACGCCGCTGCTGTCCACGCCAATCTTGGGAGAGTAAATGGCCAGCACCCCGTCCACCTGCGGGGCTTTACCGGCCAGCTCCACTGCCGCCTTGAAGTGTTCAGGCCCTGCGTCTTCAGAAATATCAATCAAGTCACACAGCGACGCCAAAGACGGCAGCAGGGGTGCCAGCTGTTTTTCTTGCGCTGGCGTCAGAGTAGCCAGTTGCAGGTTAATTTCACTCACCCAGTCGGCCGCCAGCACGCCGGGGCCGCCCCCATTGGTGACGATGGCCAAGCGCCTCCCCACCGGGCGGTAACGCGAAGCCAGGCACTTGGCCGCTGAAAACAGCGCCACAAACGAGCGCACTCGCACGGCACCTGCGCGGCGCAGCGCGGCATCAAACACATCGTCACTGCCCACAATGGTGCCCGAGTGCGTGAGCGCGGCCCGGTTACCCGCTGATTTTCGCCCGGCTTTCAGCACCACCACCGGCTTCACGTTGGCCGCCGCCCGCAGCGCACTCATGAAACGCCGGGCATTGCTAATGCCCTCCATGTACACCACGATGCTGTGGGTTTGTGCGTCATTGGCCAAATAGTCCAGCACTTGCGCCAAATCAACGGCGGTGTTTGGCCCCAAGGACACCACGGTAGAAAACCCCACGCCGTTGCCCCGCGCCCAATCCAAGATCGACGACGTCAACGCGCCCGACTGAGACACCAGCGCCAGCGGACCTTTGCTGCACAAATCGCCCGCCACACTGGCATTCAGGCTCAGCCCCGGTCGCTGAAAGCCCAAACAATTGGGGCCCAACAGGTGAATGCCATCACGCTTGGCAATGCGGTGCAGTTCCGCCGAATGCTCCGCATCAATGCCGCTGGAAATCACCAGCGCCGCCCGGCATTTGAGGCGACCCGCAATCTCCAAGGCCGGCGCAATCTCTTGGGGCGGCAGGGCAATGATGGCAAGGTCGGCCTGCGCGCCCGCCAAGTCCGCCAGTGTGCCGCTGAAATGGGTGTCCAAAAACGTCAGTCTGCCGGTGTAGCGCTGCGCCACCAGCGCGTTGTGCAAGGCGCGCGCTTGCAGGGTTTGACCTTCAGGGTCATCCATCTTGCCCGCCAGCACGACGATGGATTCAGGGGCGAAGAGAGGGGAGAGAAAATGCTTGTCCATAGGGGTTCCAATTGAGGAGACGTGTTGCAGTGCAGCATACCGTTTTTACCAAGGCTTAACCTTAATCCACGTCAGCGCACGCCCCCTTATCCTAGACCGATGAACCTAGATTGCCATGTCCCTGTCACTTGAGTCCCCGCTGCCCGACCTGCCCCCCGGTGGCGTGCGCCGCATTGCCCACTTGGACATGGACGCGTTTTATGCCTCGGTCGAGCTGCTGCGCTACCCACAACTCAAAGGCTTGCCGGTGGTGATTGGCGGCAGTCGTCGCCCGTCAGAGGAGGAGATACGACAAGCGCTGGGGGAGGTTCCCTTGGCGCGGATCCCGGTCGATGATTTTCCTCGGCTCAGGGACTACACCGGGCGCGGCGTCATCACCACCGCCACCTATGCGGCGCGCCAATTTGGCGTGGGCTCGGCCATGGGGCTGATGAAGGCGGCCCAACTGTGCCCCCAGGCTATTTTGTTGCCCGTGGACTTTGACGAGTACCGCAAGTACTCCCGCGCGTTCAAAGCCATCATTTTGGAGATTGCCCCGGTGATGGAGAACCGAGGTGTGGATGAGGTTTTTATTGACTTCACCCACGTGCCTGGGGGCCAACGTGAAGGCGGCCGGGTGCTGGCGCGGCTGATTCAGAAAGCCATTTTTGACCAAACCGGCCTGACCAGCTCCGTGGGCGTGGCACCCAACAAATTGTTGGCCAAAATGGCCAGTGAGTTCAACAAACCGCGCGGCATCTCCATCGTGCACGCCGACGACCTGAGCGCGCTCATCTGGCCCCTGGCCTGTCGAAAAATCAACGGCATTGGCCCCAAAATGGACGAAAAGCTCAAGGCTTTGGGCGTACACACCATTGGGGAGTTGGCTGTTCAGAGCCAGCTCTGGCTGAGCCAGCACTTTGGCCCCAAAACCGGCGCATGGTTGTATGAAGCCGCGCGAGGCCAAGACGAGCGCCCGGTGGTCACCGAAAGTGAACCCGTGTCCATGAGCCGTGAAACCACGTTTGAGCGCGACTTGCACGCCGTGCGCGACAAGGCCGAACTGGGGGCGCTGTTCACCCGCCTGTGCGCCCAAGTGGCAGACGACCTGCAGCGCAAAGGCTATGTGGGGAAAACCATTGGCATCAAACTGCGGTTTGATGATTTTCAGATCGTCACGCGCGACCAAACACTGGCCATTTACACCGCCGACGCCGCCCTGATTCGCCGCGTGGCCGGGCAGTGCCTCAAGCGCGTGGCGCTGGACAAACGCCTGCGCTTGCTGGGCGTTCGGGTGGGCGCGTTGGTCAAGGCCGATGGACTTCATTCTTCCATGCCAATAAGGCCTATGACCCTTACTCAGACTGCGCAAGTAGCTATCAATTCAGGAGCAATAAACCGCGAACTGTTCTAAGCACCTCCCACCCCCTCGCGGCCAAAGGGTCACCGCACGGCTCAAACCCCCGACGCTCAGTGAAACTGGCGTACATTTTGAGCTCTGCTTTTGCCCTCGTCGCTTGCCACCATGATCCAAGTCCCACCGCTCAATTCAGACCCGCTGCAACCGTTCAAGACGCTCCAAGACCGGCTCCTGGCGATGCGTTGGCCCCGGCTGTGGGCGGCGTTGGCCTTGATGGCCGTGTCGGGCGCGTTGTTGACCCTGACACTGAACGCCCAGAGGAACCAAGCCCTTGAATCGGGCCAGCGCCTGACCGCCACCTTCGCGCGCGTCATCGAAGAGCAAACCACACGCACCCTTCAAACCGTTGATCAGCGCTTGCAGTTGGCAGCACGCGCGCTGTCGGACTTGGAGCGCGCAGGCCAAATGAATGAGGCATCGGCACGCGCGGTACTGCGCGAACAAATTCAGCCTCTGCCTTTCGTGCGAGGCATGTGGGTGTTGGACGCGCAGGGCCGCAGGCTGTACGACTTGAATGAGGGAAACACTGGCACCGACCTCAAAGACCGCCCTTATTTTCAAACCCACCAAAGCCAGCCGGGCACGGGTTTTCATTTGGACGCCCCGCTCCTGAATCACCTCACCGGCACTTGGCTGCTAACGGCCTCTCGCGCGCTGCGCTCAGTCGATGGCAGCTTGGAGGGGGTCATTGGGGCGGCCATAGATCCGCTGTACTTTGACAACTTGTGGGGCACGCTGGACTTGGGCGCGAGCGGGTCCGTGGCGCTGACCACGCGGGAGGGGGTCTTGATGATGCGAACCCCCTATATCGACGAGGCGATAGGAAAAAACTACAAAGACCGCCCCATTTACAAAGACATGCTGCCACGCAGTCCAAACGATGGCTATGTGGACGCCAGCCCAGTCGATGGTGTCGAGCGTCTTTTTTCTTACCGAATCTTGAAAGAGCAACCGAACCTCGTCGTCGTCGTTGGGCAGTCCGTTGACTTTGCTCTCGCCCCTTGGCGACAGGTGGCCTGGATTGCCGCCCTGATCTGGGTGTTGGCCTCCCTCACTGTCATCGCGCTATCGGTGTTGCTGGATCGAAACTGGCAGCAACGCAAACTGGCACGCCAACTCATTGAGAAAACAGCACAACGACTGGCTTTGGCCACTGAAGCCGCAGCGATTGGCATTTGGGACTGGGATCTGCAGCACAGCGACTGGTCCGCCACCCCGACCTATTTCACGCTCTTAGGCGATCCCATTGACCTGCGTTTTCCCACCATTGACCGCTGGCTAGAGCGCATCCACCCTCTCGACCGGGACGGTGTGGCGGCCGTGCTCAACGCCGTTTTGGCCGGTGAGACGCAAGAATTTCAGTACGAAGCCCGATTCAGGCACGCCAACGGAGGCGACCGATGGTTGAACGTGAGTGGCCGAGCCTTGGCCCATGACAGCCAAGGCAGGGCCACCCGGCTGATGGGCGCGCGCACCGACATCACGGAGCGCAAAGAAGCGCAACACGCGCGGCTGCAAGTGTTGGAGCGCGTGACCAATGCCTTCATGTCGCTGGACAAAGACGGGCGTTGCACCTATGTGAACCCCAAGGCCGCAGAAATATTCGGCCACGAGCCCGCCTGGTTCATTGGCAAATATTTCTGGGACGAGTACCCGCAGCTGGTGGGGCTGGAGTTTCATCAGGCCTGCGAGCGCGCCATGTCGGAGCAAAAACCCCTTGAGGCGGCGACCTACTTCGCACCTGAAGACCGTTGGTTCGAGAACCACCTGTACCCCTCCCCGGACGGATTGACGCTGTATTTTCAAGACGTCAGCCCTCGCAAGCGCGCCGAACAGGCGCTGCAGGACAGCGAAGAAAACCTGAGCATCACGCTGCAATCCATTGGTGATGCGGTCATTGCCACCGATGCCCTCGGCCACATCACCCGCATGAACCCAGCCGCCGAGCGCTTGACCGCATGGACTTTGGCCGACGCCTTAGGCCAACCGTTGACTCAAGTCTTTCGCATCATCAATGCAAAAACGCGGCTGCCCGCCGTGGACCCCGTGCAACAGGTCATGCGCACCGGGCAGGTGGTAGGCCTGGCTAACCACACGGCCCTGCTGGCGCGCGATGGACAGGAATACCAGATTTTTGACAGCGCCGCCCCCATGCGAGACGCCAGCGGTGCCATCATGGGTGTCGTGCTGGTGTTCAGCGATGTCACCGAAGCCTACCGAGTGAGTGAAGCCTTGGCCGTCACCCACAGCCTATTGGAGCGCACCAGCGAACTGGCCCGGGTTGGCGGCTGGGAGATGGACCTGCGCACCCACACCATCCAACTCTCCAAGGAAACGGTTCGCCTCAACGGCGCTGAGTACGGGAGCGAAATGTCACTTGAGGACGGCTTGGCCTTTTATCCTGAAGAGATGCGTGTCATTCTTATCAAAGCGATGGAACACACCATTGAAACGGGGGAAGATTTCGCGCTCGAAATTCCACGCCAAGTTCAAGGCAAGCCATTCTGGATCCGCACCCAAGGGAGTGCGGTGATGGAGAACGGTCAGGTGGTCAAGATTCAAGGGGCATCGCAGGACATCACCCCTCAAAAACTGGCAGAAATCGCGCTTCAAGACAGCGAGGCGCGTTTCAGGAACCTCGTTGAGTGGCTGCCGGAGGCCATGGTGGTGCATCGCGACGGCATCATTCTCTACGTCAACCCGGCCGCCGTTCGCTTGTTTGGCGCCACCTCAGAGCAGCAACTGGTTGGAGCCGCCGCGCTCGACCGCGTTCACCCGGATGAACGCCACCAGGTAGCGCAGCGACATGAGCGCATTCGCCAACTGGGTGGGTCAGCCCCCCTGATTGATAGCCGGTTTCTGCAACTCGATGGAACCGTCATTGAAGTTCAAATTCAAGCCGCACAAATCCTATTTGATGGTGCCCCCGCCATTCAAGCAATGATTCGCGACGTGAGAGCGAGCAGGCGCTTAGAGCGGCTTGCCAACGCCGCCCAGCAAGAATTGAACCAAGCCGCACAGCACACCCAAACCATTCTCAACAACCTGATGGACGGCGTCATCACCATCGACAGCCAGGGGCAGGTGGAGTCCATCAATCAAGCGGCTTGCACCCTGTTTGGCTACACGCTGGATGAGGTGCTGGGGCACAACATTGCCATGCTCACCCCAGAGCCGCACCGCAGTCAGCACGACGGTTATTTGCAGCGGTATTTATTAACGAACAAAGCGCACATTCTGGGCAAAGTGGCTGAGGTAGAAGGTCTGCGCAAAGACGGCACCCTGTTTCCCATGAGTTTGCAGATCTCGGAGGTGGTCAACGGCGACGCCACCATTTTTATTGGCATCGTGCGTGACATCACCCAACACCGCCGCGACATTGAGGAAATCCGTCGCCTCGCCTTCTACGACTCCTTGACGGGCTTGCCCAACCGCCGCCTGTTGATGGACCGGCTGCGCCAAGCCTTGCACACCTCCAACCGCTCGGGACGCCATGGCGCACTGATGTTCTTGGACTTGGACCACTTCAAGCAGCTCAACGACACGCAAGGGCACGACCTGGGTGACTTGCTCTTGCAACAAGTGGCGGGGCGCATTCAGGGCTGCGCTCGCGTGGGCGACAGCCTGGCCCGCTTGGGTGGTGATGAATTTGTGGTGCTGCTGGAAAACTTGAGCACCCACGCCACCGAGGCGGCCAGCCAAGCCGAGACCGTGGCCCACAAAATTTTGCAATCGTTTCAAGCGGCTTTTGATTTGAAAGGGCACGCCCACGACAGCACCACGAGCATTGGCATTGTGGTTTTCAAGGGCGAACACGACGCCATGGACGAGCTGCTGAAGAAAGCCGACCTCGCCATGTACCAAGCCAAGGCAGCAGGCCGCAACACCGTTCGCTTTTTCGACCCCGCCATGCAAGCCGCCGTAGCAGCCCGCGATGCGCTGGAGAAAGACCTGCGTGAATCCTTGGCAAGCCAGGCCTTTACCGTGCACTACCAGATTCAAGTCGATGAGGCAGGTTCGCCCACTGGGGCCGAGGCGCTGGTGCGCTGGAACCACCCCAGCCAAGGCATGGTCTCGCCCGCTCACTTCATCCCGCTGGCCGAAGAAACCGGGCTGATTCAACCCTTAGGCCAATGGGTGCTGGAAACCGCCTGCGCCCAACTGGTGACGTGGGCCAATGCAGATGAGACCGCGCACTGGACCGTGTCCGTCAACGTGAGCGCCTTGCAATTCGCTCTGCCTGACTATGTGCACACCGTGACCACCGCGCTGCAAAAAACCGGAGCCAACCCGCGACTCCTGAAACTGGAGCTGACCGAGAGCATGCTGGCCAGTGACGTGGACGATGTGGTGGCCAAAATGCGAGACCTGAAATCACACGGCGTCAGCCTCTCCTTAGACGACTTTGGCACCGGGTACTCGTCACTGGCCTACCTGAAGCGGCTGCCGCTGGACCAAATCAAGATTGACCAGAGCTTTGTGCGCAATGTGCTCAGCGACGCCAGCGACGCCGCCATTGCCCGCACCATTTTGGCGCTGGGCCGCAGCCTGGGCCTGCAAGTGATGGCCGAAGGGGTTGAGACCATTGAGCAGCGTAATTTTCTGGCCAGCATTGGCTGCCGGGCCTACCAAGGCTATTACTTTGGCCGCCCCGTGCCCGCCACTCACCTTCTGACCCATCCAAGCCAAAACGACCTCTAGCCCTTATAGGACGTGCGCAAGCAGCTATTTATTAAATAGCATTTATGCCACCCAACTTATTGCCGTGCCGTGCGAATATTGGGCGGAATGGCCTGCGGGTAGCTGGTGCGAAAGGGGTTGATGTCCAACCCTCCCCGGCGGGTGTAGCGGGCATACACGGCCAGGCGCTGTGGCTTGCAGTGGGTCCAAAGGTCGCAAAAAATACGCTCCACACACTGCTCGTGGAACTCGTTGTGGTTGCGGTAGCTCACTAGGTACTGCAGCAGCCCTTCATGGTCAATCTGCGCACCGCTGTAACTGATTTGCACGCTGCCCCAGTCCGGCTGGCCGGTGACCAGGCAGTTGCTTTTGAGCAAATTGCTGGTGAGTACCTCGGCCACGGGGGCTTCGTCGTCCTGCGACACGCGCAGCAAATCAGGCGCAGGGGTGTAGCGGGTGCAGTCCACATCCAAACGGTCCAAACTGAGGCCGTCGAGCTCATGCACGGGTTCCCGGTCGAAATGCTCCATGGCAATCAGCTTGACGCCCACCGAGGACTGCACCACGGCACCGCGCCACGCCGCCTCGTTCACATCCACCCGCAGTCGCGCCAGCACGGCAGCCGCGTCAGCAAATGTGGTGTTGTTAAAGCTATTGAGGTACAGCTTGAAGGACTTGCTCTCAATGATGTTGATGGTTTCACAGGGCACGGTGAAGTGCGCCAAGGCTACCTGGGGCTTGCCGCGCGGGTTGAGCCAACTCAGCTCAAACGCGGTCCACAGGTCGGCCCCTAAAAACGGCAGACTCGCGCTCAGCCCGATTTCAGCGCGTTTGCCGGCGCGGGGAATCGGAAACAACAGAGAGGCGTCATACTGATCGACGTAGGCAGAGGTTTTTCCCAGTTGGGACTGTTCAGGTTGGTTCATGGGGTTGACAGGTGCTCAGTGGAGGGGCATGAAGGGGCCGTGGCGGCACGGAGGTGCGACAGCAGGGGTGGCAAAAAGCGCGCCACCACGCCCGGCGGCAGGTCGTGGCCCATGCCCTCGATGCCCAACAGGGTGGCTCCCGGAATGCGGCGCGCGGTGTCTTCGCCACAAGCGTAAGGCACCAGCGGATCGGCTTTGCCGTGGATGACCAAGGTGGGCGCTTGAATGCGAGACAACTGCGCTGCGCGCGTGATGTCCGCCATGATGGCCAGCATCTGGCGCATGGTGCCGACCGGATAAAAGCCCCGCTGCGCGCCCTTCAAGATGGTGGCACGCAGTTCTGCGTCCGGGGTCACAAAGCCGGGGCTGCCAATGATTTTGAACAAATTCACATAGTGCTCTAACACCACCTCGGGGCGGTGATTGGCCGGACGCTTCAGCAAGGCGCGCATCACTTCGGGCTTGGGGTTGGGCAGGCGTTTGGCACCACTGGTGCTCATGATGCTGGTCAAACTGAGCACGCGCGCCGGTGCGGCCAGCGCCACGCGCTGCGCAATCATGCCGCCCATGCTGACGCCCACCACATGCGCTTTCACAATGCCCAACGCGTCCAGCACGCCCAGCGAATCAGCCGCCATATCAGACAGGGTGTAGGAGGACTGGGGCGTCAAACCCAGCTTGTAGCGCAGGGTTTGCCAAATCATCTTGGGTTTGCCGTGGGCGTCAAAGCGGTGGCTCAGGCCCACATCGCGGTTGTCGTGGCGCACCACGCGGTAACCGGCAGCCACCAGCGCCTGCACCAGCTCCGGTGGCCACGCCACCAGTTGCATGCCCAGCCCCATGATCAAGAGCACCGTGGGACGCGTCTCGCCCGGCGCACCGACACCGGTGTCTTCGACTTCAATAGCAATGTTATTTGCTCTTAATTTCATAGCTAATTACACTCATCAATAAAGGGTTTCAGCCCCTTTTTTCATATAAAACTCAATCGGCTTGAGCCCGACGAAACACCAGCCGCTCTGGCTGGGAAGCTTCGGCATCAAAGGCGTAGCCTTCCAAGTTAAACCCCGTCAGTCCCTGAGGCGTCAAGACACGGTGGGTGGCGGCATACCGCGCCATCAGCCCCCTCGCCCGCTTGGCCATGAAGCTGATGATTTTGTACTGCCCGGCCCGCTGCTCCTGAAACACACACTCCACCACCCGCGCCTTCAGGGCCTTGGTATCGACCGCCTTGAAATATTCTTGGCTGGCCAAGTTCACCACCACGGGCGAGATATCGCGCTGCAGCCGTTCGTTCAAATAGGTGGACAGTTGCGCGCCCCAAAACTGGTACAGGTTGTTGCCCTGCGCGGTTTCCAGCCGAGTGCCCATTTCCAACCGGTAGGGCTGCATGTAGTCCAGCGGGCGCAGCACGCCGTACAGCCCACTCAAAATGCACAAATGGTCTTGGGCCCAAGCCAAATCGTCGCCTGACAAAGTCTTGGCATCCAAGCCGCCATACACGTCGCCATTGAACGCCAGCACCGCTTGCTTGGCATTCTTGGCCGTGAATTGGGGTGACCAGGCTTGGTAACGCGCCGCATTGAGCCCCGACAAGGCGTCACTGAGGTGCATCAGCTCGGCAATCTGCTGCGGTGACTTTTGCTTGAGCACCTCGATCAATTCCGCCGATTGCTTCACGAACAGGGGCTGCGTGTGGGCCACATCAGGCGCTGGGGTTTCAAAATCAAGCGCTTTGGCAGGGGACAAGAGGAACAACATGGCGATTCAAGGTCCTTTGAAGAGGGTGTGGGCAGGCCAAAAGACCGCCGTCAAGGGCTCTGATTATCGTGAATGCGCGCCCAAGGGGCCGGGGTCAGGCCACCCCACCCGCAGGGACATCGCTGAGCCGGTGGTGCCAACCGAAGATCTGCCCCACCCAACGGGGGCGGCTGCAGGTGTCGAATAAAATCGCTGTTTCCCAGCCTTCGATTAACTTCGGCTGCTTTTTTTCTTAAAGCAACCGTTCTCGCCTTCTTTTGCAGCCCTGCGCTTGAAGTGACGAACCAGCCAAAGACACCATGAACGACGAACTGCAACAACCTGGCCTGAACCGCCTGTCCAAATCCTTTGAGCCTGCCGCCATCGAGGCCCAGTGGGGCCCGGAGTGGGAGCGTCGCCACTACGGTCAGGCGGGTTACCGGGGCACCCAAGTCGCCAAGCCGGGCGCCGAGGCGTTTGCCATCCAGCTCCCGCCCCCCAATGTGACGGGCACGCTGCACATGGGCCATGCGTTCAACCAAACCATCATGGATTCGCTGACCCGCTACCACCGCATGCGCGGTGCCAACACGGCCTGGATTCCCGGCACCGACCACGCCGGCATTGCGACCCAAATCGTGGTGGAACGCCAGTTGCAGGCGCAAAAAATCAGCCGCCATGACCTGGGCCGCAAAAACTTCGTCGCCAAAGTGTGGGAATGGAAAGAAAAATCCGGCAACACCATCACGACGCAAATGCGCCGCATGGGTGACAGCGTGGACTGGAGCCGCGAGTACTTCACCATGGACGACAAGCTGTCCAAAACCGTCACTGAGACCTTTGTGCAACTGTTTGAGCAAGGCCTGATCTACCGGGGCAAGCGCTTGGTGAACTGGGACCCGGTGCTGCAAAGCGCGGTCAGTGACTTGGAGGTGGAGAGCGAAGAAGAAGACGGCTCGCTGTGGCACATCAGCTACCCGTTCACAGACGGTCCCCAGTTGGTGAACGGTGAAAGCACCCCCGGCCTGACCGTGGCCACCACCCGGCCCGAGACCATGCTGGGCGACGTGGCGGTGATGGTGCACCCCGAAGACGAGCGCTACGCCCACTTGATTGGCCAACACGTCAACCTGCCCCTGTGCGACCGCACCATTCCCATCATTGCCGACGACTACGTGGACAAAGCCTTTGGCACCGGCGTGGTCAAGGTCACGCCCGCGCACGACCAAAACGACTACCAAGTCGGCCAGCGCCACAAGCTGCCCATGATTTGCGTGCTGACGCTGGACGCCAAGATCAACGACGAAGCGCCCGAGATTTACCGGGGTCTGGACCGCTTTGTGGCCCGCAAGAAAGTCGTGGCGGACCTGGACGCGCTGGGTCTGTTGGTTGAAGTCAAAAAACACAAGCTCATGGTGCCCCGCTGCGCCCGCACCGGCCAAGTGATTGAGCCGATGCTCACCGACCAGTGGTTTGTGGCCATGCAATCCAAGGGCAACGAGAAGAACACCAGCGGCACCTCCATCGCCGACAAAGCCATTGCCGCCGTGAAAACCGGTGAGGTGAAGTTTGTGCCTGAGAACTGGGTCAACACCTACGACCAGTGGATGAACAACATCCAAGACTGGTGCATTTCCCGTCAACTCTGGTGGGGCCACCAAATTCCGGCGTGGTACGACGAAGACGGCAAGGTCTATGTCGCCCGCAACGAGGCCGACGCCCAAGCCCAAGCCCCCGGCAAAACCCTGACGCGCGACGAAGACGTGCTCGACACTTGGTATTCCTCCGCCCTGGTGCCCTTCAGCACCATGGGTTGGCCGGAGAAAACCGAAGATTTCGACCTGTACTTGCCCTCCTCTGTGCTGGTCACGGGTTACGACATCATCTTCTTCTGGGTCGCCCGGATGATCATGATGACGACCCATTTCACCGGTCAAGTGCCGTTCAAACACGTTTACATCCACGGCCTGGTGCGCGACGCGCAGGGCAAAAAGATGAGCAAGTCCGAAGGCAATGTGCTCGACCCGGTGGATTTGATCGACGGCATTGCGCTGCCCGAGTTGCTGGCCAAACGCTCCGAAGGCTTGCGCAAGCCCGAGACGGCGCCGCAAGTGCGCAAAAACACCGAGAAAGAATTCCCCACCGGCATCCCTGCCTTTGGCGCGGACGCCCTGCGCTTCACCTTTGCGTCCTTGGCGTCGCTGGGGCGCAGCATCAATTTCGACTCGAAACGCTGCGAGGGTTATCGCAACTTCTGCAACAAGCTCTGGAATGCCAGCCGCTTTGTGCTGATGAATTGTGAGGGGCAAGACTGCGGCCTGAAGGCCGTGACGCTGGCGGAATGTGATGCAGGCGAGTACCTCGCGTTCAGCCAAGAGGACCGCTGGATCGTGTCTTTGCTGCAAAAGGTCGAAGCGGACGTGGCCAAGGGGTTTGAAGATTACCGTTTGGACAACGTCGCCAACACGATCTACGACTTTGTTTGGAACGAGTTTTGCGATTGGTACCTTGAGATTGCCAAGGTGCAAATCCAGAGTGGCAACGACGCCCAAAAACGCGCCACCCGCCGCACCCTGATTCGCACGCTGGAAACCATTTTGCGACTCGCTCACCCCTTGACACCCTTCATCACCGAAGAGCTGTGGCAAATCGTGGCCCCCGTGGCCGGTCGCGCCGGTGCGTCGGTGGCCATTGCCGAGTACCCCATCAGCCAGCCTGAGCGCATTGACGAAGCCGCGATGGCCCACGTCGCCAAGCTCAAGCATTTGGTGGAGGTGTGCCGCACCTTGCGCGGCGAAATGAACGTGTCGCCTTCCACCCGCTTGCCTCTCTTTGTGGTAGCCGCCGATCCCGCAGAAGCCGCCTTCTTGAAAGCCACTGCGCCGATTCTGCAAGCGATGGCCAAGTTGAACGAAGTGCGCGTGTTTGATGACGAAGCCGCTTGGGCCACTGCCGCCGAATCCGCCCCCGTGGCGGTGGTCGGCACCGCCAAAATCTGCCTTTACATGG
>JAGODZ010000213.1 GCA_017997975.1 Rhodoferax sp.
TACCCAAACCGTCGGTGCGCAGGCCTGCCGTGAGTTGGGCCTGGTTAAGCGACTTGCCCGTGATGTCTGAGAGCGCCAAGAACATGCCTGTTGATTCAATCATCACCACAATCATGACCAACGTCATCGTCAAAATAGCGACTGGCTCAAAGATCGGCATACCAAACGCAAACGGTGTGACCACATCAAACCAGTGCGCACTCGCGACTTTCTCGAAACCCATCTTGCCAGCGGCAACGGCCACGACACAGCCCGCCACAATGCCCAGCAGCACCGCGATGTTGGCCAAAAAGCCACGGCCATACTTCACCAGCAGCAACACCACCAGCAACACAAAAGCGGCAATGGCCAAGTTATCAAGCGCACCGTAGTTGGGGTTGTCCATCATGGGAATCTTGCCCAGACTGATCGCAGTGCCTTTGGCCACGGCAGTTTCTTTCGCGGCATCCACCATGCTCACCAGTTTGGTCACATCGGTACGCTGGGCCAGGAATGCAGGCCCCCCCCAACGCCCAGCCCACACCCACCTTCATCAGACTGATCCCAATGACGGCAATGATGGTGCCAGTGACCACAGGTGGAAAAAAGCGCAGCAAGCGCCCCATCACCGGTGCCATTAGCATCGCAATGATGCCCGCCCCAATGATGGCGCCAAAGATCATTCGCGCACCCTCTGTCCCCGGGTTGGCGTTGGCCATGGCCACCATCGGACCCACGGCGGCGAAGGTGACCCCCATCATGACCGGCAGCTTGATGCCAAACCAGGGCGTCAAGCCAAAAGACTGGATGAGCGACACAACGCCGCACACAAAAAGATCAGCCGAAATCAACAGGGCGACCTGCTCAGGACTCAAATTGAGTGCGCGCCCCACAATCAAGGGAACGGCGATGGCGCCGGCGTACATAACCAGCACATGCTGCAAGCCCAGGACCCCCAGTTTTCCGATGGGTAGGACCTCGTCCACTGCGTGGACCGTTGTAGTGCTCATGTTTGACTCCTAATAGTGTGAGTGAAAGGCGGGGTGGGGAAACAAATGGGAAACGGACGGAAAGCGAATGGGCGCAAATACAAAACAGATACAAAACGGGGCGCAGGTCAGTTCGTCGCCATACCGGCTTCAAACCAACGTTTGATCAGGGCCCGCTCGTCCTCAGTGATCTGCGTCGCATTGTTCATGGGCATGAGTTTGAGCACAGCAGCCTGCTGGTACACGGCCTGCCCATGCGTTTTGACAAGCTCTGGCGTGTGCAGTGCAATGCCTTTGCTCTGCAGTTCGGCGTTGTGGCACAGCACGCACCGCTGCGCAATGACGGCGTTGACTTGAGTGAAACTGACCGGTGCGGCGTGCGCCAACTTTTGCTCGGCTGACAGGGGCGACGGAGCCAGCCAGGCAGTGAGGCCTGCAATGACGAGTGCGCCTGCTGTGGCGTACTCCCAGGGCACCCGTTTGCCTTGGGCAAGCGCCTTGTGACGCGCAACAAAGCTGTGACGAATCAGCGCCCCGGCGAGCATCATCAACACCAGCACCAACCAGTTGTTCGGACGCTGGTACAACCAACCGTAGTGGTTGGACAGCATGGCAATCAGAACGGGCAAGGTGAAGTACGTGTTGTGCACGCTGCGCTGCTTGGCACGCCAGCCATAGATGGGGTCAACGGGCAGGCCCGCTTTGAGCTGGGCGACCACCTTGCGCTGCCCTGGAATAATCCACACAAACACATTGGCGCTCATTGACGTGGCCAGCATGGCCCCCACCAGCAAAAAGGCGGCCCGGCCGGCAAAGAGTTGGCAGGCCAGCCACGAGGCAAACACCACAAACACAAACAAGCTCACGCCCACAATGAGGTCGCCGTTCTTTTTGCGGCCAAACGCGCGGCAGATGGTGTCATAAACAAACCAGCACACCACCAAAAAGCCCAGCGACGCCGCGATGGCCACGCCAGGGGCCCAGTCATAAACGCTCTTGTCCACCAAAAAGGTACCGGCATTGAAGAGGTACAACACGGTGAACAGGGCAAAGCCTGATAGCCAGGTGGAATAGCTCTCCCAGTAAAACCAATGCAGATGACTTGGCATTTGCTTGGGCGCGACCAGGTATTTCTGCGGGTGGTAGAAACCCCCGCCATGCACTGCCCACAACTCCCCATCCACCCCCTTGGCCACCAAATCCGGTGACTGCGGCTTGGTCAAGCTGTTGTCGAGAAAGACGAAGTAGAACGACGAGCCAATCCAGGCAATCGCCGTGATGACGTGGACCCAACGCAATAGCAGGTTGGCCACGTCAAGCAAATAAGCTTCCATAGGGTGCTCGCATAGGTGAAGCACAGCAAAACTTGCTGTGCTTTCACCTCACCACAGCGGGCTCTGTAAGGCGCGAATGTCGCAACCGGTGGCAACTGGGTTTTTAAGCCAGCGCCATCAGGCTCCGCGGCGACCCATGAACTGTATACAATTTTCTTTGCTTATTGTTCTAGGGTATTCCCGAAGAAGCGCCTCTTGATAATCAACAGTGCGCCTCAAGAACCCCGGTACGTCGAATACGCCCAAGGACTCACGAGAAGAGGGACGTGGTAGCGGGCATTGGCGTCCGAGATCCCGAAGTCCACCGACACGTCGTCGATAAAAGGCGGCTCGGGCAGCGTCACACCGCGTGCCCTGAAGTAAGGTGCGACGGAAAACACCAGTCTGTACCGCCCCGTCGCCATGGCGGCCGCATCCAGCAAGGCCCCGCCGTCATTGCGCCCATCTGCATTCAGCGTGAATTCCACAACGGTCTCCAGGTCGGCGCCATTGACGCGTTGAAGCTTGACTGCCATGCCTGCCGCTGGGCAGCCATTCATCGTGTCCAGCACATGAGTACTTAAATGTCCCATCGAAGTTTCTCCAAGTTAGTGATTAAAAACTGTAGCCAACGCGCCCGTCCCACCAGAAGAACCCCATCCCCCGGATGACGTATTGTTCGGTTCGCACGCCGCTCAAAGTGTATACAATAAAGTTCACAGGTTCATCAGACATTTTTCCGGAGTCCCTTATGGCATCCAGCACGGTCAAGCTGAAAGTGGTTGCGACGTCAGCGCCCAGACCAGCGTCGTATCGAAAAGCATCCCCGCGCACAGGCGAGGCGCCTGACGCGCCAGTCAGCAGCACGCAACGCATCGTGACCTCCATCACCAACGCCATTGGGGAGCGGCGCTTGCGCCCAGGCACCAAGTTGTCTGAACAAAAAATTGCGGACCTCTTTAATGTTTCGCGCACCTTGGTGCGCCAGGCCTTGAATCAGCTCAGCCGAGATCAACTGGTGGTGCTAGAGCCCTCACGCGGTGCCTTCGTGGCCACGCCCTCCGCTGAAGAAGCGCGCGAAGTGTTTGAGGTGCGCCGCGTGCTTGAAGCGGACATGACCCAAAAACTTTGCGCGGTGATCACCGATGCGCAAGTGGCAGAACTGCGCGCGCACCTCCACGCCGAACAAGAGGCCTTGGCCAACCCGAATGTGGCGGGGCGCACCAAACTACTGGCAGATTTTCATGTGGTGTTGTCCATGATGCTGGGCAACACGGTGCTGACCAAGATGCTGTCCGAGCTGCTGACCCGCTCGTCTTTGATTGCCCTGATGTACCAATCTACCCTGTCGGCCACCGAGTCTCAGCAAGAGCATGTGGCCATCGTGGATGCGTTTGAAGCGCGAGACGTTAAAGCCGCCGTTCGCTTGACGATCAAACACCTCAATCATTTGGAAACCACCTTGAGTTTCGACCCATTTGCCCCCGACCTTTCTCAAGTTCTGTGGGTTTAAAAACCATGACCATGACCTCCCCCTACCCCCGCGATCTCAAAGGCTACGGCCGAACCCCCCCTCACGCCAACTGGCCCGGACAGGCCCGTGTCGCCGTTCAATTTGTGCTCAATTTTGAAGAAGGCGGCGAGAACACCGTCCTGCATGGTGACCCGGGCAGTGAGCAGTTTCTGTCGGAAATGGCCAACCCGCCGGCTTACCCTGCGCGCCACCTCAGCATGGAAGGCATCTATGAATACGGCAGCCGCGTTGGGGTGTGGAATTTGCTTCGCGAGTTTGAGAAACGCCAGCTCCCACTCACCGTCTTTGGTGTCGGGATGGCGCTGCAGCGCAGCCCCGAAGTCACCGCCGCGCTGGTGGAACTGGGCCATGAAATTGCCTGCCATGGGCACCGCTGGATCAACTACCAAACCATTGACGAGGCCACCGAGCGCGCGCACATGGCGCAGGGCATGGCCGCCATTGAACGCCTGACCGGCGAGCGCGCACTGGGCTGGTACACCGGGCGCGACAGTGTCAACACGCGCCGTCTGGTGGCCGATTTTGGTGGTTTTGAGTACGACAGTGACTACTACGGCGATGACTTGCCGTTCTGGATGACGGTGCGCAAATCAGACAACACCACCGCGCCTCAGCTGGTTGTGCCCTATACGCTGGACTGCAACGACATGCGCTTTGCATTGCCGCAAGGGTTTTCGCATGGCGACGAGTTCTTTGCGTACTTGCGCGATGCGTTCGACGTGCAGTACGCGCAAGGTGAAGACCGCCCCACCATGATGAGCATTGGCATGCACTGCCGCATTCTGGGCCGCCCGGGACGCTTGCGAGCGCTGCAGCGCTTTCTGGACCACATTGAACAGCACGACCGGGTCTGGGTGACCCGGCGCATTGACATCGCGCGGCACTGGAAAGCCGAGCACCCTTATCAACCGGACAACGCATTTGCATGGGAGCCCGCATGACCACTCTGGCCGAACTCAACGCCGCCGACTCGACGCACTTTGTCGACCTGCTGGAAGGCACCTACGAGCACTCCCCTTGGATTGCCAAAAAGGCCTGGGAAAAACGCCCGTTTCACAGCCTCGCGCATCTCAAACTGGCCCTGGTGCAAGCCGTGCGTGAGGCGGGCCGCGCGCCGCAACTGGCCCTCATTCGCGCTCACCCGGAACTGGCCGGCAAAGCCATGGTGTCAAAGACGCTCACGGCCGAGTCAACCAACGAACAAAAAAAGGCGGGGCTGACCGATTGCACACCGGATGAATTCGCGCGCATTCAGCGCCTAAACAGTGACTACAACAGCAAGTTTGGCTTTCCGTTCATCTTGGCAGTGCGGGGCCCGCGCGGCGTGGGCCTCAATAAGGCAGAGATCATTGCCACCTTCGAGCGTCGGTTAGGTAACCACCCCGATTTCGAGCTCGCTGAGTGCCTGCGCAACATCCACCGCATTGCGGAGATCCGGCTCAACGACAAGTTTGGCCACGCACCCACGCTGGGCAACGATGTGTGGGACTGGGCCGAGCGGCTCTCCAGCCTGAGTGACCCCGGCTTTGCCGAGCGCGGCGAGCTGACCGTGACCTACCTCACCGACGCACACCGCGCCAGCGCACAGCGCCTGGCCCACTGGATGGTGTCTGACTGCGGCTTCGATTCCGCTGAGATCGATGCCGTGGGCAATGTGGTGGGCCTCTACCACGGCACCGACGCCGATGCCAAGCGGCTACTGACGGGCTCTCACTACGACACAGTGCGCAATGGCGGCAAATACGACGGACGGTTAGGCATTTTGGTGCCCATGGCCTGCGTGCGCGAATTGCACCGCCAAGGCCGGCGCTTGCCCTACGGTTTTGAGGTGATCGGCTTTTCCGAAGAAGAGGGGCAGCGCTACAAGGC
>JAGODZ010000045.1 GCA_017997975.1 Rhodoferax sp.
CCCTCAGCGAGCGCCTCTTTCACCTGGTTCACGGTGGTGAGCGGAATGCCACTGTCTTCACCGCCATACAGACCCAACACAGGGGCTTTGAGTTGACCCGCCAGTTCCAAAGGGTGCGTCGGCGTCAGGGTCGATGCGGTACCCACCAAGCGGCCATACCACGCCACACCTGCTTTCACGCGCCCTTGCGCGGCGTACAGCCACGTGATGCGTCCGCCCCAGCAAAACCCAGTGATGGTGACTTTGGCGATGTTGCCGCCGTGGGCACCGGCCCACTGAACCGCGCCATCCAAATCGGCCATGACTTGCGCGTCTGGCACTTTGGACACGACCTCGGACATCAGCTTGCTCATTTCGCCGTATTGGCCGGGGTCCCCTTGGCGCGCAAACAGTTCTGGCGCAATGGCCAAGTAACCGGCTTTGGCAAAGCGTCGGCAGGTGTCTGCGATGTAGGCGTGCACCCCAAAAATTTCTTGAATCACCAAAACCACTGGGAGATTTTTTTTACCTGCAGGCGCGGCGTAGTACAGCGGAACTTTGAAGCCATTCACTTCAAATGTCGTCTCACCCGCTGTCAAACCGTCAGCTGGCGTCGTGATGGCGGTTTGCGCCATGATCGGCATGACCGATGCCGCGTAACCAACACCCAAAGCCACTTGCAATGCGGTTCTGCGACTTGGCCCCTGCGCGGTGGTCTTGCCCGGCAGCAGGCTGTTGAATTCAGTTTCGAGGTCTTGGTTCAGCATGTCAGTCTCCAAAGTCGTTAAAAGTTTTTTACCGAAAAGCAGTTTAGCCTTCGCTCAAAAAAAACGATCCACAAAAGGACTTTGACGGAACCAGCCACGGCGCTAAGCGCCGCAGATCAACGGTCTGGCAAGCCAGCCGCTTTGCCGTCCTCGTCCATCTTTCGCATGAAGTAGCGAACAAACCAAACGCCCATGCCAATCATGAAGGCAAGACCAGCCACCGTCATCAGGCCATAGTCTGTTGAAAAAAGATCAGACAGTGCTTTCATGTAAACCTCCTTGTATCGAATGAAGTGCTGCAGCGCCCGATGCGCCGACCTCTGTACTATCCCCTGCAAGCGACATGGGTACCGTGACTTAGATCAAGCATTCGCCAAACACTCTGGCCCACCGATTAACGGGGGGCAGATCGCAATGACCGCCTCCCCGGCAATGCGGCTGCATCAAGACGCTGCCACTGCCAGCAGGTCGGGTCACGCCAACACAGCGCAACAACAGAACTCAGGCGCTATCAAAAAAATAGCTTCTTGTGCAGGCTAGTCAAGGGTTAGAGGCACTTTTTCTATACAAAACTGCTTTTCTATCCCTTGAGAGACACCTTCAAAGTCAACCCCGAATCGGTCCGGGTGCGACCAGTTCAGCCAAAGCGCTGCGCAGTGAACCGGGTAAACGGCCATTGCCTGACTCGTCTGTCAAACTGCTGTAGCGATTACCTGCTGGCAACACGTGCAGCGTGACCCCCAGCATCTCTAGGTGCTCGCTGGCGGCGGCAGCACCAAAATTGGAACGCATGCGCCGCCCGTCAATCAAGGTGACAGCGCCTTTGCCCACCACCTCAACCCCCATCCCGCGCTCGATGATCAACGCCGTGTCTTCGTCAATGCCCACGCCCAACAAATCAGGGCGCTGGGCGAGAACAGACATCAACCGTCCCAAGCGGCGGCGTTCTGAAAAATGCTGGTCGATGATGGCACTGGGCACAAAGCCCAGTCCCTCTTGCAGCACCGCAACGTCCTTTTTGGGCAACACCGGCGTGCCACCTTCGGCCAGCATGATGCGCGACATCACAGCCGCACCCGCACTGGTTCCCCCGATGCAGCAGCGGCGCAAGTGAAAGGCCGTGTGCATGGCCCGTGCGGCCTCGGTGTCGAGCAAGCGCTCCATCAGGCGACGCTGGTCTCCGCCACTCATGAAGATGCCGTCGGCACTCAAAATTTGGTTGAGGGTGTCTGCTGAGCGCGCGTCGTCCTGCGTCTGAATCACCAGGTGACTGACACGCGTGGCCCCCAGCTCAAGAAAAACCTGCTCATAACCCCGCCACGCGGCGACTGGGTCGCCGCTGGCAGCGGTGAGCACCACAATATTGGCGCTTTCCCCGCCGCACAGCGAGAGAAAGCGACGCAAAATAATTTTGTCTTTCAGACGGTCTTCAGCACCACCGACGACCACCAAGCGACTGGGACGCGAGGACAAAGCCATCGCAGGGAGGGACAGTGCGGTCGCACTGAGCGTCAACAGGTGACGCCGATTCAAGGAAAAAAGGGACATATCAAGTAGAAATTGAGGCAGGTGAGACGAAAAAAGTCGCTTGAAAGCAAACGACGATGTTTCACCAGTAGATTCGTAGGATACGACGGATTGATGAAAGTTCCTGCCCCACCCGTCGAACCTTCCAGACGCACCGCTCGCTCAATGCCCCCCTTACCCGTTGCCAGTGCGCCTTCACCGGCTCACACCAAAGAGCGCGTTTGACCCAACGCAAGGGGCAGTTCCATCAGGTCGCTCGGTGGATTGACATCGCTTTGAAGTCGTTAGTACACTAATAACCCAATAGTCATTAACGTCACAATGCTTTCTCAACCGATCCCTCCCGCCCCAACTGACGTGCAAGGCAAGCGCGCGCGGCGCAAAGAAGCCCGTCCTGGTGAATTGTTGGACGCCGCGCTGGATTTATTTGTGGAGAAAGGCTTTGCCGCCACCCGAGTCGAAGAGGTGGCCAAGCGGGCGGGCGTGTCCAAAGGCACTCTGTTTTTGTACTTTGCGAGCAAAGAAGAACTGTTCAAGGCCGTGGTGCGTGAAAACATCTCCGTTCGCTTTGCCGAATGGTCCACCGAAATTGACGCCTTCCAAGGCAATGCGGCTGACTTGTTACGCACCTGCATGACCTCGTGGTGGGAGCGGCTGGGCGCCACCAAGGCCTCGGGCATTTCCAAGCTTATGGTGAGCGAATCGGGCAATTTTCCCGAGCTGGCCGCGTTTTATCAGCACGAGGTGATTGAGCCCGGCAACCGCTTGATTGCACGGGTGCTGCAGCGCGGTGTGGACAGCGGCGAGTTCGCGCCCATCGACAAGCACTATGGGGTGTACGTCATTTTGGCGCCCATGATGTTTCTGGCCATGTGGCGACACTCCTTGGGCGCTTGCTGTGACGCGACCCCCCAATTGGTGCCTGAGGAGTACCTCGCCGTGCAGGTGGAAACCATTCTCAAAGGCCTATGCGCTCGCCCCCTTTAATGCCCCGCACTCTTCCCAATTCATGATGAAATTACGCGTCAAGTGGCTCGTTATTGGCTTGCTCACCGTGCTGTTAGTGGCAGGCGCGGCCCGCACCCTGTATTCGCGACAAGCGCAGAAAACCGCTCTGGCAGCCCAGCAGCTGGCGCAAAAATCTCAGGTTCCGATTGTTTTGCATGCCAACGACCTCGTGCAGGCCGCAATGCTTGAACTCAACCAAGGGCTGGCGATTTCAGGGCCGTTGAAAGCAGTGAACTCGGCCATGGTGAAAGCGCGGGTGGCGGGGGAGTTGCAGGGCTTGACGGTACGCGAAGGCGACTTCGTTACAGCCGGCCAAATCATTGCCCGCATTGACCCCACCGAAACCCAAGCCCGCCTGCGCCAAGCACAACAGCAGGCCCAAGCCGCCCAAGCGCAAGTCACCACCGCGCAACGCAGCTTTGACAACAACAATGCTTTGGTTGCCCAAGGCTTTATTTCAAAAAACGCGCTGGAATCGTCGGCCGCCACGCTGGCCGGTGCCCAAGCCAGTTTCCTGGCCGCAAAGGCCACGGTTGACATCACCGCCAAGTCACTCAATGACACGGTATTGCGCGCCCCCCTTGCGGGCCAAGTGGCCCAGCGCCTGGCCCAGCCTGGCGAACGGGTGGCGGTGGAAGCACGCCTTGTTGAAATTGTGGATGTGAGCGCCTTAGAACTTGAAGCCGCGTTGGATGGTGCCGACTCACTCGCCGTTCAAGTGGGCCAAACGGCCCAGCTTCGCGTGGAAGGCGCGCCCGACGCACTGACCGCCCGCGTGGTGCGCATCAACCCCAGCGCGGCCCCTGGCAGCCGTGCAGTCATGGTCTATTTGTCGCTGCAGTCCAGCACCAACTTGCGCCAAGGCCTGTTCGCGCAGGGCACGTTGAAGACCGGGCAGGCCACCGCAGTGGCGCTGCCTTTGAGTGCGATTCGCACCGACAAACCTCAACCCTATGTTCAGTTGGTGAAAGACCGGCAGGTGCACCACCAAACGGTGCTCATGGGCGCGCGCGGCGACCACCAGGGGCAAAGCATGGTGGGCATCACGGGCATCGAGGCGGGTACCGTGGTCATCAGCGGCACGGCGGGCCTCTTGCGTGAAGGCACGCCGGTCACGCTGGCAAGCGGCGCGCCTTAAATCATGTGGTTCACCCGTGTCAGTCTAAAGAACCCAGTATTTGCCACCATGGTCATGCTGGCCTTGGTGGTATTGGGTTTGTTTTCGCTGCAACGCCTGCAGGTCGATCAGTTTCCCAACGTGGATTTTCCGGTGGTGGTGGTCACCGCCGATTACCCCGGTGCCTCGCCCCAAATCGTGGAAAGTGAAGTCTCCCAAAAGATTGAAGAAGGCGTGAATTCGATTGCGGGCATCAACGCCCTCACCTCGCGCAGCTACGAAGGGCAGTCGGTCGTCATCATCGAATTTGGTTTGCACATTGACGGTCGCAAAGCCGCCGAAGACGTGCGAGAAAAAATTGCCCTGCTGCGGCCTTTGCTGCGCACTGAGGTGAAAGAACCCCGCGTGATGCGGTTCGATCCCGCCTCGCGCGCGATCTGGTCAGTGGCCGTGTTGCCGGACAAGGACACCCGCGTGGGCCAAGCCATGACACCGGTTGAGTTGAGCAATTGGGCCGAGCAGACGCTCAAAAAACGGCTGGAAAATGTGCGCGGCGTGGGTTCTGTCACGCTGGTGGGGGCCACACAGCGCGAGATCACTATTTACCTGAACCCACAGGCGCTGGCGTCTTATGGCCTCAGCCCCGAGCAGGTGGTAGCCGCCGTGCGCAACGAAAACCAAGACCTGCCCGTGGGGGCCATCCGCTCCCAAGAGCAGGAGCGCGTGATTCAGGTTGCGGGGCGCATGCAACGCCCCGAAGACTTTGGTCGCATCATCATCACCCGCAAGGGCGGCGCACCGATTCGGGTGGACCAAGTGGCCCGCGTGGTGGACGGCGCGCCCGAAGTGGAGAGTTTGGCGCTGTACAACGGCCAACGCACCTTGCTGCTGAACGTGCAGAAGGCGCAGGACGACAACACCATTGCCGTGGTGGACGGCCTCATCAGCACCTTGGCCGAGATCAAAAAACAGTTGCCCCCCGGTGTGCGATTGGAGCAAATCACCGATGGTTCACGCCAAATTCGGGTGTCGGTGGCCAACGTGCGGCAAACCCTCATTGAGGGGGCTTTGCTCACTGTGCTGATCGTGTTTCTGTTTCTCAACTCGTGGCGCTCCACAGTGATCACCGGCCTCACGCTGCCCATCGCGCTGATTGGCACGTTTTTGTTCATGAACCTGTTTGGCTTCACCATCAACCTCATCACCATGATGGCGCTCAGCCTGTGCGTGGGGCTGCTGATTGACGATGCCATTGTGGTGCGCGAGAACATCGTGCGCCATGTGCAGATGGGCAAAAACTTGTACCAAGCCTCGCTGGACGGCACGCAAGAAATTGGCCTGGCGGTGTTGGCCACCACGCTGTCGATCGTGGCGGTGTTTTTGCCAATTGGCTTCATGGGCGGGATCATTGGCAAGTTTTTCCATGAGTTTGGCATCACCATCGTGGCCGCTGTGCTCATCTCGATGTTTGTCAGCTTCACGCTGGACCCCATGTTGTCGTCCATCTGGCACGACCCCAGCATTGAAGGCCACGGTCGCCAAGGCGCGTCAGGTCGGCCAGTGACTTTGTATGACAAAACCATGGGCCGCGTGACCGGCTGGTTTGATCGCGCCACCGATTCGCTGGCGGACCTGTACCAAAGCATTCTTCGCTGGGCCTTGGCGCACCGTTTAAGCACAGTCGCACTGGCGTTGGTGATTTTTGTCACCAGTGTTTTGATGGTGCCGCTGCTGGGCACCGAGTTTGTGCCCAAGTCTGACTTTTCCGAGACCTCGCTCAGTTTCAACACGCCCGTGGGGTCGTCGTTAGAGGTCACGGAGGCCAAAACGCGTGAAGTCGAAGGCATTCTGCGGGAATTTCCGGAGGTGAATTACACCTTATCGACCCTCAACACCGGAACCGCACAAGGCAAAATTTACGCCAACATCTACATCCGGCTGGTCGATCGAAAAGCCCGCAGCCGCAGCGTGGACGCCATGTCGGTGGTGCTGCGGGAGCGGTTGCGCCAAGTGGCAGGCATCAGCGTCACCCACGTGGGCTTGCTGGACCCCATGGGCGGGCAAAAGCAAATTTTGTTCTCCATTCAAGGGCCTGACACCGCTGAACTTGAGCGACTGACGCAAACCGCCCTCAACGACATTCGGGGCGTGGCCGGCTTGGTGGACTTGGACTCGTCCGTCAAACCCAACAAGCCCACGCTGGACATTGAGGTGAAACGCGAGGTGGCCTCGGACCTGGGTTTGAACCTGGCCCAGATTGGCACCTCGCTGCGCACGCTGGTGGCTGGGCAAACGGTAGGCAATTGGCGCGCGCCCGACGACCAAACCTACGACGTGAAGGTGCGCCTCGCGCCCGAGTACCGCGATCAACCGCAAGACCTGCAGAACCTGCAGAACCTGCCCTTCACGGTGGGCACCCAAGCGGATGGCAGCGCCCGCATCGTGCACTTGAACCAGGTGGCCGACATTCGCGCAGCCACCGGACCGAACCAAATCAACCGGCGTGACCTGACCCGTGAGGTGGCCATCAGTGGCAACGTGTCGGGCCGCTCGGCAGGCGAGGTCTCCAAAGACATTCAAGTCGCCATGGACCGCATCGTCATGCCGCCGGGTTACAGCTACAAGTTCAGCGGCTCGACCAAAGACATGGCCGAAGCGTTTGGCTACGCCCTCTCGGCCTTGGTGCTGGCGGTGGTGTTCATTTACATGATTTTGGCCAGCCAGTTCAAAAGCTTTCTGCAACCGCTGGCCCTGATGACCGCCCTGCCCTTGACCTTGATTGGCGTGGTGTTGGCGTTGATGGTGTTCAATTCCGCCCTGTCGCTGTTTTCCATCATTGGCGTGGTGATGCTGATGGGTTTGGTCACCAAGAACGCGATTTTGTTGGTTGACTTTGCGATTCGCGCCCGCGAAGACGGCATGGCGCGCCACGAGGCCTTGCTGATGGCCGCCAAAGTGCGCTTGCGACCCATTCTGATGACCACACTGGCGATGATCTTCGGCATGCTGCCGCTGGCTTTGGCGCTCAGTGAGGGCTCGGAAATGCGGGCCCCCATGGGCCAAGCGGTGATTGGTGGCGTGATCACCTCGTCCCTGCTGACGCTGGTGGTGGTGCCGGTGGTGTACTGCTATATGGATGATCTGGCGCAATGGATGCGTCGTCACTGGGGTGGCAACAAGGCCGCCGGTTAAAATTTTAGAGAATCAGTTACCATACCCCCTGGAGTACCAAAATGAATTTTGAAAAAGCACGCTTCAACATGATCGAACAGCAAATCCGCCCTTGGGATGTGTTGGACGGCGATGTGCTGCAACTCCTGTCAGAGGTCAAGCGCGAAGACTTTGTACCGTTGGCGCACAAAATACTGGCCTTTGCCGACATGGAAATTCCCCTGGGACACGGCCAGTTCATGCTCCCCCCCCGGGTTGAGGCCCGCATGCTGCAAGACGCCGCGATTCAAAAAACCGAAAAAGTGCTCGAAATTGGCTCAGGTTCCGGCTACATGGCCGCCTTGCTGGCGCATCAGGCGCAGCGCGTGATCAGCCTAGAGATCAACCCCGAGCTGGCCAAAATGGCCCGTGACAACCTGCAAAAAGCAGGCGTCTTCAACGCCGAAGTGCGCCAGTTTGATGGCGCCAAAGGCACGCCCGCCGAGAGCCCTTTCGATGTGATCGTCTTGAGTGGTTCGGTGGCCGTGGTGCCCAGCGCGTTACTGGCGCAACTCAAAGTGGGGGGACGCTTGGTCGCCATCGTGGGGGACGAGCCCGTGATGCGCGCCACCGTGGTCACCCGCAGCAGCGACACCGCTTACACCACCACGCAGCCGTGGGACACCGTTGCACCGCGCCTGCAAAATTTCCCTGAACCCGAACGCTTCACCTTCTAAGCCATGATTGACCAAATCAGACCGTCTCAACTCGCCGCGTGGCTGGACCGTGTTCGCGCCCACGGTGAACCGCTGGTGCTGGATGTGCGTGAGCCGTACGAACTGCGGGTGGCCAGCGTGACGGCCGACGGCTTTGCCCTGCTGACCATTCCCATGGGAGTGATTCCCCCGCGCCTGAACGAGCTGAATCCCGCCCAACCGGTGGCCTGCCTGTGCCATCACGGGGCACGCAGCATGCAAGTCGCGTCCTTCTTGACGGCACGAGGTTTTGAACATGTGGCCAATATCGCGGGTGGCATCAATGCGTGGTCTGCTGAGTTGGACTCGTCGGTCCCTGTGTACTGAGTTCAGCTTCAGCGCCCTCGTCTGCTCTTCTTTTCATACCCCACTTAACCACTTCCACAAGGCCCACCACCATGACCCCCTCTCGCTTGCTGCCTCTGTTCATCGCCCTGGGTACTGCTTTCAGTACGGCAGCATCGGCGCAAAGTCTGGTGGACTTGTACGTCTCGGCGCGTGGGTTCGATGCCAGCTACCAATCGGCCCAATCGCAGTACACAGCCACCCTGGCCAAGGCGGATCAGTCGAAAGCGTTGATGTTGCCCACCGTTGGACTCAACGCGGGGGTGTCACGCACCCACTTAGACAACTCCGTGGCCCCCACGCGCACTTATGGCGCGCAACAGGCCACGCTCAGTGCCTCGCAACCGCTGTACCGCCCTGCTAACCGGGCCGCTTATGAGCAAGGCCTGCGTTTGGTGGACCTGGCCCAAGCGCAACTCCTCGCGGCTGACCAAGACCTGATTGTTCGGGTGAGCCAAGCCTACTTTGATGTGCTGGCGTCGCGCGACACACTGAATTTCGTCAAAGCCCAAAAGGCCGCGGTGGCCGAGCAACTGGCGTCTGCCAAGCGCAACTTCGAGGTCGGCACCTCCACCATCACCGACTCGCGTGAAGCGCAGGCCCGCTTTGACTTGAGCAACGCCCAAGAAATTGCAGCAGAAAACGACTTGCGCATCAAAAAACTGGCCTTGGACCAACTGGTGGGCAAAGCCGATGCCCAGCCCCAAGTGCTGGCCCAACCGCTGAGCTTGCCCGCGCTGGTCCCCAACGACGTCACCACCTGGGTGCAACAGGCCGAGGCCACCCACCCGGTGATTCAACAAAGCCAAATCGCGCTGGACATCGCGCAACTTGAAACCAAAAAAGCGCAAGCCGGTCACCAACCCACCGTGGATTTGACCGCTGGCTACAACGTGACGCAAAACGACGGCTCTGCGAGCTTGGCGACCGACTTCCGCACCCACGCCGCCACGGTGGGCGTGTCCTTCAACATGCCCCTGTTTGCAGGCTTCGCCATCCAAAACCGGGTGAAAGAAACCCTGGCCCTCGAAGACAAAGCCCGCAGCGACCTTGAAGGGGCGCGCCGCACCGTCAGCCAATTCACCCGCACCGCATTTTTTGGCGTGCAGTCGGGGCAAGGCCAAGTGAAAGCGCTAGAAGCCGCTGAGGCGTCCAGCCAAAGTGCGTTGGAGGCCAACCAATTGGGTTACCAAGTGGGCGTGCGCATCAACATTGACGTGCTGAACGCCCAAAGCCAGTTGTTCCAAACCAAGCGCGATTTGGCCAAGGCCCGCTACGACGTGCTGGTGGGTGGACTCAAACTGCGCCAAGCCAACGGCACCCTCAAAGCCGACGATTTACAAGCGGTGAACGCCCTGTTGGCCCAGTAAGGCCACCACCGCCTGCACGGTTTTCTCCAGCGCGCCTCGGTTCGCGCGCGACAACGCCAAAGCCGCTTCGGCCATGGTGGATTGAGCAGGCGGGTGGTCAAGCAGTTCACGGGCTGCAACCACGGCAGCGGGCAAGTCAGCCACGCGCTTGGCCGCCCCCGCCGCTTCGGCCAACTCGGCGGCTTGCGCGAAGTTAAAGGTGTGTGGCCCCATGACCACCGGGCAGCCACAAGCCGCGGCCTCAATCAGGTTTTGCCCGCCCAAGGGCTCAAAACTGCCCCCCAGCAAGGCCACCTCCGCCAAGCCGTAGTACAGCGGCATCTCACCCAGCGAGTCGCCCAGCCAAATGGTGTGGGCCGGGTCAGTCGCGGGAGGCCCATTTTTCCACTGGCTGCGCCGAGACACCGTGAAACCTTGCTGCTCTACCAAAGCGGCCACGGCGTCAAACCGCTGTGGATGCCGTGGCACCACCAGCCACTGAACCTCAGATGCTATTAAATCAGTAGCTACTTGCGCAGGCTGGGATTGGTCTAGAGGCCTAAAAGGCTTAGAAGTATGAGAAGTCGCAGCAGTCTTCAAGGCCTGCAACCAAGCCAGCTCCTCGCCCTCACGCGAGCTGGCAAACACCGCCACCGGCACAGCAAGGCCTTGCCGCCACGCCCGGCCGGTGGCCCGCTTGTCGGCATCCGGGGTGGCGTCAAATTTAAGGTTGCCAAAGACACCCTGTACGCGGGCCCCCAGCTGGCGAAGGCGATCGGCGTCGGCCTCGGTTTGGGCCCACACGGCGGTCAATGCGGCCATGGCAGGCCGGGACAGCCACGCCAATCGGGCCGACTGGCGGCGTGATTTTTCGCTCATACGCGCATTGGCCAGCACCAAGGGCACGCCGTTGTGCTGACTCAGGGCAATGAGATTCGGCCACACTTCGGTTTCGATCAAGATACCTAAGCGCGGTTTGAAGTGCGTTAAAAAGCGTTGCACCGCCCCGGGCGTGTCCCACGGCTGCCACACCTGCACATCACCCGCTTGCAGCAGCGCCGCGCCCTCGGCACGGCCCGTGGCAGTGCCATGGGTGAGCAGCAAGCGCATGCCGGGCACGCGCTCTCGCAGCCTTTGGATCAACAAGGCGGCCGTTCGCGTCTCCCCCAGCGAGACGGCATGCACCCAGATAACCACCTCTTGCTCTTGCGCCTCCAGCGCCGGGGTGGTGTAGTGGCCAAAGCGCTCTTCCACCGCCACCCCATAGCCAGGCTCTTGCACGCTGCGCCGGGCCAACTTTCGGCGCAACAAAGGCTGGGCCAGCCACAGCACGAGGGAATAAAGAGAGCGCATCAAACCGTCGGATTATTTGCAGACACAGCCTGCCAAGCCTGCCAAACCGCGTCCAGCGAGGGGGCAGGATGGGCAAACACGCTGCATTGGCGCGACTGGCCTGGCGTGACCGCGTCACGCGGCGTCACCAGCGGTCCGGTGCGCCAGGCGGTGTCAAAGTTGTAAATTTGCACATGCGGCAAGTCAAGGGCCACCGCCATGTGGCTCAACCCACTGTCCACCCCAATGACGCCTGCGCAACCCGCCAAGGCATCCGTCAAGGCGTCCAAGCCCAAGCGGGGCCACACCGTCGCGTGGGCCAAGCCTGCCGCAATCTCACGCGCTGTGGCTTCTTCGGTCACGCTGCCATGCGGCAGCCCCACGCTGTAGCCCGCCGCATTCAGGCGCTGACCCAGCGCTTGCCAATGCGCCACCGGCCATTCCTTGTCAGCCCGTGACGTGCCATGCACCAGGGCGACCTGCCCTAAGGCAGACGTCGCCTGATCTGCTTCACTATTAATAGCGCCTTGCGCAGGACCTGTCTGGGCTAGCAGCCCAAAAGACATTGAAGAATCAGCAACATAGCCCAGCGCTTGGGCGCACAAATCCCTTGAACGCGTGACCGCATGGCTGCGCGGCGGCATGGTCACTGCCACATGCGCCACCCAGCGCGCCGGGGCCTCAAAGCCAGAGCCTTCGGTTTGATTCGCCAAACCGTAGCGCCGCCCGCCGGGGGCCAGACGCGCCAGCCAAGCCACTAACGCGGACTTGGTCAAGCCCTGCAAATCAATCACCGCGTCATACGACTGCGCCTGCAAATCACGCTTGAACGTGCGCCAGGCCGCTCGGGTCGCGGGGGCCAGTGGGCTCTTGCGCCAGCGCCGCAGCTCGCACTCAATCACCCGGTGCACACCGCTGCAGCGCCGCACCAACGGGGCAAAGCCGCGCTCCACCACCCAGTCAATCTCCGCCTCAGGGAAAGCGTTAAGGATGTCTTGCACGGCCGGCATGGCGTGCACCACGTCACCTAGCGACGAGAGTTTGACAATCAAAATCCTCACACTTGCACGCTCAGTGCACGGCCTCGTCCAAGGTGGCGTCCGGCTTCACCGTGCGCAGCAGCGCCAGCATCTCGCCTTCAATGCGGTGCAGCGCCTCGGACGTGTGGCCTTCAAAGCGCAGCACCAGCACCGGCGTGGTGTTGGAAGCACGAATCAGCCCAAACCCATCCGGCCAGTCCACCCGCAAGCCGTCAATGGTGGTCAGCACGGCAGGTGCTGCAAAAGTGGCATGCGCCACCAACTGATCCACCAGACCGTGCGCCTCACCTTCTGCGCATTTCACATTCAATTCGGGTGTGGAAAAGCTGGTGGGCAAAGCGTTGAGCACCGCATTGCCGTCAGGCGACTGGCTCAAAATTTCCAGTAATCGCGCGCCAGCGTAGGTGCCGTCGTCAAACCCGTACCACCGCTCTTTGAAGAAAATATGACCGCTCATCTCACCGCCCAGCGGCGCGCCAATTTCTTTCATTTTGGCTTTGATGAGGGAGTGGCCGGTCTTGAACATCATCGGCACGCCGCCGGCTTCTTCAATCGTGGGCGCTAACCGTTGCGAGCACTTCACGTCAAAAATCACCGTGCCGCCGGGCACGCGCTTGAGCACATCGCGCGCAAACAGCATCATCTGGCGGTCCGGGTAAATGGTGTTGCCGTCTTTGGTGACGATGCCCAAGCGATCGCCATCGCCGTCAAACGCCAGGCCGATTTCAGCGTCGCTCGTTTGCAGCGCCGCGACCAAATCACGCAGGTTTTCAGGCTTGCTCGGGTCCGGGTGGTGGTTGGGAAAGTTGCCATCCACCTCGCTGAACAATTCGGTCACCTCACAGCCCAGGGCCCGCAAAATCCCCGGAGCCGACGCCCCGGCAATGCCGTTGCCCGAATCCACCACAATTTTCATCGGGCGCGACAGGGTGATGCCGCCCACAATGCGCGCTTGGTAATCCGCCAGCACGTCAACGCTGCGCACCGACCCCCCGTCTTGCAGCGTCCAGCGCTCAGTCTCCATCATGGCGCGAAGCGTCTGAATCTCGTCGCCATAAATAGCACGGCCCGCCATCACCATCTTGAAGCCGTTGTAGTCCTTGGGGTTGTGGCTGCCGGTGACTTGAATGCCGCTGGTGCACAGCGTGCTCGCCGCAAAGTACAGCATCGGCGTGGTGGCCCTGCCAATGTCAATCACCTCCAAGCCCGCCGCCGCCAGGCCGCGCATCAGCGCCGCACTCAAGCCCGCACCGCTCAAGCGCCCGTCGCGTCCGACCGCCACTTTGGTTTCACCCTCGCGGCGCGCCACCGTGCCAAAGGCACGCCCCAGTGCCTCTGCCATGTCCTCATGAATCGTGCTGGGCACAATGCCGCGAATGTCGTAGGCCTTGAAGATGGTTGCGGATAGCTGCATGGGAACCCCTGAGTGGTGTGAATAGAATTTTCTGAGAGGATTGTAGGGGCCCGCTTCGGCAGGGGCATGTCCGAAAACGGCTACTAAGCAATGGGTTTTGGGTCGATACCCGCCTATCATGCAAGCCATGAGCCTGACCTCAAATTCACCGCACGACGACGCCCGCTACCTGGCTTTGAAAGCAAAGGACGCGCGGTTTGACGGCACCTTCTTCACCGGCGTCACCTCCACGGGCATCTACTGCCGACCCGTGTGCCGGGTGCGAACCCCCAAGCGAGAAAACTGCCGGTTTTTCAGCTTGGCGGCACAGGCTGAGAGCGCGGGGTTTCGGCCCTGCCTGCGGTGTCGGCCTGAAATCGCACCGCGCGCCACCGAGTGGACTTGGTCGATTCAGGACGCCTCGCACATTCTGGCCGGTCAAGCCGCGCAGCTGCTGGACTCACCCGAGGGGTGGGACAACGTACCGCCGAGTGTGCAGCGGCTGGCGCAGCGCTTGGGGGTCAGTGACCGCCATGTGCGCCGAATTTTTGAGTCCCGTTTCGGCATCTCGCCGCTTCAGTACCTGCAAACCCGCCGCCTGCTCAGTGCCAAACACTGGCTCACGGACACACGGCTTCCTGTTCATCAGATCGCCACCTTGAGCGGGTTCGCCAGCGTGCGGCGCTTCAATGCCGTGTTTTCTGAGCACTACCAACTCAACCCCAGCGCGTTGCGCCGGAACGCTGGCCCTGCCAAAGTCCACGCGCCACACCCCGGCTTTCGGCTCAAGCTGGCTTACCGTCCTCCGTACAACGTGGCGGCCATGGTGCAGTTCTTCGCCACTCGCCAGATCACCGGCTTGGAACACGCCAGCACGAGCGATGACGGTCCCCGCTTGGCCCGCACGCTGGCCATTCACCTTGGCGACACGGTCCATTGCGGATGGATTCAGGCCACTTTTGACCCCGCCCAGTGTCGGATTGAGTTGCAGGTGAGCGACGCATTGCACCCCGTGTTGCCGCAGGTGATGGCCCGCGTTCGAGCGTGGTTGGATGTCGATGCCGATCCCCAAGCCATTAACGCGTGCCTGCTCACCCCATTCCCTGACACGGACGGTTTGCGGGTGCCCGGCACCGTGGACGGTTTCGAGCTGGCGGTGCGCGCCATTCTGGGCCAACAAGTCACTGTGGCGGCGGCTTGTACCTTAAGCACCCGCTTGGTTGCCCGGTTTGGCGTACCGCTCGTGACGCCTTTTGCCACCCTGACCCATTTGTTTCCATCCGCCTCAGCACTCGCAATCGCGACGGGCGATGCGCTGGGGGGGCTCGGAATCGTTAAACAACGCCAAACCGCCATTCAAACCTTAGCCCAAGCCGTACTTGACCAACGGCTTCCGCTGCACGCGGGCGCCGACCCGGTCAGCACCCTGGCCACGCTCAGAACCCTGCCTGGCGTGGGCGACTGGACAGCCCAGTACATTGCCATGCGCGCACTGCGCTGGCCCGATGCATTTCCCGCCGGCGACGTTGCGCTGCACAAAGCATTGGGCGTGCAGCACAGCCCGCAACCGGCCAAAGCAGCGCTGGCCGCCTCTCGCCTTTGGCAGCCTTGGCGCAGTTATGCGGTGATCCGGGCGTGGGCGAGCCTGGACAAAACACCTCTTGAGACACCTGATCTCACTATCAAATAAAGAGCTGCTTGCGCAGGTACAGCAAGGGTTAAAGGCATAAAAGTTATAAAAGGCATAAAAATGAAATTCCCCTCTACCACCGTTCAATCCACGGATGACAGTCCTTTGGGGCCCCTCATTCTGGCGGCCACCGACACGGCGCTGGTCGGTGTGTTTTTCCACAACCAAGCGCATTTGCCTGAACTGTCGCATTGGCCGAAGGTAGAAAAACACCCCATCCTCCAGCAAGCGCAGGCTGAATTGACCGAGTACTTTGCGGGCCAGCGAATCACTTTCGATGTCCCCTTGGACTTGAGCAGTGGCACCCCGTTTCAACAAGCCGTGTGGGCGGCCTTGCTCCAAATTCCTTGTGGCGCGACCACCAGTTATGGGGCGATTAGCACCCTGATTGGCAAACCTGCCGCCGTGCGCGCCGTGGGTGGCGCTGTGGGACGCAACCCGGTGAGTATCATCGTGCCCTGCCACCGCGTCGTGGGAGCCAACGGCACGCTCACCGGCTACGCTGGTGGTCTGCCCCGAAAGATTGCACTCCTCCAACGAGAGGGGGCCACCCCAGGCCACTTCCCGTCATCCTCACTGTTGACATTGAGCCCATCTTGAACTCACCTGCTCCCGCAAAACCTTGGTTAATCGAATTTATTCTGCTGGCTGCCATCTGGGGGTCCTCGTTCTTGTTCATGCGCTTGGGTGCCAGTGAATTTGGTGCTTTGCCCACCGCCGGCTTGCGTGTCGGCATTGCAGCGGCCTTTCTTTTGCCCTTGCTGCTGTGGAAAGGCTTGGGGCCTCAGCTCATGCAGCACTGGAAAAAGGTTTTTTTCATCGGCATGATCAACTCCGGCATTCCGTTTGCCTGCTTCACCTATGCCCTGCTGTCCATCAGCACCGGCCTGTCCTCTGTTCTGAATGCCACCGTGCCCTTGTTCGGTGCACTGGTGGCCTGGGTGTGGCTCAAAGACCGACCTCATCACACGCGAATTGTCGGTTTGGCGGTGGGCTTTTTAGGGGTGGCCCTGCTGGCGTGGGACAAAGCCAGCTTCGCACCCAACGCCTCAGGCGGGTCTACCGGATGGGCCGTGTTGGCGGTTTTATTGGCTTGTCTTTGCTATGGCATCGCCGCCAGCTACACCAAGCGTTACTTGACGGGTATGCCCTCCCTGGTCACGGCGACCGGAAGTCAATTGGGGGCGACTGCGGGCTTGGCATTGCCCACGCTGTGGTTGTGGCCTCAGTCCACACCCAGCATGGGTGCCTGGTTGGCGCTGCTGGCCGTGGGTGTGCTGTGCACTGGCGTGGCTTATGTCTTGTACTTTCGGCTGATTGAGAACGTGGGGCCGGCGCGATCGCTCACCGTGACCTTTGTGGTTCCTGTATTCGCAGTGGTGTATGGCGTGGTGTTTCTGAACGAAACCGTGTCCCTGTGGATGCTGTTTTGCGGCGGCATCATTGTGCTGGGAACCGCGTTGTCTGTTGGTTTGTTTCCTCGTCAGCGGCAAAAACTCATCGCGCCTCACTCGCGGCTGTAACGACGGCCTTACCCAGGGCGCCAGTTAATAGACCACAGAAACCAGAGAATCAAACCCGGAATGACCACGGGGAGAGACAGGGCCATGAACATCAGCAAAGTCATCAAAAACGTCGAGATGTCACTGATCCACAGCTTGAACAGCTCGGTGAGATCAACATCCCAAAAATTCGATTTTTTCATGCCCAAACGATAACCGCTTGCCTGTCGCCGCGCAATGCCAAACGGCTGGACGCATCTGACTCATGCGCCACCCCGCAACGACCTGAATCAACCCTGCTGCAGATCTGTGAATAGGCGGGGTCATGGTGCAGTGCACCAAATTATGGGATACTAGGGTTTTCCCTAATACCAGAAAGCCTGCTCGGGCTCGATGACATGACCATCTTTCAAGCGCTGCGCGCTATCGCAAACCAATTTTTTACCCCCTCTTCTCAGCAGGACGCGCTGGAAAATTACTTGGGTCAATCCCAATCGCACTCCATTGCCGACCTTGAGTACAAAGAACGCCAATGGCTGCGCGCTCAGTCCAGCAGCAACCCCTTTGCAGCCAGCCATTAAACCCTTGCTGCGGTTTAAATTGACCCCTCTTATAAAGAAGAACACCATGACTCAATTGCTGTCATCCCTCGTCGTCTGGGTTCAATCACTGTTCGCGGCTGACTCACCCCCCTTGAAATTCGCGGCAGGCGAACGCGTCAACCACATCCGTCGGGGTTCGATTGAGCGAACCGACGGCTATGTGATCGCCAATACCGACAGCGGTGTTTTGGTGGAGTGGCCCCGAGGCGGCTTCAGCATGCTGCCCAAACACGAACTCACCGTGATTGGTTAATTTGCCAGCGCCATCTGTGAAGGTGGCAAGTACAAATGAAGCCTCAAGTCAAACAAAAAGCCGCTGCAAGTATTTAACGTGCAGCGGCTTTTCTTTTTCTGGCGGAGTGGACGG
>JAGODZ010000214.1 GCA_017997975.1 Rhodoferax sp.
CGACCTAAAGGGGGAAATAACGATGAAAAATGGGCTAATCCATCGAAATACCGACCAGATTGCCCATTTTTTAAGCGCATTCAACACTCGTTGGCTTCCAGTCGGCTCAAGTCCGACAGGCTGCTAGCGTGTCGTAAATGATGACTTGGCCGTTGACCTCCATCGCGAGGCGGCGGGCTTGTGAAAACCAGGCGTAGCGCATGCCGTTTTGGCCGCCCGAGCTGTTGGGCCATTTCAAGTCTGGGCCCCACCAGTTGGCTTGCGCGGGCGCTTGAACAAACAGGCTGTTGGGGTTGGTGTTCTCGCTCGAATGGCTGCCAAAGCTGTTGTAAGAGGTGTTGCCGTTTTGGGTTTGGCTTTGGAAACTGCCGGTGCGCATCAGGTCGGGCTGGTTCAGGATCAGACGCGACAATTCTGAGCACAAACTGTCCACGCGGCCTTTGAGGTGGTTGTTGAACATGTCGCCGACCATGGTCATGCCGCCTTGCATCCACTGGCCAGAACCGCCAAATTCAAAGTGGCTGAACTGCGCCATGTAGCCATTGACGTTGAGCACGGAGTGAAGCATGCTTTGCACCGCATCAAAGCTGAAGCCGTGACGCTGGGCGATGTCTTGAACGGCTTGGATGCCAGCGGGGGAAAGTTGAGCCATGGGAACCCTAGATTGCGTCAAAAAAAAAGAAAACCGACGGCATTGCACAACCGCGATAGCCCTTCACTGTAGTCCATGCGCTGCCGTCTTCCTATCAAGGGGATGGCAAAAGTCATCACCAGCGACGAGGCCAAACACGGAGTCAGGCGTAACGTTTCAGGTGAAGGCCGTATTCAGGTGGGCAGTCGGCTCCACATTGTGCGAAGCACTGGATGCGGTACATCGCCGTTGCAACATCAGAGATTGCTACACTATTTGTAGCAGCTTGCGCAGTCGCAGCATGGGCTAGAGGTCGATTTGTCTTAAAGATATTCACCAATAAGACCTCCCCGATGGTCAAGGCCTTGGGCGATCGTCCCGCGTCATTTGCCAGGTTTGAAAATGCAGCGCCAGCCAGGTGCCAAAGACAATACCGGCAACGGCCAGGCAGGCCCCTGCTGACAGCAGTGATAGGCCGCTCAGTCCCTGCCCAATCGAGCAGCCCATGGCGGTGACACCGCCAAATCCCATCAAAGCGCCGCCCACTAAATGGTGGGCCAAGTCTCTGGCGTTCTGAAACGACTCGACGCGAAATTCATGGCGCACCAGCGCCAGCACCGCACTGCCCAGCACCGTGCCCAAGGTGACCATAACGCCGTAGCTGAGCACGGTGTTGCGATCGGTCCACAACGTGAGCAAATCCAAACTGTGCGCCAGCGGTGCAACAAACGTGAACGCCTCAGGTCGGTGCGAATAGGTGCCCACCCAAACCGCCTCCAGCGTCTCGGGGTGCTCGGGGAGGTACCCCGCATGCCCGGTCAGCCACCAAGCGATGACCACCAGCACGCCAATGCCTGCGCCCGCCAGCCATTGGCTTGGGTCCATGCTGTGGCGGTGCTTCCATGCCCACGGTGCGGCCAATGCCACCACGGCGGCCAGCACCCCCCAGCGCAGCGCTGCCGCTCCGATGCCCGACAGATGAGACAGCCATGATCCCAAGTCTTGTGGAAAGGTCAACAAAAGGCTCACTGGCTCCAGCCAGTTCACCCGCACTTCAGACAGCACACCACGCAAAGTCATTTGGGTCGTGAGGGCTGCTACTAACAGAACCACCAACGCTTTCAAACTGCCGCTGCCCAGTCGCACCAAATTACGTTGCGGACAGCCCGAGGCCAGCACCATGCCAAACCCAAACAGCGTGCCCCCCACCAAGTAAGACAACCACAGCAGCCGGGGGCTCCACGCCAGCGTTTGAGTGGCATCCAGTAAACCCGCCTGCATCAGTGCCAAAGAACCCACCGCGGCCACCACCACGGCCAGCGCCCACATCATCAACCGGCGGGTGCCCCGGTAGGCGAACCAGTCTGCCAGCGCCCCCATGGTGCAAAAGCGTGACACCTGCGCCATCGCCCCCAGTGCCAACCCCAGCGCGAGCCCGCCCCAAAGAACCATCGGTGTTGCGTCTTGCGGAATGAGAGGAAATTGCATTCGCGCACTGTAGCGCAGCGCACCGGCAACAGGGTTTGCCCCTATTACTAAATATCAGTGGACATTTATATTAGCAATCATGAATAAGATGAATTCAGAAAATTCTCAACCTGGACGGCTGCTCAAAGCGCCTGAAAATTTTCTTCAACCGCAAGATGTCCAGCACGTCTTCAAAGCGCCCGCCCCCGCGCGACGGGACTTTCTGCGCCAAGCGTTTGCCGCTGCCGGCATGGCCGCCGCCGCGCCGGTGATGGCCCAGTCGGGTGCCGTTGCAATCGGTGCGGGTGATGCCCACATCCTCACCCTGCCGGAGCACTCGCGTGGCTTGGGGCGTCCGGTGGCCAATGACGATTACGGCAAGCCCTCCAAGTTTGAATCTAATGTGCAGCGTCGCCCCAGCCCGGGTCTGACACAAACCACACAAGCCTCGGTGTCGTTTGCGCCCTTGCAGTCGCTGTTTGGCATCGTCACCCCCAGTGGGCTGCATTTTGAGCGGCACCACCAGGGCTGGTGGGACATTGACCCCACCAAGCACCGTCTCATGCTCAATGGTTCCGACGAAAAAATCATGCGCACGCCGATGGTTTTCTCCATGGACGAACTCATGCGGCTGCCCTCGGTGAGTCGCTTCCACTTCATTGAATGTGGTGCCAACACCGGCATGGAATGGGGCAACGTGGCCGTGCCGACCTGCCAGTACACCCACGGCATGCTCAGTTGCAGCGAGTTCACCGGGGTGCCGCTCAAGCTGTTGCTGGACCGGGCGGGCGTGGACTACAAGCGCGCCCGCTACGTGCTGGCCGAAGGGGCGGATGGCTCCTCCATGACCCGCACCATCCCCATGGAATTGGTGGAGAGCGGCGAAGTCATCGTGGCCTATGGTCAAAACGGCGAAATGCTGCGTCCCGAAAACGGCTACCCCTTGCGCTTGGTCGTACCCGGCGTTCAAGGGGTGAGCTGGGTGAAGTACCTGCGGCGCATTGAGGTGGGTGACCAACCTTACGCGGCCAAAGACGAGTCCATTCACTACGTGGACCTCATGCCCTCGGGTCAGCACCGGCAATACACCAGCACCCAGGAATGCAAGAGCGTGGTGACCACGCCATCGGGCGGCCAAGTGCTGTTGGACAACGGTTTCTACAACATCAGCGGCCTGGCTTGGTCGGGGCGCGGCAAAGTAACGCGCGTCGATGTCTCGGTGGACGGTGGCAAAAACTGGCAGATGACCCGGCTGGAGACGCCCGTGTTGAGCAAGTGTTTAACGCGCTTTAATTTGGACTGGGTGTGGGACGGCCAACCCACCTTGATTCAGAGCCGCGCCACCGATGACACCGGCTATGTGCAGCCCGACACGCGCCAACTGCGCGCCGTGCGAGGCACCCGCTCGATCTACCACAACAACGCCATTCAAACCTGGCTGGTACAGCCAAGCGGCGAGGTGAAAAATGTTCAGATCTCTTAAATTAAAGCCGACCGGCGTGGTGGCCAGCCTGGCCTGTTGGGGGGCGTTGCTCAGTGTCAACGCGTTAGCCGACACCACTTTTTCGGGCATCGGGCGCTCCGCCACACCGCAAGAAATTGCAGCTTGGGACATTGATGTGCGCCCCGATTTCAAAGGGCTTCCGGCGGGACAGGGGTCTGTGGCGCAAGGCATGGTGGTGTGGGAGTCCAAATGCGCCAGCTGCCATGGCGTGTTTGGCGAGAGCAACGAAACCTTTTCGCCCCTGGTGGGCGGCACCACCGCACAAGACATCAAAAGCGGCCATGTTCAGCGCTTGAATGACACGGGCTTTCCCGGGCGCACCACGCTGATGAAAGCATCCACCTTGTCCACCTTGTGGGACTACATCAACCGCGCCATGCCGTGGACTGAGCCCAAGTCACTGGCCCCGAATGAGGTCTATTCGGTAGTGGCTTATCTGCTCAATTTGGGCAGCATCGTGCCCGATGATCTGGTGCTCTCCAACACCAACATGGCCGAGGTGCAAAACCTGCTGCCCAACCGCAATGGCATGACCACCGACCATGGCCTGTGGCCTGGCAAAGGTTTGGGCAACGGGGGCCAACCCGACGTTAAAGCCACCGCTTGCATGAAGAATTGCGACGTGGGCGTGGCGGTTCAATCGTCGTTGCCCGACTTTGCGCGCAACGCCCATGGCAACCTCGCTGAACAAAACCGGTTGGTGGGCGCGCAGCACGGCGTGAACACCACCGTGGCACCGGCCACCAGTCTGGCCCAGTCCCGCGAACTCGCCCGCAGCAGCCAGCCGACCGCTCCCGTGGTTAAAACGGCGTCTGCTACGGCGATTGCTTTGACCAAAACCTACAGCTGTGTGGCTTGCCACGGGGTGGCCACCAAGATTGTGGGCCCCGGTTTTCGGGAGATTGGCAAAAAATACGACGGCCGAGCTGACGCCGTGACCTACCTCGAAGGCAAAATTCGCGCCGGTGGGACCGGCGTTTGGGGGGAAATCCCGATGCCCGCCCAAAGCCTGAACAGCACCGAGGCGACCGCGATTGCCCAGTGGCTGATGACCGGCGCGCCCGACTGAGCGCGTGCCAGCATCACCTTTCAGTGCCTATTAACCGCTCATGATTTAACGCATTCAGTGACCCAGGAGAACCCGATGAAAAACCGCAGAGAAGTGCTAACCCATTCCGCCCAATTGACCGCCATGCTGGCGACTTTGGGACTGTTTCCCCATGCCGCTCAGGCGCAGGTGGCTGGCTTCAATGCCGCCGCCTTTGATGCCAAAACCATGGCCGACCTCATGAAGTCTTTGGGTGGCGGGGTGCCTGCCGAGAGCAAGGACGTCACCATCACCGGTCCTGACATTGCCGAGAACGGTGCCGTGGTGCCTGTCGGTGCTTCCACCACCTTGCCAGGCGTGAAGCGCTTGCTGCTGTTGGTTGAGAAAAACCCCGCCATGCTGTCGGCCATGTTCGACGTCACCGACGCCGTGGACGCCAATTTTCTGACGCGGGTGAAGATGGGCCAATCCTCCAACGTGTTTGCCGTGGCCATGATGGCCGACGGCAAAGTGCTTTACGCCGTCAAAGAAATCAAGGTCACTTTAGGCGGTTGCGGCGGCTAAGCCGAGCGCCCTGCTTCCCACCCATTCATTATTATTTGAGGAGAACAAGATGGCAGATCCAATGCGCATTCGTGCACAGTCAGCAGGTGACAAGGCAACCGTTCGTGTGCTGATGAGTCATGAAATGGAGACCGGCCTTCGCAAAGACGGGGCGGGCAAACTGATTCCCGCTTGGTACATCCAAGAAGTGGTCGCCGCCTTGAACGGCAAATCCGTGATGAGCGCTCAGTGGGGCCCTTCCGTCTCGAAAAACCCGTTTTTGCAATTCAATATCAAGGGGGCCAAAGCGGGCGACAAAGTGTCCGTGTCCTGGACGGATAACAAAGGCGAAAAACGCACCGACGAAGCCACTGTTTCCTGAAAGAAGGAAGACCATGCGAACACTCACCCACCTGCTTGTCATAGCGGCTTGCACGGCCGCAACAGCCGCCTTGGCGGAACCGAA
>JAGODZ010000215.1 GCA_017997975.1 Rhodoferax sp.
GGGCCTTGTTTGGCGGGAGTTTGGCCTGGTCACCTGCCAGCACGACCGACAGCTGAGCAGGGTCGATCGCACGTTGCCAAGCCGCGTTCACTTGCTCTAGGGTCAGGGCGCGTATTTTGTCTTCTAGGCCTTTTCCCCAGGCAAAAGTACGCCCAAGGTACAGATAGTCGATCCAACCACTGGCCAAATTGGCATCTTGCGTGCGCGCGCGCACGTTGGTTTGCATCAGGGCAGATTGGGCACCAGCGACCTCTTCGGCGCTGAAGCCTTGCTGGCGCAGACGGTCGAGTTCTTCTCGCACGGCGGCCTCAACGCGTGGCAGATTTTGCGGGGCGGCAATGGCAGAAATAGTGAATGAAGCCGCCCGGTCCAGCGCACCCACTCCGAAGCCAGCGCCTCCGTCATAAGACCAGCCTTCTTTTTGACGAATGCGTTGCAACAGGCGTGAATCCATGCCTGCGCCGCCAAACAGGTAGCCGCCCACCATCAAAGCGGGGTAGTCAGGGTCATCGTCTCGCAGTTCGAGGTTCAAGCGGGCGAGGTAGAAGCCATTTTCTTTGTCGGGCGTGTTGATCACTTGGCGCAGGGGTGGCACGTCAAAGTGCGCTTCCTCCATCCACGCGTAGCGACTCGGGCTGACCCATTGCCCGAGAGTGTCTGCAATGACTTGCTGCGCTTGGCCGGGGTCAAAGTCCCCCACAATGCTCAGCTCGGCGTTAGACGCACCGAAAAAATCTCGGTGAAAAGCACGCACCTCATCTCGCGAGGTGGCCTGCACTTGGACGAGGGTTTCATCCAACGTCAGTGGCGCACGCCAATCACCTCGCGGGTAACGGTTGAAGTGTTGGGCGATGGCTTGCTGCGCCAGTGCCTGGGGCTCTTGGCGCGCCGCCTCGGTATTGGTCACGATCAAGTTGCGAAAAGTCGCAAATTCAGGTTCAGGGAAAGACGGTTCGCGCAGCACATGCGCCACCAGACGCAGCGCATCGTTCAGGTTCTGACGGGTGGTGGTGAAGGTGAAAAGGTTGCCATTGATGTTGAGACGGTTGAATTCGTCAGCCAGTTCTTGGCGGGAGTACTTGGTGGTGCCGCGCAGCAGCATGTCACCGGCCAGCTGGCTAACGATTTGCTTGCCAAACAAAGACTTTTCGTCTCCCATGTGCAGAGACAACGCGACGGAGACGGCTGCCCCCCGCGTTTTTCTGGGCAACAAGGCCAGCGCCACCCCGCCGACACGGCTGCGCAGAGTACGTGCATCAATATTGGCATGGGAAGGCTGGAAAGCTTCGCCAGCGGGTACGGCAGCGCGAGGTTGGAAGTCTTGCATCGCCTGAGTGCTGGTGCGGGCCACGGGCATCTCCGCGCGCTGCGGCATTTCTTCTGGCACAAAGGTGCCCACCGTGCGGTTGTCACGCCGCCAATAGCGCTGAGTGGCCGCAGCAACCTCCTCCGCGCTGATTTTCAAGGCTTGGTCGGAGAGCTGAAAGAACAGTCGCCAGTCACCCAGCGCAATGGATTCTGACAAAGCGATACCCAAACTCGCAGGGTCACTGAGGGTTTGCTCCACAGAGTTGGCAATACTGCGACGCAAGCGCTCCATCTCCGCCGGCGTTGGGGGGACTGTGGAGAAGCTTTCCATCGCATTGACATCCTCTCCGAGCTAAACCCCGGAGATTCCTACTGCTAGACGGCCATGCCCGACCGCATCGGCTTACGCCGACTTATTCAGCAAAATGCCTACCTTTCGGATTCCACTCATGGACGACAAATTACCGGAAATTCTTGTGCTCAATTCCAAGTGCCTAATGGCGGAAAAATTTGGAATCTTATTCACACGAGTAAGAATTTTAGCGCCTAAGAACGGCTACGCCGTTCGCGCTCTCAACCTCGGGCTGAACCACGAGGCTTCCCGCGCACTCGGTGAACAGGGGGATGGGGTCAAGGCGGGTGTTGCCACTTAGCCAGTCCAAGTATTTCATCAGAACTTAACAGCTGATGTAACACAGCTCCCTCTGATAGTCTTGACGAATGAAAAAAGCTGATCTTTATTTGAGAAAATAATGCTCTAGCCTTAGTGGATACTGCGCAAGGTGCTATTTAATTTATAGCGCATTAAGTTTATGAACGCTGATGTCTATTTACAGAGAAACGTTGATCGGGTCACCGTCTCGCACAGCTGACCGCCTCAAGCAGTACACACTTGAGGCACGGCGCTTGCATGGCTGACTCGCGCCTGCCACGCGTTGCACGGCCTTGCTCTTTAGCGGTAAGCGACCCCTGAGTGCCCCGTTAAGTTGAATGTGTCTGCAGCAGTGACCGCTCCAAATTTGAAGAGTTTTTCTTGGTCGTTATGGTGACCTTCACGTGGGTAGGAATCGTTGCCGTACCGTTCTTGCCACTGCGACCAGAGGCGATCAATGTTGGTGTGGTGCAGAAAAAACGCAGGGTCATTGGGCGAGGAACTGGTTTGCATCTGGCCTCCTACCCAAACGTGGACACCGTTGTGCATGGAAGGACCGGTTGGCCAGCGGCCTTCCAAATAGGCACGCATGCTGGCGTTGATGTCTGTAGCGTGGTTGTAGGGCGAAGCGTCATAGGGGCGCTTCACATTGAGCATGGTGTCCACGTGAGCCTTGATGGGAAGGGGAACATCAACGTTTTGATTAAAGTGGCGCTGTAAACCAAGTCGGGTCAGTGGCATGGTGGGGTCGATGGTGTCGTCAAATTCGTCATCGGTATCGTCGTACCGGTCTGCCATGGCCCAGTTGCCTCGGCGGAACGCGCCAGAAACGACGAAATAACGTTGGTTAGGATCACCATCACCGCCCAGAAAATCGTCAGTAAAAATCGCCTGCACACCGCCAGGCTCTGTCCAATCCCAGTACGGTAAGGTGAATCAAATGCATACCCTAACGCGACCCCATTGAGGCACATCAAGACTGCTGATGAGTATAGAAGTAGAGGAGATGAAAATAGGATGCGGATTGACCAAGCCGCTGGCCAGAGAAATTCGCGCCTCATTGCTGGATGTCCTGGCAACGCCACGAATGGCTTTACAGATGTTTGAGGTGGCTTCAAACTTTGCCAAATTACTTCAAAGTGCAGTTAGGTATATTCAAGCCGTCAAAATTGAACTGTCGATGGATTGGCAAAAAACCGAAAGGACCGTCTTCACGGTCTGCACTCCAACCCGCTGGCCCCGTTGAAATCCCGGGCCGATTTATGTGAGACTTGAGATGACTCTATACACGACACCCAAGCGCCCCTCGCGGTGGCGACACACCTTCAGCGTGACAGCACTCGTCACTCTGCTCAGCGCTTGCGGTGGTTCAAGCGACAGCCCACCTGTCGATCCGCTGGCCTCCTTCAAACAACAGCGACTCGACTGGCAGCCCTGTGACCCCACTATTTTGGGAGGGCCCGTGCCTTTTTTTGAAGAGCTCGGTGACCGGGCTCGTTGCGCCTTGATGCGTGCACCCCTTGACTACGCAAAACCAGCCCAAGGTGAGCTCTCCGTAGCGCTATTGAAGGTCAATGCTGAGCAACCGCAGCAACGCGCAGGATTCATCCTATTCAACCAGGGAGGGCCAGGCGCAGACAGCCTAGGGTTTGCACCACAATATGGCGTGCTTTGGGCCGATGGCAACCCGGACAACCCCAACGGCAAAGTTCTAAAAGACCTTTCTAATCGCTACGACCTCGTTGGTTTTTCACCCCGTGGTTTGGGTGCCAGCAGCCGTCTCTATTGCGCCAGCAATGAAGCGTACCAACCCCCTCAAAACGTCAGTGTCAATCGCAGCGAATCGGACTTGAATGCCGTCCTTGAAAACGCCCGCTTAGAGGCAAAAACCTGTCTCAAAAATCCTTTGACTCGCGCCATTAACACAGAGGCAACTGCACGTGACATAGACTTGATGCGTGCGTTGATCGGCGACGATCGTGTCAACTATATTGGCTATTCTTACGGCAGTTGGCTGGGTACGTGGTATGCAAGACTGTTTCCAGAACGCGTCGGACGCATGCTTCTCGACAGCAGCATGAATGTAGAAGGTAGTTACAGCGATGCCAAGCAAATGTCGGAATTTGGTTTTCACCGAATATTTAATGACGTTGTTGCGCCGTATGCCGCGCGTCACCCCGATTGGTATGGTCTAGGCAACGATGTCGGGGCCGTTCGGAGCTCATTTCAAAATCTTCGTAGCGACATCAAAGGCTGGGTTTTAGGCCGAATGACGCTGACACAATCGCCGGCTATTGGAGACGCTGTGATTACACTGAGAGCGGCAACCGGGCTGCAGGAGCTGATAGATTCTTTACCGCAAGCGAATCCGCAAGAAATGATTGCGGCAAGCCAAGCCATCACATTCATGTCAGACCCGGACAATGATGCAAAGACGCATTTGCTGATTGCCGAACTTCTCGCATCAGCTGGCCCTTTGCAGCGCAAGAGCGTACTTTTGGAACCCAAAAACGCTGTTTACCTCAGCGTGATCTGTAACGACTTACCCACTTATGGCGACGAGTCCTATTGGGTCTCCCAAGGAAATCAAGATGCCGCTCGTTACCCCGGCTGGGGCGGCACCGTCACAAACAACCCTTGCCTGCATTGGGGTGGCACAACGATTCAACGCCCCTCAATACTAACGGCCACCAAAGCGGACCCAATCTTGATGCTGCAAAGTCGCTATGACGGAGCCACCCCTATTGAAGCGGCCATGGTCACGCTGGAGGCATTACCCAACGCTCGCATGATCGTCATCGAAAACGAATACACGCATGGTCTCTTCCCCTACGGCGACAATTGCGCCGACCCACAAGTGGCCGCGTACTTATTGACAGGCAAACTGCCCGCACGCACCAGCAGCTGCGTTGGCAAGCCGTTGTTGGGAGAAACCGTGCCATTCACAGTGGAACCGAAAAAAACAGCTGCTGTCAGTAAATCAGCACAAAATACCAGTCTGCGCAGCGCGCCCAATCCAACAGACAACACTTATAAGAACCCGGAACATGCGGCTGAAATCATGCGCTCGATTCACCAACAACTGCAGCAATCACAACGCGGTAAGTGACTGGGTGGATGGGTGGATGGGTGGATGGGTGGACCATGCTCAGTCAGCACAAAAAACTGATATCGGTCATCAAACGGTGCCCAAGTGAAGGCTTAAAAAAGAATTCATGCTTGAGCGCAGAGTCATTGCATTACCCACCGAAAGGACAACATGAACGCCACCCTGCGCTGGGGTTGGACCTTGCTGCCACTGGCCGTGCTGGCACCCTGCGCTTGGTCGCAGGGCAATTCAGAAACCATCCCGCTAGAGCTGTCGCGTCCCGACGCCTGTCGATTGGAAGTCGCCAAATTTGAACAAACCATTGGTTTTATCCGCCAGACCCAAGGCAACAAGGCGGCAGCCGAGCTGAAAGAAAAGTTAATCCCTACCCAGCTTGCAAACGACTTGCTGCTCACCGAAGGCTATTGCGGCCTGGCGCGGCACATTCGTGATAAGAAGCTCAACAAATAACCCACGGGTGCGGGTTGAGCACTTAGCGGAGCTTGATCTGCTTTGGAACCGGACGCAAATGCACGGCGGCAACGCGGGGGTCAGCACCTAATGCATCAACCGTCGCCGCCAAAGCACTGCGGGGTACGCCTACAAACG
>JAGODZ010000003.1 GCA_017997975.1 Rhodoferax sp.
CCCGACCGCAAAAAAGACGATAAAACGGTGTACGCCTCAGACGAGCCCATTTTGGCCGAGCGCGAGGCCAAGGAAGAGGATGTCAAAACATTGCTGGAGTTGGCGCGCAAGCTAGAAGGCATGACCCGCAACGTCGGCATGCACGCCGGTGGCGTGTTGATTGCCCCAGGGAAATTGACCGATTTTTGCCCGCTGTACCAGCAGCCTGGCAGTGAATCGGCGGTGAGTCAGTACGACAAGAACGACGTGGAATCGATTGGCCTCGTCAAATTCGACTTTTTGGGTCTGGCCACGTTGACGATTCTGGAAATTGCGCGCGAGTTCATCATGAAGCGCCACGCGGGCCAAGAGCACTTTGCGTTTGAGAACCTGCCGCTGGATGACGCCCGGGTGTACCGCTTGTTCTCGGAAGGCAAAACGGAAGCCGTGTTCCAGTTCGAGAGTCGCGGCATGCAAGGCATGTTGAAAGACGCCAAACCCACCCGCTTGGAGGACTTGATTGCCCTCAACGCGCTCTACCGTCCCGGCCCCATGGACCTGATTCCCAGCTTTGTTGCCCGAAAACACGGGCGCGAAGTGGTGGAGTACCCGCATCCCTTGGTGGCGAACATGCTGTCGGAGACCTACGGCATCATGGTGTATCAAGAGCAGGTGATGCAGACCGCGCAGATTTTGGGCGGCTACTCACTGGGCGGCGCGGACATGTTGCGCCGGGCCATGGGCAAGAAAGACGCGGACGAGATGGCCAAACACCGGCAAATCTTCCGTGACGGCGCGGCCAAGAATGACATCGTTGAGGCCAAAGCCGACGAAATCTTCGACTTGATGGAGAAGTTTGCGGGCTACGGCTTCAACAAATCCCACGCCGCCGCCTACTCCTTGCTGGCCTATCACACCGCTTGGCTCAAGGTGCATTACACCGCCGAGTTCTTTTGCGCCAACATGACGGTGGAGATGGACGACACCGACAAGCTCAAGGTCTTGTACGAAGATGCGCTCAAGATGGGGCTCACCTTTGAGCCGCCCAACGTCAACCAAGGCGTGAGCCGGTTTGAGCCGGTCTCGAACACCTTGATTCGGTATGGCCTGAGCGCCATCAAAGGCACCGGTCAGTCGGCCGTGGAGGCGATTGTGGCGGCCCGCGAGGGGCGGGGTGCAGGGCCACGGGCGGATGTGGTGGGCCCGTTCACGAGTTTGTTTGATTTCTGTGTGCGCGTGGACCGCAGTCGCATCAACAAGCGCACGGTGGAGGCTTTGATCAAAGCGGGGGCGTTTGACACCCTTGAGATCAACCGTGCCAGCTTGATCGCGTCGGTGGACCGGGCCTTTGAGTTTGGCGCGTCTGCCGTGGCCAACGCCAACCAAGGGGGCTTGTTCGACATGGGCGGTGAAGACGACCATGGCTCCAGCAGCCAAGAACCGGAGTTGGTGGACGCCGCACCTTGGGGCATCAAGGAGCGTTTGGTGTTTGAAAAAACAGCCGTGGGCTTCTACCTCTCAGGCCACTTGTTTGACGAAGTCGCCTTAGAAATCCGACGTTTTGCACGCCGCCCGATTGACGATTTGATTGACACCCGAGAGCCGCAGTTGATGGCGGGCATCGTCACCGACTTTCGGGTGATCAATGGCCAGCGTGGCAAGCTGGGTCTGTTCAAGTTGGATGACAAGTCCGCCGTGATTGAGGCGCGTGCTGACGAGGCCATGATCACCACCTACCGCCATTTGCTCAAAGATGACGAGCTGGTCATCGTCATGGGCAAGCAGCAACCCGACCGGTTTTCAGGTGGTATGCAACTGACGATCACTCACATCTGGGATTTGGAGCAGGCACGGTGCCGGTTCGGCAAGTTCCTGCGCGTGGCTGTCACCACGGGAGGGGCTGATAAAGCCCCCGATGTGGCCCGCCTGCTCAAAGACTTCCCCGCTCAAAAGGAAGTGACCGAGGAGGGCGACAAAGTGCATGGCATGCCGGTTCGGCTGGCGGTGAACTGCCAATCACCCAAAGGTGCCGCGTCAACCGAGTTGCAGCTGGGGGAGCAAGCCCGCTTTTACCCCAGCGACGCCGCATTGGCCGCCTGGCGCTTGCAGGCGATCAACGGCAAATCAGAGATTGTTTATGAATGAAATAGGGCTCTAGCCCAAGTACAGCCTGCGCAAGCAGCTATCAATATAATAGTAAGTTAGCTTGGCTTGGAGAAGAGCGCGCCGAGTGCTTGATTGGCACTCGGTGGGTGAATCAGTCTTTGGGTCTGAAGACGATCACCAGCGACTGCGGCACCAGGCCATTGGTGTCCTTCGGTAACGACTCAGTTTTGTCGATGGCCCGAAGCACCGCTTCGTCCCATGACGGTACCCCGCTGGGCTTGATGATCTTGCGACTGATGATGGTGCCGTCCGGCGAGGTGCGCACATCGACTTCCGTGACGGGGTTGGTACTGATGTCTTCAGTGAACACAATATTGGGTTTGATACGGGCACGCACGCGACCGGCGTAGCCCAATGACGGCCCGGAGGACTGCAAGTCTTTGCCCGTGGCGGTGGCGCTCCCCGTGGCACCCGCCAGACCGGCCATGCGTTTCAAATTGGCTTGGCGCTGGGCCTCCATTCGCTTGGCCTCTTCTTTGGCTTCCAGTGCGGCCTTGCGTTCAAGTTCTTGCGCCTTGAGCTTCTTTTCTAGCTTCTCTTCAGCCAGTTTCTTTTCTTCAGCGACTTTCTTTTCCTGCTCGCGTTTGTCTTGTAGTTTTTTCTCAGCCAGCTTCTTGTCCAGCGCCTTTTTTTCCAGCAGTTCTTTTTCCTCGGCCAGTTTCTCGCGTTTCAGTTTTTCCAGGCGCTGCTTCTCTTGCAGCCGTTTTTTCTCTTCCGCTTTTTTAAGCAACAGCTTTTCCTTTTCAAGCGCGATATCAGCCTCGGAGACTTGGGGCGGCTCGGATGGTGGCGCAGGCGGAGGAATTGGCGGTGCGGGAGGTTGGATTTTTTCGGGTTCGGGTTCGGGTTTGGGTTTAGGGGGCGGTTCAGGTGCAGCGCCCACGCTTCGAGGGGCTGCTTCCTTGGGCACGGCTGACCACAGTTCAGCTTCGGCTGACAGCGTCACTGGCTGGCTTTTCCAGTGAACACCCCATGTCAGTGCGGCCACCAGCAGCAGGTGGGCCAGCAGAGCCAGAATGAGGGCGCGTCCAAAACCAGGCGGTGTGGGCGGCGCAAACTCCAAGCGGTCTGACGCGGCAATCATGTCTGGCATTAATTAACGAGTTGCACGGACAGGCCCACACGCTGCACCCCTGCGCGTTGGAGCGTGTCCATGACCTTGACCACCGACTCGTACTTGATATTCCGGTCCGCACTGATGACGACGGCTGAGTTCTCTGCGCGGCCTTGGGCCAACTTCACCGCAGCGGCCACCTCTTTGAGCGCAATTGAGGTGGTTTTGTCTTTGATCTTCATTTGGATGGAGTCGTTCTTGGCCAAAATGAGCTGGATCACCTGGTCAGGCTGCTTGGCGGCTTTGCCGACACTGGGCAGATCAATCACGCTGGGCGCGATCAGGGGGGCGGTGACCATAAAAATGATCAACAGCACCAACATCACGTCGATGAAGGGCACCATGTTGATCTCGTTGATGGTGCGGCGACCCCGCCCTCGGCTGACCATAGATGGCATGTCTTGGCTCCTGTTAGTGGCCTGAGGCCGACTGCGCGCCCACATTGCGTTGCAAGATGTTGGAAAACTCTTCCATGAAGGTCTCCAAGCGAATGGCAATGCGGTCAATATCGCGGGCAAACCGGTTGTAGGCCACCACCGCTGGAATCGCAGCAAACAGTCCAATCGCCGTGGCGACCAAGGCCTCGGCAATACCAGGTGCCACACTGGCCAAGGTCACAGTTTGCAATGCAGCCAAGCCGGTGAACGCATGCATGATGCCCCACACGGTGCCAAACAGACCCACATAGGGAGACACTGAACCCACAGAGGCAAGGAAAGATAAATTGGTTTCAATCACATCCATTTCGCGTTGGTAGCTGGCCCGCATGGCCCGGCGGGCACCGTCCATCAGCGACGAGGTGTCGGTGATGCGCTTTTCACGCAGTTTTTGGTACTCGCGCATGCCACTGGCAAAAATGCGTTCGAGTGGGCCGGCATCGCGCGCGTTTTTGGAGGCAGCTGCAAACAGGTCATTTAGGTTGGTGCCAGACCAAAATTCACGCTCAAACACGTCATTGATGGCTTTCACCCGTTTCAACGCAATCAGCTTGCGAAAAATAGCGGCCCAGCTGGTGATCGACACCACGATCAACAGCAGCATGACCAGTTGGACCACCAAGCTGGCGTTCAGCACCAGGTGAAGGATCGACATGTCTTGATTCATCGCAGGGCGTCCAATAAAGTTAGGGGAATTCGGGTGGGCTGGTAGGTGTTGGCGTTGATCCAGCCGACCCGCACGGTGGCCTCACACAGCAAAAGAGGTTCAGCGCCTTTTTTCAGAAAGGCCTGCTGAGAAAGGGTCATGGAGGCGCGGCCCACCTCGGTGGGGACGGCCGTTACGATCAATTCATCGTCCAGCCGAGCGGAGTGGTGGTAGCGCAAATGGGCTTCGCTCACCACAAACATGCCGCCTGTTTGCGCCCGAAGCTGGCCTTGCTCGACACCGCGCTCACGCAGCCACTCGGTGCGGGCGCGCTCAAAAAACTTGAGGTAGTTGGCGTAGAACACGATGCCGCCCGCATCCGTGTCTTCCCAATAGACGCGAACCGGCCAAGAAAAAGGAGTTGGCAAGGGTGCCAGCACACTCATGAAAGCAGTAGTTTCAGTCGTTCAATGGCCTGCTGCAGGTGCGCCATGGAACTGGCGGTTGAAAACCGAATAAACCGGTCGGTGCCTACGGTGCCAAAGTCACGGCCCGGTGTGACCGCGACGTGCGCCTTGTTCATGATCTCAAAAGCCAAGTCCCAGCTGTCTTTAACGCCCAAGCGTTCACAAGCCGCACTGCAATCTGCCCAGGCGTAGAACGCACCATCGGGCATCACGGGCACCGTCAAGCCCAGTGCGTTGAGCGCGGGAATGAAATAGTCGCGGCGGGCCTTAAATTCTGCGCGCCGGCGTTCGTATTCTGCGATGCTCTCCACCTCAAAACAGGCCAATGCCGCGTGCTGGGCAATGGTGCTGGGGCAAATGAACAGATTTTGGGCCAGTCGCTCAATCACCGGCACAAGACGCGGCGGCACCACCATCCAGCCCAGTCGCCAGCCGGTCATATTGAAATACTTGCTGAAGCTGTTGATGCTGATGATGTCCTCGTCCAGCGCCAAGGCCGTTTGCCCGTACTGCGCCTCATGGCTCAGGCCAAGGTAGATCTCGTCAATCATCGTGACGCCCCCTTTGCCGCTCACCACCGAGTGAATGCGGCGCAACTCATCGGGGTGAATGGAGGTGCCGGTGGGGTTGGAGGGCGAGGCCAACAACACGCCGCGTGTTGCACTGCTCCACGCCGACGCCACTTTGTCAGCGCTCAGTTGAAAGCGCTCGGCCGCCGTGGCGGGAATCATCACCGCGCGGCCATCGGCAGCGCTCACAAAGTGACGGTTGCAGGGGTAGCTGGGGTCCGGCATCAGAATCTCGTCGCCGGATTCAATCAAGGCCAGGCAGGCGAGTTGTAGCGCGGCTGAGGCGCCTGCGGTGACCACAATTCGGTCTGCGGACACCGCCACATGAAAACGCTGCTGGTACCAATCGCTGATGCGTTCGCGCAATGCCAGCAGTCCGGTGGCCTGGGTGTATTGCGTCCTGCCGTCGTGTATGGCTTTTGCCGCCGCCGCCTGCACCAAGGCAGGCGCGGTGAAATCCGGCTCGCCAATGTTCAGGAAAATCATGGGCGATTCGGTGTGGGCCACCTCTGCGGCCATTTTGGCGGCCGCTTTGGCCACCTCCATCACATAGAAAGGCTCAATACGCTGGGCACGGTCAGATATTTTCATGGCCGGGCCTTGCCACGATCAGCATTCACCTCGGCCGCGCGCAAACTGGGGGCCATGCCGTTCAAGACGGCGTTCACGTACTTGTGGCCGTCGGTGCCACCAAACTCTTTGGCTAATTCAATGCACTCATTCAACACGACCCGCCAGGGCACGTCCAAACAATGTTTGAATTCATAAGCCCCAATCCACATCACGGCATGTTCCACCGGGGAAATTTCTTCCATCTTGCGGTCCAGCAGGGGCAAGATGAGGGCGTCGAGTTCATTGGCTTCATCGGTGCAGCCATGCAGCAGCGCGTCAAAATGAACCGAGTCACATTTGGAAAAACCGGCCAGATCGCGGGTGAAGACATCAATATCAGTGATGCCATTTTTGCCCACCAAGCGTTGGTACAAGGCTTGCAAAGCAAACTCCCGTGCTCGGGAGCGATCAGACTTGCTGCCCGCCTTGCGAGCGCCTGTGCTGGTCACGCCGGTGCGGGTTTGCCGGGGAGGGCGGGTGCCCGCTGCCTTGGGAGTGAGGTCGCTCATTCAATTTCTTCCAGTAAATTGGCCATTTCAACGGCAACGCGGGCGGCATCGCGCCCTTTGTCAGTCTGCCGGGCAATGGCCTGTTCCATGTTCTCAACCGTGAGAATGGCGTTGGCAATGGGCAACTGGTAATCCAGTCCCACCCGAGTGACCGCTGCACCTGATTCGTTGGCCACCAACTCAAAATGGTAGGTTTCGCCACGAATAATGCAACCCAGCGCGATCAAGGCATCGTATTTCAGCTTTTCAGCCATCGCCATCAGCACCACGGGCACTTCCAATGCACCTGGCACCAACACCAAGTCAATGTGCTCCTCTTGCACGCCCAATGCCAATAGCTCAGCTTTGCAAGCCGCTGCCAGCGCATTGGTCACCGGCGCATTGAAGCGGGCTTGCACGATGCCAATGGTTAATTTTTTGCCGTTCAAACGGTGGTCTGTGGAATCCAAGTTTCCTTTGTCTGCGCCAAACATGATGCGGTGTCTTTCTTTTAATGGGTGATGTAGCCAGTGATTTCCAGCCCGTAGCCGGCCATGCTGGGCATGCGGCGAGGGGTGCCCATCAGGTTCATTTTCTGCACGCCACACTCGCGAAGAATTTGGGCGCCAATGCCATAGGTGCGCAAGTCCATCCGTCCGCGTTCCGGTCCATGGCTGGCACGGGCCGTGCCGTCAAACTGGGCCAGCAACTGCTCTGCGGTTTCACCGCAGTTGAGAAATACCACGATTCCCTTGCCTTCAGCGGCAACCCGCGTCAACGCTGCATCCAAGCTCCAAGAGTGCATGGTGCGTCCCACTTCCAGCGCATCCAGCACGGAGAGCGGCTCGTGCACCCGGGCAAGAACGGTGTCATCTGGCCCCCAGCTGCCCTTCACCAAAGCCAAGTGAACACCATGCGCCGTCTTGTCTCTGAACGCGTGGACGATGAATTCGCCAAATGCTGTATTGAGTGGGCGTGCCCCCAGCTTTTCCACCAGAGACTCAACGCGAGCGCGGTATTCAATCAAATCGACGATGGTGCCAATCTTCAAGCCGTGCTCAGCCGCAAACAACTGAAGGTCGGGCAGGCGGGCCATGGTGCCATCGTCCTTCATGATCTCGCAGATGACCGACGCAGGCGAACAGCCCGCCATCACGGCCAAATCACCCCCTGCCTCGGTGTGCCCCGCTCGCATCAGTACTCCGCCCTCGACGGCCTGCAGAGGAAAGATATGACCCGGTTGCACCAAGTCATCGGCTGTGGCGTCTTTGGCCACAGCAGCTTGCACCGTGCGCGCCCGGTCGGCAGCAGAGATGCCGGTGGTGACACCTTCTGCGGCTTCAATGGAGACCGTGAAGGCCGTGCCTTTTTTGTCACCATTGCGCACCGTCATCGGGGGCAACTTCAGTCGCTCGCAACGTTCTTTGCTCAAAGTCAGGCAAATCAAGCCCCGGCCATAACGGGCCATGAAGTTGATCGCCTCTGCCGTCACATGGTCAGCTGCCAAAACGAGGTCACCTTCGTTCTCCCGGTCTTCCTCATCAACCAAAATGACCATGCGACCCGCGCGCATGTCCGCCACGATGTCTTCAATAGGCGATATCGCCACGGGAATGAGGGAACTCATACAAAAATCTTTCTAGGAAGGAAAAGTGTTTGACGCCTTAGCGCGCCAAGGGCTTCAGGAGTGGCGCATCGGCACTGAGCATGCGCTCAACATAGCGTGCGATGAGGTCGATTTCTAAGTTAGCCAGTGAACCCGCATGCAAGGCCGATAAGGCCGTGTTTTGCACCGTGTGCGGAATGAGATTGATGCTGAACTCGCATCCCGCGTCAACATCTTCGATGCGATTCACCGTCAGGCTGACCCCGTTGAGCGTGATCGAACCTTTGTAAGCCAAGTACTTGGCCAGCGCCTTGGGTGCCAACACCCGCAGTTCCCAGCTTTCCCCTAGTTGAGCAAAATGCGTGACCTGCCCAATGCCGTCCACATGCCCCGAGACAATGTGCCCGCCCAAACGGTCATGGGCGCGCAATGCTTTTTCGAGGTTAATGACGCCAATGTGAATGAGGCCCGCTGTTTTGTCCAACGACTCGGCAGAAATGTCCACCGTGAACTGCCGCTGCTCCAATTGAAGTGAGGTCACGGTCATGCACGCACCATTGAGCGCAATGCTGTCACCTAAGCCCACATCGTCGAGGTACGCAGGGGGGCATTCGATGGTGAGCCGCTTGCCATGGATTGAAGAGCTGCCGAGGGCGTGAACAGCGACGATGCGCCCTACGCCAGTGATGATTCCTGTAAACATTCCATTATTTTCGCAGGGAAAGCGAGCTTGGGCGGGTTGGCTCGTAAAACTTGTCTTCTAGAAAGCGTCTCTTCCCTCGATTCGCGCCAAAATTCGCAAGTCAGGCCCCACCCTGTCAGTGGATAAAAACGCCAGTGGCAGCGCTTGGGTGAGGTCGGTGAGCGGACCGAATCCGGCCATCTCTCGACCCATGCCAATGATTTTGGGGGCCAGATAAACCAAAAATTCGTCCACCAAATGCTCACGAACCAGTGACGCGTTGAGTTTTTCACCCGCCTCCACATGCAATTCGTTCACCTCCCGGCGTGCCAAATCGCGCAGCATGGCGGCTAAATCAACCTTAGATTCTGTCCCCGGCGCTTTACCTGGCAGGTAAATGACGGTAGCGCCTAAGGCTTCCAATGCTTTCTTTTTAATATCATTTTGCACTGCAGCGTAGATGAGCAGTGCGCGACCAGCTATAAAAAGATGAGCATCCAGCGGTGTTTGAAGGCGACTGTCAACCACCACCAAGTGGGGTTGTCTGGGCGTGTCCACCAAGCGCACATCCAAACGCGGGTTGTCTTGCAGCACCGTGCCAATGCCCGTCAGGATGGCGCAGGCCCGCGCTCGCCAAGCGTGCCCATCCGCACGCGCGGGTGCTGACGTGATCCACTGGCTCACGCCATTCTCCAACGCCGTCTTTCCATCCAGCGACGCTGCCATCTTCAGGCGAACCCACGGTGTTTTTCGGACCATACGGCTAAAAAAACCGATGTTGAGCTCGCGAGATGCAACGGCCAAGGGGTCATCGACGGGGAGCAGCTCGACCTCGACGCCTGCCGCGCGCAGCCGAGCAAAGCCCTGTCCAGCCACTTGCGGATTGGGGTCCGCGATGGACGCCACGACCTTCTTGATACCGGCAGACACCAACGCGTCACAACACGGCCCGGTGCGCCCTTGGTGGGAGCAAGGTTCAAGGGTGACGTAAGCGGTGGCACCATGGACGTCACGCCCATGGGTGGCGGCGTCACTGAGCGCCATAATTTCCGCGTGCGGGCCACCAGCGGCTTGGGTGTGTCCTTGGCCCAATACGTTGCCACTGGGGCCGACGATGACACAGCCGACTCGCGGGTTGGGGGATGTCAGCGATAGGCCCTGTTTCGCTAAGTTAACCGCTCGGCAAAGATGTAGTTGGTTGATGGCTAGCATTTGACAGGGAAGAAGTTGCGACGTTCACGGGACACACAGGCGGGCGCTATTGTAAAAAACTTTACCAGCGACTGTTCAGTGGATGGCTGAACAAACAGGACAATTGCATTTACCTCTGAGGCTGAAGGCCCGGCAGTGACTCCCTGCAGCCGTGGAGGCGGTCAGCGGTTTTTCGCAGACTTCTCAAGCTGCGCTTGGGGTATTGCTGATCTTGACGCAGCAGCGTCAAAGCAAACTAGCCCGCTGCGGTCGATTTACAGCCGACGATTCCTACGTCCGACAGTTTGCTAGGCTGATATCGTTGGCGTAGTTCCTTCTAATTCACGTATTTTCAGCCCGGGCGGATGAATCGTAAACAAGGAGTTACCGCCCCACCTCATCCACCAACGTTTTGAAATCGTCAATGTCTTCAAAGCTGCGGTAAACGCTTGCAAACCGCACATAGGCGATTTTGTCGAGTTTTTGAAGCTCAAGCATGACCAGCTCGCCAATACGGTTGGAGGCGACTTCACGCAATCCAAGGTTCAAAAGGGTTTCTTCAATGCGCTCCACGGCGCTATCCACCTGTTCGGTGCTGACGGGCCGCTTGCGCAGGGCCAGTTTCATGGACGCCAACAGTTTGACTCGCTCGTACTCAATCCGGCGACCGTCTTTTTTGACAATCGCGGGGAAGGTCACATCGGGGCGTTCGTAAGTGGTGAAGCGTTTCTCGCAAGAGCTGCATTGACGCCGGCGCCGAACCGAGCCCCCGTCTTCAGCGATTCGTGTCTCCGCCACCTGGGTTTCACAATGGCTGCAGAAGGGGCATTTCATAAGGGATAAGCCTTTGGTTTATAGGTGTTTTAGGCCTATAGCCCATATCCTATCTGCGCAACTAGCTATTGAATTGATAGCATGTGCGCAGCGCATTTGACTTAGCCGTAAACCGGGAAGCGCGAAGTCAAGGCATGAACCTTGGCGCGCACCGCCTCGATGTTGGCGCTATCACGCGGGTTGTCCAGAACATCGGCAATCAAATGCGCGGTCATGCGTGCCTCTTCGTCCTTGAACCCACGTGTCGTCATGGCCGGGGTGCCAATGCGAACACCGCTGGTGACCATGGGTTTCTCGGGGTCGTTGGGGATGGCATTTTTGTTGATCGTCATATGAGCCGCGCCCAACACGGCCTCGGCTTCCTTGCCGGTAATTCCTTTTGAGCGCAAATCGACCAACATGAGGTGGCTTTCGGTGCGGCCACTGATGATGCGCAATCCGCGCGACACCAGTGTTTCAGCCACGATGCGGGCATTGGTCAACACCTGTTGCTGATAGACCTTGAATTCAGGGGCCAGCGCTTCTTTGAAGGCAATGGCTTTGGCTGCAATCACATGCATGAGCGGGCCGCCTTGCAGTCCAGGAAAAATCGCGCTGTTGATGGCTTTTTCGTGCTGTGATTTCATCAGGATGATGCCGCCACGCGGGCCGCGCAGGCTTTTGTGGGTGGTGGAGGTCACCACATCGGCATACGGCACGGGGTTGGGGTAGAGGCCGGCGGCAATGAGGCCGGCGTAGTGGGCCATATCGACCATGAAGATGGCGCCCACGTCTTTGGCGACTTTGGCGAATCTTTCAAAATCTATAGCAAGAGAATAAGCGCTGGCACCGGCAATGATCAGTTTTGGCTTGTGTTCATGGGCTTTGCGCTCCATCGCGTCGTAGTCAATGACTTCATTCGCATCAAGTCCATAGCTCACCACGTTAAACCACTTGCCACTCATGTTCAACGCCATGCCATGCGTCAAGTGACCGCCTTCGGCCAAACTCATGCCCATGATGGTGTCGCCCGGCTTCAAAAATGCCAGAAATACGGCTTCGTTGGCCGAGGCACCGCAATGGGGCTGCACATTGGCGGCTTCTGCACCAAAGAGCTGCTTGACGCGGTCAAGCGCGAGTTGCTCGGCGACGTCAACAAATTCGCAACCGCCGTAGTAGCGCTTGCCGGGGTAGCCTTCTGCGTATTTGTTGGTTAGCTGTGTGCCTTGGGCGGCCATCACTGCGGGTGAGGCGTAGTTTTCACTCGCAATCAGTTCGATGTGCTGCTCTTGGCGGGCGTTTTCAGATTGAATGGCCGCGAAAAGCTCGGGGTCGGTTTGCTCGATGAGAATATTTCGGTTGAACATGGCAGTCCTTGAAGACGGTCGGCCTGTGAATCATCGGGGATGAAACCAGGGCTGCCCAGGCGAACGGCTGATCACACCGGTCGAATGACCTGGTGCGGCACGCTCCCCCGTGGTGTTCCCACTTCAGTGCTTGATGCCGAGTGGGCAAAGCACCTATCGCCAGTCGCGTGCTCTGCGAGTTTAACTGAGCAAGACAGGGCGAAGCAGTTGGTGTTTTTAGATTACGAATTCAACAGTGCATTCATCTCTGCCGGGGTGTCATTGACCAGAACAGGTGCGGGAGGAGTGGGTGGTGCCACTTGTTGAATAATTCGGCCGGTGGCGATTAACTCTAAGCGGGCGTACTCGGCCATGACTTTGGCCGCATAGCCGCCGTCATTGTCTAGGTTAGCGGCACCGACGTAGTACCGAAGTCCGCCTTGGATGGAGCCTGCGCGCTTGATGCACTCTTCCAGTACTTTCACACCCACGCGCACATTCGACACCGGATCAAAGGCGGCAAATTTGCCACCAAAGTTTTCGTACTTCTCGCTGTGGATGGTGGTCATGACTTGCATCAAACCTTGCGCACCCACATGGCTTTGGGCAAAAGGGTTGAAACCCGACTCGATGGCCATGACGGCCAAAATAAGCGTTGGGTCCAATTTGGTGCGTTGGCCAATTTGATACGCCTCTGATACGAGCGCACTGATGGGCTCTGGGGCGACCGAATACTTCTTGCTTAACCAGAAAGCCACCGCGGCTTGTCGTTTAGGCAAGTCACGGGGGTTGCTGGCCGTTGCACGCTCACTGGCTTCCACTTCCGTGGGCAGGCCAGTGACCTCGATCTGGCGAGTCTGAAGCCAACTGAACAACTTGACTTCACCTTCTTGGCGCAGCGTCGGGCGCGCGGTCAAGGCTATTGCCGCAAAAATAACAGCCAAGCCAATCAAGGCAAAACTGTTGTGTGTGATTTCAAAGAAGCCGCGGGTGATGACGGATGCGAGTGATCGCAGGCCGACGGTGACTTTTTCTGACGCGTTCATAGATCTTCCTTGTTTCGCGCGGGGCACCAGATCAAATTGCTTGCAATTTGGCACTGGCCACACCTCGTTTGAGTGAGTACCGATCAATATCCTGCTATGGGGTATAGGCGTTGTGCAGAGAATTGAAACTGCCGAAATCGGCAACAGGTACGGGTTATCCCTTGATATTTTCGCTGGGGTGGCGGATTCTAGAAGGCCTGAATATAACAAGTCAACCATATCAAATTGATTTGATATGCTGAATTAAGCGAATTCAGTGTCATCTGGGGAAGACGATGAACCGTTTTTTAGGCGAATGTGCGGGCAATGCATTCAGAGAAATAGTGCCCGCTTTTCAGTCGCCAACCTACTGTGGGCTTTCGGGATTAGGTGGCACCATGGCAGCAATGATGTCTGTCATGCTGATCGTGCCCAAGAACTTGCCTTTGGCGTTGACGACATTGGCGGCTTCTTTGCCCTCGCCACTGAGCAAGCGTGCCGCCTCTTCAATCACCAAGCTGACGTCAATGGTGGGGCCTTCGACCGCAGGGCCCTGGGTCATCAAAGTGCGACAGCGAATGACGCGTCCTCGGTTGACATCTTTCACGAAGCTGGCAATGTAGTCATTGGCAGGTTTGAGGACAATTTGTTGTCCGGTTCCCTGTTGCACCGCTTCGCCGTCGCGCAGAATCGCAATTCGGTCGCCCAGGCGAAGCGCTTCGTCCAAGTCGTGCGTGATGAACACAATGGTTTTGCCGAGTTCTTGCTGCAAATCCAGCAGCACGGATTGCATGTCGCTCCGAATCAAGGGGTCCAGTGCTGAAAACGCTTCGTCCATGAGCAAAATGGGGGCGTCATTGGTCAGCGCGCGTGCCAACCCAACCCGTTGCTGCATGCCGCCGGAGAGCTGGTTCGGGTAGTTGTCTTCGTAACCCTTCAGCCCTACGCGCTCAATCCAGCGCATGGCTGCTTCGCGGCGTTTTTTGCGGGCAATGTGCTGAACCTGCAAGCCATACTCGGTGTTTTCCAGCACCGTGAGGTGTGGGAAAAGGGCAAACTTCTGGAACACCATAGCGGTCTGCTCGCGCCGGAAACGCTGCAACTGTTCATGGTTCATCTTCAGCACATCTTGGTCGCCTGCCAGCAACTCACCCGCCGTGGGGTCGATGAGGCGGTTGATGTGCCGGATCAGCGTGCTCTTTCCCGAGCCCGACAAGCCCATGACAACCTGGATTTCTCCAGCAGGCATGTCGATGTTGATATCACGAAGGCCCAAGACGTGACCGTGGTCGTCACGCAACGCTTGCTTGCTCATGCCATTGCGGACCGCATCAATGAACTTGTCCGGCGTGGGGCCAAAAATCTTGTACAAATTTTTGATCGAAATGCCGACGGAGGGCTTGGCCACCCCAGCGGTCGTGGGTGTCGTATTTGCTTCAGCCATGAACCACCTCCAAATGCTTTTGCAGGCGCTTGCCGTAGGTTTGCGACACGCGGTCAAAAATAATCGCAATGCCCACAATGGCCAATCCATTGAACATGCCCATGGTGAAGTACTGATTGGCAATGGCTTTCAACACCGGTTGCCCCAGTCCTTGCACGCCAATCATGGACGTGATCACCACCATCGCCAACGACAGCATGATGGTCTGGTTAATGCCTGCCATGATGGTGGGCAGCGCCAGCGGAAGTTGCACCTGCACCATTTTTTGCCAAGTGGAAGAGCCAAAGGCGTCAGCCGCCTCTAGCAAATCGGTGTCCACCAAACGAATGCCCAGATTGGTAAAGCGAATGACCGGCGGAATGGCATACACCACCACCGCAATCATGCCGGCAACGCGGCCAATGCCCAGCAGCATCACCACGGGGATCAGGTAGACAAAGCTGGGCATGGTTTGCATCACGTCAAGCGCGGGATTGATAGCTTTTTGCAGTCGATCCCAGCGGCTCATGGCAATGCCAATGGGCAAGCCTACTGCCAAAGCCACCACGGTGCAGACGAAAATCATCGAAATGGTTTTCATCGTGTCATTCCACATGCCAAAGTAGCCAATCACCAACAGCGTGAGGACGGTGCCCATGGTGATTTTTGTGGACCGAGAGGCCAGCCACGCGATCAAAGCAATGACACCGATGACCACCGGCCAAGGTGACTGGGTCAGCAAGCGCTCGGAATACATGAGGAAGTCGCGCAGCGGATCGAATATTCGCTCTAATGTTTCGCCGTATTCGCGCGAAAAGGTGCGAAAGCCGCCATCAATCGCCCGTCGCATGGCGCTGAGCTGCTCAGACCCCATGCTGGGGAATTCTTTAAGCAAACTCATAGATTAAAGAGCCGCTTTCACTTTGGCGGAGACCTCGGGTGTCACCCAGTCTGCCCACACTTCGGGCTGCTCTTTCAGGAAGTGCTTTGCCCCATCTGCGCCCGTGGCTTGGTTGTCACTCATCCATGCCAACAACTGGTTGACCGTGGCGTTGCTCCAGCTCCGCTTCGCCAAATAATCATAAGCAGGACCGCCTGCTTTCTGAAAACGGTCAGTCACCACGGTGACGACTTCGGATTTGGCCCAATCGGTCTTGACTGGCTTGTCGCAATCTGCTTTGGTGTTGCAGTTTTCAAAGCCTTCTTTGTCGAACGGCACACCCGCGTCTAACTTGACCATCTCGTACTTGCCCAAGATGGAGGTCGGTGCCCAGTAATAACCCAGCCAACCTTCTTTGCGCTCGTAAGCTTTGGCAATAGAGCCGTCCAATCCTGCGGCCGATCCCGTGTCAATGAGGACAAATCCTTTTTTAGCCGCGTCCCAAGCTTTGAACGCATTGGTGGTCGTGAGCTGACAATTCCAACCCGATGGACAGTTGTGCAAGCCGCCTTTGCCTTGGTTTTCTGACGCAGGGAATAACTCCGGGTGCTTCAAGGCATCGTCAATCGTTTTAATGGTGGGGTTGGCGTCCGCCACGTATTTGGGAATCCAAATGCCTTCGACGCCGCCGTCTTTGAGTGACGTGGCGGCGTAGTGCAACGAGCCTGCTTTCACTGCAGCATCTAAGGGCACTCGCACAGCGTTAATCCATGCTTCGGGGGCGACATCGGGCTTGCCTTTTTCCATCATCGCCGTCAATGTGGGCATAGTGTCACCAGGAACCAGTTCCACGTCGCAGCCAAAGCCGCTGGTCAAAATGATGTTGTCAATATGGGCCAACACCTCGGCCGACTGCCAATTCATATTCGCCACTGATACTTTCCCGCACGCTTGGGCGACTGCCGCCGTCACCGCTGGCGTAGCGACCACCGCCACAGGCGCTTCTTCTTTTTTGCCACAGGCGGCCAAGACGACCACGGTTCCCAAGACAGCCATGGATAGATTTCGAGTTGATTTGTTCATCTTTTCTCCGTTAATTAATGAGTTTTACGAGACGCACACCCCAACGAGTGGGGAGTCGCCGCGCGATGCTTTGTATGCACTGAAGTCACACCGCACCATGATATTTAAAAATACATTTGAACAAATAATTATAGTTTTTGCATATTAAATGTCAAGTACATAACTATTTGTAATTGATACGACAAGCTAAAACGTGCTCCCAGCCGCAATCCCTGGTTTAGGGGCTCATCTCCAAAATTTCAGTGCGATGGTGTGTGGGCGAGCGACAAGGGAAGGGTGTTCATGCTCAGTAAAAACTCGCTCATTCGCATTCAAAAAAATGGGGGTTTGATGCGTCGGTCGCGGACTGCTCGTCCGGACTTTTTTAAGAGGGCAATGACTCGCATAACCGGAAAAAGCTAACTGGCTGAGCGGCCGCAAGTGACCCTGAGCGATGGCTTTTCACCTATTTTTTGGACGGATCCCGCCAGGCCAGCGCTCCCGAGAGGTTTATCCCTGCCAATCAAAAGGGTCGGGGTTTTGCTTTTGCGCTATGTCAACTGAGGCTAAGGGCTGGTAAGGCCTTTGTGAAGCATGTACGCGGCCAGCCCAAACAGAATCGTGGCAAACACCCGCTTGAGTTGCTTGACTGGCAAAACGTGTGCTGCTTTGGCCCCCAGCGGTGCGGTGAACACGCTGCAAGCGGCAATCACACCCAGCGCGGGCAACCAGATATAGCCCAACGAGTAGGGTGGCAAGTCCGCCACGGTTTGGCCGCTGAGGGCGTAACCCACCACGTTGGCCAAAGCGATCGGAAAACCCAGCGCGGCTGAGGTGGCAATCGCGTTGTGAATGGGCACATTGCACCACGTCATAAACGGCACGCTCACAAAGCCACCCCCCGCGCCGACCAAGCCCGATAGAAAACCAATCACACCCCCGGTGCCAATCAGCCCGGGCGTGCCCGGCAACTGGCGAGTGGGCGCGGACTTTTTGTCCAAAAACATTTGGGTGGCAGAAAAGCTGACAAAGGCGGCAAAAAACAAAGCCAGCCAAGCGCCTTTGAGCAAACTGAACACGCCCAGGCTGGCCACCATTCCGCCCAAAACAATGCCCGGTGCCAAGCGCTTCACCAGCGGCCAACGCACCGCGCCGCGCTGGTGGTGCGCTCGCACGCTGGACAGTGAGGTGAACAAAATGGTCGCCATCGAGGTGGCGATGGCCATCTTGACGGAGAGGTCGGGGCTCACGCCCCGGTGCGACAGGATGACGGTGATGAAGGGCACCATCAACATGCCCCCGCCAATGCCCAGCAGTCCCGCTAAAAAGCCGGTGCCTAACCCCAGCAGAGCGAGCGGTAAAACCAAGGCAGGATCGAAAGTCATGGGGGAGGGCGGTGAGAGTAGGTGTCTGCAGAGCCACCGGACCCGCATCCTGAACCGGGGTTCAGGTGGGCGAGGTCAGCTGACCATTGGGTTCATCTAACGCGAGATGATCACGCTTGATCAGCGATGTTCCAAGCCCGGGCTCAAAGAGCATTGGTACAAGAAATATAAGACCCAGCACGCTCTGCAGACGGTGAGAATTGTAGGCCCTGTTGATGCCATTGGTTTGTCGAATCCGCAGCTTGTTCAGTTCGTGGCCGCACGTTTTCGCGTTCAAACCGACATCGGTAGCCGCCTAAAGCAATTGATTTTTGTCGTTCAACGCTTCGTCGAGGCGCTCCAAAAGAGCAGTCAGCTTGGGGTCATCGCTTGCGTCGGTGGACTCGCTGCTTAATGCCGGGGCGGGAAGGGCAGTCTTGACCCGATCGACCATATCGAAGGTCAAATTCAGTGCGGCCAAGACGGCAATGCGGTCTCGCGAACGGACTTTGCCCGCATTGCGAATCTGGTTCATGGCGGTGTCCAAGCGCTCAACCGCGTCTAGCAACTGCGCATCTCGGCCCTCGGGGCAGCTCAAAATGTAGTTTTGCCCCATGATTTGAACTTCAAGCTGCTTCATTCGTCACCTCTTTTGGCGGCTGCGGCTGCCATTTCCGGCAGTCGCTCTAGCAGGGCATCGACCCGGGCGCGCGCGGCCCCGAGTCGGGAAACGAGCGAGTCGCGTTCATGGGTCAGGGTCTGGACCTTGGCGCCAAGCAAGGCGTTGGTGCGCTGCAGTTCTTCGTAAAGCACCAACAGGCGATCCACGCGATCGGCAATTTGGTCGATTTGAGAGGGATTCGACATAGACCTCGATTGTAGGGTTTGTGAAAGTGATCAGGGCTAGAATTACACCCGTTGGTGCTCGCGAAGTGGTTCACACGTCGCAGTTCAACGGGAAGCAGGGGGGTGAGGCTGAGAACAGCCCGCCTAACCTGCGCTGCCCCCGCAACGGTAAGTGGACGAATCGCAAGATTCCGCTTCCATCACAGCCACTGAGCGTTCTGAACACGCGCTTGGGAAGGCGATGGAGGTTGATCCACCAGCCCGGATACCGGCCAACACGGTGGTTGCACGCTTGCGTGCTGCCGTACTGCCCAAGCACTGTCGGGGACGACGGTGAGGGCTTTTGTTGATATCCCCGCCTTTTTATGAAAATCACTTCCTCGTGTGCACGTTTGGCTGCACTGCCTTTGGCATTGGCTGCCGCATTCCCATCCCTCGCCCAGACACCTCTGGCACCTGTCATCGTCACAGCCACCCGAGTGGCCCAGCCGATCACCGATGTGGTGGCCGATGTCACTTTGATTGACCGCGCCACGATTGAGCGCAGCGGCGCGGTTGGTTTGGCTGATTTGTTGGTGCGCGCGCCTGGCATTGCCATGACGCGCAACGGCGGCCCGGGCACCACCACCAGCCTTTACCTTCGGGGTGCGGAGACCCGATTTACCGCCGTTTTTGTGGATGGCGTGCGCATGGACTCTCAGTCCACCGGGGGCGCAGCTTGGAATGCGCTGCCAGTGTCGCAAATTGACCGCATTGAAATTTTGCGCGGGCCGGCAGCGGCCATTTATGGCTCGGATGCCATTGGCGGTGTGATTCAAATCTTCACCCGCAAGGGTGAGCCCGGATTCACTCCCTCGGTTGAAATCGGTGCGGGCACCCTTGGCACCTACAAGCTGGCCCTGGGTTTGAGTGGCGGTACCGAGACGGTGGATTACGCGCTGGGGCTGGCGCGTGAAATCAGCACTGGCTTCAACGGACAGCCCACCGCGAATTCGGACCTGGACGGTTATCAAAGCAACTCGGTGTCGGGCCGCGTGGGCTTCAAAGTGAACGCGGCGCACCGCTTGGAGGCCACTTTTTTGCGCAATGAGATCGATGCCCAGTACGACGCTTTCAACCCCGGCTTTGACGACCATGGTCTATCGCGTGTTCAAGCGGTGGGGCTGAACTGGAGCGCCCGTTGGTCAGACGCTTACTCCACCCGAGTGAGCATCGGCCAAAGTAACGACCGCTATGAAACCCTGCCCTCGGTGTACCTCACTGATACCCGCGTGACCAGCTACCTCTTGCATAACGAATACCGCATGGGGGCTCATACCCTCACGGCAGACTTGGAGCGCCGTGAGGACAAGTTGAACAACGCCAGCACCACGCCGGTTGTGACCAACCGCTCGCAAGACGCGGTGGCGCTAGGTTATGGCTTGCGCCAAGGCGCGCACACGCTGCAACTCAATGCCCGCCATGACCAAGACAGCGAGTTTGGCGCCAACACCACCGGCAGCGCCGCCTACGCGTATGCGGTGACCCCGGCTTGGCGCGTCACTGCCGCTTTGGGCAGTGCGTTTCGTGCGCCCACTTTGTACCAGCGCTTCAGTCAGTACGGGGTGGCCACACTCACACCAGAGACCGCGCGCAATCGCGAAATTGGCGTGAAATATGACGCCCCTGGTGAGAGCTTGAGTGCGGTGGTCTATCGCAACACCGTGTCTGACCTCATTACCTACGTGTCTGGCCCAGGCGCGTGTGCCAATGGCGTTGGCAAATTTGCGGGCTGTTACGGCAATACCGCGGTGGCGCAATACGAAGGCATCACCCTCACCGCGTCCAAGCGACTGGGTGGCGTGGCCTTCAGTGGCTCGTTGGATTTGCAAAACCCCCATGACGGCATCACTGGCAAGCAACTGGCACGCCGTGCCAAGCAGATGGCCACGTTGGCCGCTGACACCCAACTGTCGGGCTGGAGCGTGGGTGCTGAATTGCAAATGACGGGTGAGCGCTTCAACAACGCCGCCAATACCCAACGCTTGGCCGGCTACAGCTTGCTGAATCTACATGCCAGCACCGCACTGAACCGGGAGTGGACGCTGCTGGGGCGCGTGAATAACTTGGCAGATCAAAAATACGAGACTGCCAAGGGTTATGCCACGGAGGGAAGAACCCTGTACGTGGGCCTGAAGTGGTCGCCCATCTGATCGGTTAAGGCGCGTGATGACCTCTCCTGCCGCTTGCCCGGCCCTGCTGATCGCGGCCCCCGCCTCTGGCCAAGGCAAGACCACGGTCACGGCAGGGCTGGCGCGATTGCACGCCCGGCAAGGGCATCGGGTCACCGTGTTCAAGTGCGGGCCTGATTTTCTGGACCCCCACTGGCACGCCTTGGCCAGTGGGCGTGCGGTGCACCAGATGGATTTGTGGATGACGGGCGAGGCGGATTGCCGCGCGCGCTTGGCGGCGGCAGCGGCAGATTCGGACTTGGTTCTTGTCGAAGGCGTGATGGGTTTGTTTGACGGTGAACCCAGTGCCGCCGATTTGGCGCAGCGCTTTGGCTTGCCGGTGCTGGCGGTGATTGACGCCAGTGCCATGGCCGGCACCTTTGGGGCGCTGGCTTTTGGTTTGCAGCATTACCGCCCCGGCATGCCCTGGGCGGGGGTGCTGGCGAACCGGGTCGCCAGCGAGCGACATGCTGACATGCTCCAGATCAGCGTGCGAGAGCCCGCGCAGTGGCTGGGGGCGCTGATGCGCAACCCCGCCTTGAGCTTGCCCGAGCGTCACTTGGGGTTAACCGTGGCCAGCGAAGTGGTCGATGCCATGGCCCGGCTGGATGCGGCCGCTGATGCCTTGGCGGTGACACCGCTGGGACAGATGACTTTGGCAGATTTACAGCGTTGGAGCGTCAGTTTCAGCGCGCCTGACGGTGCTGTTGATGGCCCAATCGCCCCCCAACCGCTGGCCGGACGCACGGTTGCGGTGGCGCGGGATGCCGCTTTTTGTTTTATTTACCAAGCGAACTTGTATTGCCTGCAGGCTTTGGGGGCGGATTTGGTGTTCTTTTCACCCTTGGCTGACGCCGCGTTGCCCGAGTGCGATGCGGTCTGGCTGCCTGGCGGCTACCCTGAGTTGCACGCGGCCAGACTGGGGGCGAACACAGGCTTAAGAGACAGCTTGAAGGCGCACGTTGCACGTCATCAGCCCGTGTGGGCGGAGTGTGGCGGCATGATGGTTTTGTTTGACACTCTGGTGACCATGGACGGCCACCACGAGCCGCAATGGGGCCTATTGCCCGGCACCGTCAGCATGCAAAAACGCCTGGCTGGCCTGGGGCCACAGCAGTGGCGCACGCCGCAGGGGGTGTTGCGCGGCCACACCTTTCACTACTCGATCTGCACGACGGACCTGCCCGCGCAAGACCGAACCGCTCGCCCCGATCAAGCGCCGTCGCCCGAAGCCGGTGAAGCCGTTTACCAGTGCGGGTCGATTCGGGCCAGTTATTTTCATGCGTGGTTTGGGTCCAGTCCTGGCGCCACGGCGTCCTTGTTGGGTGCTAATTTAATGGGGTCTCGCCATGTCAGAACGCTTTAACTTCCCGCGCGGTCCGCAGCGCATCATTTGCATGACCGAAGAGACCACCGAGTGGTTGTACTTGCTGGGCGAAGAGGCCCGCATTGTGGGCATTTCGGGCTACACCGTGCGGCCCCGTCGTGCCCGCGAAGAGAAACCCCGCGTCAGCGCTTTCACCAGCGCCAAGATTGACAAAATTTTGGCCTTGCAGCCCGATTGCGTGTTTGGCTTTTCCGACATGCAGGCTGACATTGCAGCGGCCTTGATTCGGGCCGGCGTGCAAGTCACCATCTTCAACCAGCGCAGCGTGGCCGAGATTTTCAGCATGATGGCGCAGGTGGCGGCCATGGTGGGGCAGGGCGAGCGCGGGCTGGCCTTGATTGCCGGCTTTCAGGCGCAACTGGCAGAGATCGAGGACGCCGCGGCCCAGCTGCCAAGGCGACCCACGGTGTTTTTTGAAGAGTGGGACGAGCCGCACATCAGCGCCATTCGCTGGGTGTCTGAGTTGCTGGGCATTGCCGGCGGCGACGATTGTTTCCCCGAGCTGGCGGCGCAGTCGCTGGGCAAAAATCGCATCATTGCCGATGGTGAGGAGATTGTTCGCCGCAACCCGGACATCATCATCGGCTCGTGGTGCGGCAAGAAGTTTCGCCCTGAAAAGGTGGCAGCACGGCCGGGTTGGGGGCAGGTCAACGCGGTTAAAAACGGGCAGTTGTTTGAAATTAAATCGGTGGACATTTTGCAACCCGGCCCAGCGGCTTTGACCGATGGCGTGGCGCAGTTGCACCGCATCGTGATGGATTGGAGTCGCCTGCATGGCTGATACCTCACTCGGGGTGGCCCGCAGCGAATTCATTTTGGGCGGGCAAAAAAGTGGCAAATCGCGCCGCGCGGAGGCCTTGGCCCACCAGTGGCTGACCGCTTCGTCTGAGCACCATGCCGTGCTGATTGCCACCGCCCAGCCGTGGGATAGTGAGATGGAGGCGCGCATCGCCCGCCACCAGGCCGACCGGGCCGAGCGCGTGCCCGGCATGCGCACCGTGGAAGAGCCGCTGGCGCTGACACAGACTCTGCGCCAATACAGCACGCCGCAGACCTTGGTGGTGGTGGATTGCCTCACGCTGTGGCTCACCAACTGCTTGATGCCGATGACCGAAGTTAAAGCATCAAATGGGGCTCTGGCCCAACCCTGTCCTGCGCAAGCAGCTATGCTTTTGGAAGCAATTTCTACAGCCCCTGGCCCAGTGGTCATCGTCGGCAACGAGATTGGCTTGGGGGTGATTCCCATGGGCAGAGAGGTGCGCTCTTTTGTGGACGCGCTGGGGCGGCTGAACCAAGAGGTGGCGGGCACCTGTGCGCGAGTCACCCTGATGGTGGCAGGTGTGCCGCTCACTTTGAAAGGCGGCGCATGAACGCGGGGTGGTTCAAGCTGGTGTTGGCTGCAAGCGTCACCTTGGCCGTTGGGTGCGCGCAAGCGCTTGAGGTCACCGATGACCGTGGGGTGACGGTGCATTTGGCCAAGCCGCCACAACGCATTGTGAGTTTGCTGCCGTCGTTGACGGAATCGGTGTGTGAACTGGGTCAATGCGCGCGTTTGGTCGGTGTGGACCGCTACTCCAATTTTCCGCAAAGCGTTCGCTCCCTGCCGCAGCTGGGCGGTGGGTTGGACCCGAATGTGGAGATGATTGTTTCGCTCAAACCCGATGTGGTGCTCATGGCCAAGTCGTCTCGGGCGGGGGAGCGTTTTGAAGCATTGGGCCTGAAAGTGGTGGCGCTGGAGCCCAAAACCCATGCCGATGTGCAGCGCGTGCTGCTCAAGCTGGGCCAAGTGCTGGAGGTTCCCGATGCGGCCCGCATCTGGCGTGCCATTGATGCGGGAGTGTCGGCTGCGGCCCAGTCGCTGCCTGCCAGCGTGGGTGGCACCAAGGTTTATTTTGAGGTGAACCAGGGGCCCTACGCCGCTGGCGAGTCGTCGTTCATTGGACAGACGCTGACACGCCTGGGGGTCAAAAACATCGTGCCAGCCAAGTTGGGGCCATTCCCCAAGCTCAATCCTGAGTTCATCGTGCGGGCCAACCCCGATGTCATTCTGATTGGTCAACGCAGCGCCGACGGCCTGATGTCTCGGCCCGGTTGGCAAAGCATTCGCGCCCTGCGGGAGCAACGTGTCTGTATTTTTCCTGCCGATGTGTCCGACGTGCTGGTGCGACCCGGACCGCGCATGGCCGAGGCGGCACGCGTCATGGCGCAGTGCCTAGAGAAGATGGGCCCCCCGCTTGTCGCTTCGCGAGCAGCTCGCCCCCCTTCTCAAGCGGGAGGCAAGCCGTGAACCCGGTGCAGGCGCTGCATGCGCGCGTGGGGTGGTTGGTGTGGGCCGGCGTGCTGGGGGCATTGGCGCTGACGGCACTGGGTGTTTGCGTGGGCAGCACGGGGTTAGAAAACTTGTTGGGCCCGCTGTGGAGTCCCTTGCGGGACCCGGACCAAACAGCCATGGCCCAACAAATTGTGTGGGAAATTCGGCTGCCTCGGACGGTGGGTGCGTGGGCTGCGGGTGCGCTTTTGGGTCTGGCGGGTGCGGTGGCGCAGGGCTTGTTTCGAAACCCGCTGGCGGACCCTTATTTATTGGGCAGCGCCTCGGGCGCGTCGCTGGGCGTGGCCTTGGCCTTGGCGGCATTAGGCGGCGGCACGGGCATGTTGGGTGGGGGCAACATGATGAATGGTGGCGTGGCCATCAGTGTTTTTTCAAGCAGCATTTGGGTGCGGCTGGGCTTGACCGGTGCCGCGTTTGTGGGGGCTGTGTTGGCCGTGATGCTGACGCTGGCCCTCTCGCGCGGCGTGGGGCACACGCTGCGTTTGCTGTTGGCCGGTGTCGTGGTGGGCGTGGTGCTGGGCGCAATGACGCATTTGGTGCTGCTGTTTTCGCCCGATTCTCTGCAGGCCATGCAGGCCTTCATGTTGGGCTCCACCGCCTTTGTCGGTTGGGCATCCACGGCGTTAATGGCCGGCGTGTGGGCGGTGTGTTTGGTGGCGGCTTGGCTGTTGGCGCGGGTGCTGGATGGCCTGAGTTTGGGAGACGCGACCGCCATGAGTCTTGGTCTGCCCCTGGCACCGATGCGCGCGGCTTTGGTGGCGGTACTGGCGCTGGCCACAGGCACGGCGGTCGCCCAAACGGGGTTGATTGCTTTTGTGGGCTTGGCTGCGCCGCACCTCGTGCGCTCGGTGGTCAAGACCACCCACGGGCATTTGATGCTCTTGTCCAGTCTGGTGGGTGGCGTGCTGTTGATGGCCGCTGACACCTTGGCGCGCGGTCTGCTGGCGCCGCAGGAGCTGCCGGTGGGCGTCTTGACGGCCGTGTTGGGCGGTGGCTACTTGCTGTGGCTGATGCACCGTGGGACGGCCGGAATCGGGGGAGCACAGCGGTGAAAAATTCAAAAACTATAGCGCTTGGGGCTTACTCCATCAGGGTGAACCTTGGAAACAACCGCATATTGCGGGATATCGATTTGGAGTTGGCCGCTGGCCAGTGGACCAGCATTGTGGGCCCCAATGGGGCGGGCAAGTCGACCTTGCTCAAATGCCTCGCGGGCGTGCTCGCACACAGCGGCCGCGTCACGCTCTGGGGCCATGACCTGCACCGCCTGCCGCACCGTGAGCGTGCTCGTCAACTGGCTTGGCTGGGCCAGAACGAAGCCTCGGCCGATGATTTAACCGTGTGGGACGTGGCCATGCTGGGCCGCTTGCCGCACCAAGCGTGGTTAGCGCCTGCCAGTGCCGCCGACCATGCCGCCGTCGAACAGGCGCTCAAAGCCACGCAGGCTTGGGACTGGCGCCACCGCCCACTGGGCCAGCTGTCAGGGGGGGAGCGTCAGCGTGTGCTGCTGGCGCGCGCTTTGGCGGTGCAAGCGCAAGTGCTGCTGATGGACGAGCCACTGGCCAATTTAGACCCACCGCACCAGGCCGACTGGTTGGCGGTGGTGCAGGTACTCGTCCAACAGGGCACCACGGTGGTCAGCGTGCTGCATGAAATCAGCATGGCGCTGCATGCCGACAGTGTGGTGGTGATGGCTGAAGGCCGAGTGCTGCACCACGGTGCCACCCACGACCCCACCACCCACCAAGCGCTGGTCGATGTATTTGACCAGCGCTTGGCCATTCATTCGATTGAAGGGCAGTGGGTGGCGTTGCCCCAGACCCCAAAGAGGGTGAAGTTGTCATAAACCACCCCTCGCTTGTTCCCGCAGAGGGGGGGACCCCGTTCCACCCTCTGCTTTTTGTAAGTTGTTTTTTTAACCCAAAGGAGATTGATATGCATATTGAACCGGGACTGGTCGACGCCAGCAAAATCGCTTTGAGCTATGCCACGGCGGCAGGCGCGTTGGGCTACGCTGCCAAACTGTCATGGGACACCCTGAAAACCGACGGCACGGTGGCGCTGTCCTTGCGCGCCGCCATGTGTACGATTTTGGTGTTTTGCTTCTTTGAGGTGTTTCCGCACCACGCCGTGGGGGTGTCAGAAGTGCACCTGATCTTAGGCACCACGCTGATGTTGGTCTTTGGCTTAGCGCCTGCGGCGCTTGGCTTGGCCGGTGGGCTGCTGGTGCAAGGCTTGACCTTTGCCCCGTTTGACCTGCCCCAGTACGGCATGAACGTCACCACCTTGTTGGTGCCTTTGTTTGCCACCTCAGCGCTGGCACGTCGCATCATTCCGCAAAGCAAGGCTTATGTGGATATTGGCTACGCACAGGCACTCAAACTGTCGATGGCCTACCAAGGGGGCATCGTGCTGTGGGTGGGCTTTTGGGCAATCTATGGCCAAGGCATGGGGGTAGAAAACTTGCAAAGCATCGCCAGCTTTGGTGCCGCCTATATGACTGTTGTTTTGGTTGAGCCGCTGGTGGACCTGGGCATCTTGGCTGCTGCCAAATGGCTGCACCGCCTCAAGGGCTCGGTCGCGGTGGACAAGCGCTTGTACAGCGCAGCCTAAGAAGGTAGGGCGGTCATGGAAATTGAAGCGCCTCCTATTTTGCGGGACACGCCCAAGCCACAAGGCGAACGGCGCGGTCTGGTGATCGTTCACACCGGCACCGGCAAGGGCAAAAGCACGGCGGCCTTTGGGCTGGCCTTGCGTGCCCATGGCCGGGGCAAAGTGGTCAAGGTTTACCAGTTCATGAAAGTGCCCTCGGCCCGTTTTGGCGAGCACCGCTTGTTTGAACAACTCGGTATTCCTATCGTGGGCTTGGGCGACGGCTTCAGTTGGAAGAGCCGTGACCTGGACCACTCGGCTGAGTTGGCCCAATTTGGCTGGGCGCAGGCCGAGGCCACCATCCGTGCCGGCGAGCACTTCATGGTGGTGTTGGACGAAATCATGTACCCCTTGCGCTATGGCTGGATTCCGCTGGAGCCCGTGCTGGCCTGCCTGCGTGAGCGCCCGTCGCACGTGCACGTGGTGCTCACAGGGCGCGGGGCACCCGCCGAAATGGTGGAGCTGGCGGATACGGTGACTGAGATGACCCTCATCAAACACCACTTCAAAGCCGGTGTGCCTGCTCAGCGCGGTATTGAAGATTAATGGTGCTCCACCTGCCTGCACAGCGCAAACGGTTTCAAAGCCTGCCCCACGCACTGCCTTGGTGCGTGGGGGTGGTCGCACTGACCTTGTTCATTGGCCTGGCAGGTGAACCCGTCAGAGCACAGGTCAGTCCGCGTGGGCCGCAACGCATCATCACGCTGTCGCCTTCATTGACGGATGCCGTGTGTGCGTTGGGCTACTGTGCGAAGTTGGTGGGCACGGATCGTTACTCCGACAACCCCAACCAAGCCGCTTCGCTGCCGAAGCTGGGTGGTTTGGCTGATGTGCAGATTGAACGCATCGTGACGTTGCGTCCCGACATGGTCTTGATCGGACCCCGCAGTCGGGCCGGTGAACGCCTGACTGCGCTGGGTGTGCCCGTGCAGGTGTTTGATTCGCGCACCCACGCCGATCTCAAGCGCATGTTATTGGCGCTGGGCCAATCGCTCGGTGTGCCTGCACGCGCTGCCGAGTTGATTCAGCGCATCGACAAAGACATTGACGCCGCCGCCAAGCGTGTACCGCAGGCCTTGCGCGGGCGCAGTGTCTACATTGAGGTCGGTCCCGGGCCGAATGCGGCCAGTGAAAAAAGTTTCATTGGTGAAACCGCCGCCCGACTGGGGCTGGTGAACGTGGTGGGGGGTGACATGGGCCTGTTCCCCAAAATTAACCCCGAAATGATTGTGCGCCGTGCCCCTGACCTGATCATCGGCCCCCGTGCCAGCCTGATTCATGTGGCCGAGCGGCCCGGTTGGTCAGACCTGCCCGCGCTGCGCCAGCAGCAAATTTGCATGCTGGACGACGCGCGCTGGGAGCTGATTTCTCGCCCTGGCCCTCGCTTGGGTGATGCAGCGCAGTTGCTGGCCGACTGTTTGGTGGGCTTGCCACCTGCGAAGCGTTGAGCTCTTGCTAATACGCATTTTGTTAGTCATTTTTAAAACCCATTTCAAGGACCTCTGACATGCAAACCCGCAAAATCCCCGCCACCATCGTGACCGGCTTTCTGGGCAGTGGCAAAACCACGCTCTTGCGTCATTTATTAACGAACGCCAACGGCAAGCGCATTGCCGTCATCGTCAATGAATTTGGCGAACTGGGCATTGACGGTGAGTTGCTGCGCAGCTGTGGCATTGGCTGTGATGAAAATGGCGAGGAAAACGGCCAGTTGTATGAGCTGGCCAATGGCTGCCTGTGCTGCACCGTGCAAGAAGAGTTTGCCCCTGTGATGGAACTGCTGGCGGCGCGCCGCGACGAGATTGATTACTTGGTCATCGAGACCTCCGGTTTGGCGCTGCCCAAACCGCTGGTGCAAGCATTTCAGTGGCCTGCGCTGCGCAATGCCTTCACCGTGGATGCCGTGATCACCGTGGTCGATGCCCCGGCCGTGGCCGCTGGTGACTTTGCCGACGACCCTGTGGCAGTCGACGCCCAGCGCCGCGCTGACGAGAACCTTGACCACGACTCGCCCTTGCACGAGCTGTTTGAAGACCAGTTGGCCACAGCCGACTTGGTGATCGTGCACAAGACCGATGGCATGGACGAGGCCACCTTGGCCCAAGTGGAGGCCGCGATTCGCGTGGAAACCCGCCCGGGTGTGAAGCTGGTGCACGCCCAACATGGCCGTGTGGCACCCGAGGTGTTGCTGGGGCTGGAGAAAGCGGTGGAAGACGACATTGATCAGCGCAAGACCCACCACGACGAGGAAGAAGACCACGACCACGACGCATTTGACTCCGTCTCTGTGACGCTGCAAGTGACCGACCGCGCGCTGCTGCTGAGCGCGCTGGCCAGCTTGGTGCAAGGCCATGAGATTTACCGTGTCAAAGGCTTTGTCGCACTGCCCGGCGCGGCCATGCGCTTGGTGGTGCAGGGCGTGGGCCAACGCTTTGACAGCTACTTTGACCGCGCTTGGCGCGCCGATGAGGTGCGCGCGACGCGTCTTGTTTTGATTGGCGATCACTTGGACGCGCCAACGCTGCAAGCCGAGCTGCAGTCCGAACTGGGGTAATACCCATGCATTTGCTCTCCACCCGCCCGGGCGGCTACGTCGAAGATGGTGGCATGGGCGTGGTGCGCGTGGCCCAAACGCCGGGCGACATCGTGGTGCTCAGTGCGGCGGACACCACGCTGTCGCTGTTGTCCGATGTGGCGTCCAGCTTGGATGCCAGCTACCCCACCGTGCGCTTGGCGAATTTGATGTGGCTGCGCCAACCCGCCAGCATGGACATGTACGTGGACGACGTGCTGCGCCATGCCCGGGTGGTGGTCATCGACCATTTGGGCAGTCTCAGTGATTGGGCGTATGTGGTGGAGCAAGCCATGGCACAGGCGGCTGAGCGAGGGCAGCAGTTGTTTCTTTTTTCAGGAGACAACTTTGAAGACATGCAGTTGCTGATGCGCAGCAATGCACCGCACGACGATTGCCGTCACCTGTGGCGGTGCTTGCGCGAAGGTGGACGCGCCAATGCAGAAAATTTCTTTCAGTTTTTGGGCCACGTCGCCTTTGGCTTGGGCGCCCGACCGGCCCCAGCTGCGGTGTTGCCACCGGCGTTGGTGTACCAACCCAAGTTGAATGCAGCCCCTTGGCAACCCGGTGCCCCGGTGGCGATGCTGGTTTTTTACCGCGCGCATTTCGAGTCGGGTAACACCGCGCTGTTTGATGCCGTGCTCACCGCATTGGCTGATGCTGGGGTCAATGGCGTGGCGGTGGCGGTGGATTCGCTCAAGAATCCCACCAGTTTCTCCCTGCTGCAATCGTTAGCGGCCGAACACCAAGTGGCCGTGGTTTTGAATGCCACCAGCTTTGCCGTGGCCGCCATTGATGGTGGTGACGAGGGGCAAGAGTGGGCGTCGCAAACGGCTGCACAAGTCGCTCGGCAAATCGCCGGCGATGCCCCGGTGCTGCAGCTCATCACGGCAGGGTGCTCACAAGAGCAGTGGCAGGCCGACCCGCATGGTCTGGCACCGCGCGACTTGGCCATGCAAGTGGTCTTGCCCGAGGTGGATGGCCGCATTTTGACCCGCGCCATCAGTTTCAAGGGTTTGGCTTGGCGCTGTGAGCGCACTGAGACGGATGTGGTGCGCTACCAGCCTGAGCCTGAACGCATTGCCTTTGTGGCCGAATTGGCGCGCCGTTGGTGCGCACTGCGCACCAAAAAGAATAGCGACAAGCGCGTGGCCTTGATTTTGGCCAACTACCCCAACGACGACTCGCGCCTGGCCAACGGCGTGGGGCTGGACACCCCCGCATCCACGGTGCTCATTTTGGAGTCGCTGCGCGATGCAGGCTACGCCACCGGTGACTTGCCCGCGAACAGCGATGCGCTGATGACCGAGTTGGTGCGCGGTGTGACCAATAACCTGGATGCCAACGACGCGCGCCCTGCGAACCAAAGCTTGGCGATGGCCGACTATCTGATGGACTTCAACGCACTGCCCGCTGAGAGTCAAGCCGCTGTCAACACCCTGTGGGGCCTGCCCGAGCACGACCCTTTGGTGCGGGGCGGCCGCTTCATGGTGTCGGGCCAGCGCTATGGCAACGTCTTTGTCGGCAACCAGCCCGCACGCGGGCGCGACTTGGACTTGGTCGCCACCTACCACGATGCCGATTTGGTGCCCACGCACAACTACTTGGCGTTTTACTTCTGGCTTAGGCGCACTTTTGCCGTCGATGCAGTGGTGCACGTCGGCAAGCATGGCAATTTGGAGTGGCTGCCGGGCAAAAGCGTGGCGCTGGGCGCAGCCTGTTGGCCGGATGCCATTCTGGGCCCGCTGCCGCACCTGTACCCCTTCATCGTGAACGACCCCGGTGAAGGCAGCCAAGCCAAGCGCCGCACCCAGGCCGTCATCATCGACCACCTGATGCCGGCCATGACCCGCGCTGAAACCTATGGGCCTTTGCAAGCGCTGGAGCGGCAGATGGACGAGTTCTACGAAGCCCTGTCGCTCGACCCACGCCGCGCCAAGCTGCTGCGCGCCAGCATTTTGGACAGCGTGTTGGAAAACAACTTGCACCTTGAGCTCGGTTTTGACAAGCCAGCTGATGATGCGGGGCGCGAGGCCTTGTTGAACCGGCTGGATGCCTACTTGTGCGAAATCAAAGAGTCGCAAATTAGAGATGGCTTGCACACGCTGGGCCGCTCGCCTCGGGGCCGCCAACGCCTTGACACCTTGGTTGCCTTGGCCCGATTCCCCGGTGGCAAAGCAGAAGGGCAGGGCAGCCTGCTGGTGGCGTTGGCGCAAGATTTGGGGCTGCACCCTATCGACGGTTTTGATGTCTTGAGCCCTGAGTGGGCGCAGCCTTGGACCGGCCCCCGCCCTGCGGTGCTGCAACAGTTGAGTGATGAGGCGTGGCGCCATGCGGGCCACACCCGCGAACGGCTGGAGCTGTTGGCCACGCAATGTGTGCGGCAAGTGCTGGGAGATGCGTCAAGTCTCGACCCCGCGCCAAGCAGTGGGCCTGTGATTGAACTGGGGCCTCAGACCACGCTGGTTTTACAGCGCATGAAAACCACATTGGCCCCGCGTTTGGACGCCTGCGGCCCCAATGAGGCGGCGCAATTGCTGAGTGGCTTGGCGGGCCAGTTTGTGCCGCCCGGGCCCAGCGGCGCACCCTCACGCGGGCGGCCTGATGTGCTGCCCACAGGGCGCAATTTTTACTCTGTGGATACCCGTGCCGTCCCCACACCGACCGCCTACAACATGGGCGCCAAGGCGGCAGACCGGGTGGTCGAGCGCCACCTGCAAGACCACGGCTGCTTCCCCAAGGCGGTGGGTTTGTCGGTGTGGGGCACCAGCACCATGCGCACTGGCGGGGAAGACATGGGCCAAGCCTTTGCGCTGCTGGGGGTGCGGCCCAAATGGGCGGCGGGCAGTACACGGGTGGTTGACATTGAAGTCATCCCCATGCGCATTAAAAACCGACCCCGCATTGACGTGACGCTGCGCGTTTCCGGCTTTTTTCGCGATGCCTTTCCCAACCTGATCGACCTGTTTGACACGGCCGTGCGCGCTGTGGCGGCCATCCCTGAGGCCGATGAGCCCGACGACATCAACCCCATTCGTGCCCGGGTGCAGCGCGAAGCAGCGCAAGCGCAAGCCGCCGGTGCGAGTGACGCAGAGGCCGAGCGCCAATCCACTTGGCGCGTGTTTGGCCCGCGCCCCGGCGGTTATGGTGCCGGTCTGCAAGAGTTGATCGCCAGCGGCAACTGGGCCGACAGCGGCGACTTGGCCCAGGCCTACCTGCGCGCCGGGGCCTACGCCTATGGGCAAGATGAACACGGTAAGGCGGCGCGAGAGGTGTTTGAGCAGCGCTTGGCGGGCATCGACACCGTGCTGCACAACCAAGACAACCGCGAGCACGACATCCTCGACTCGGACGACTACTACCAGTTTCAAGGCGGTATGGCGGCGGCGGTGCAGCAACTCTCGGGCACAGCGGCCACGCTGTACCACGGTGACTTCAGCGTGCCGGGTTCGCCGCGCATCCGTACACTGGGCGAAGAGCTGGCGCGCGTGGTGCGCTCGCGCGCGGTCAACCCCAAGTGGCTCGACGGCATCAAACGCCACGGCTACAAAGGCGCGTTTGAAATTGCCGCCACAGTCGATTACTTGTTTGCCTTTGACGCCACCACCGGCGTGGTGAGTGACCACCAGTACGCGCTGGTGGCCGATGCCTATGTGCACGACGACGACACCCGTGAATTTTTGCAACAGCACAACCCGGGCGCGCTGCGCAGCGTGGGTGAGCGCCTGTTAGAGGCCATGCGCCGGGGCCTGTGGGCTGAGCCGGGCGACCACCGGGAGCGCATTGAAGACCACTTGTTGGCGCTTGATCAGCAACTGGAAGAAAACGAAGACACGCCCCCGGCAAGCCCTGTTGCAAAAAAATAATGTTGAACGTTTTATGACCCCTCTTTCTGTCACCCCCCTTCACGCCGCCCCCCGTGTGGCGTTTCCGTTCACCGCCCTGGTGGGTCAGCAGACGTTGCAGCAGGCCCTCTTGTTGGTGGCGATTGACCCCCGCATTGGCGGTGTTTTGATCAGCGGACCGCGTGGCACAGCCAAGTCCACCGCCGCTCGCGCCTTGGCGGCGTTGTTGCCCAACGCCCCTTTTGTGACGCTGCCACTGGCGGCCAGTTTGGAGCAGGTGGTGGGCACCTTAAGCGTGGAAGACGCTTTGCGAGACGGCACCCTGCGCTTGTCACCCGGCCTGGTGGCCCGTGCACATTTGGGTGTGTTGTATGTGGATGAAGCCAATTTGTTGCCCGACGCGTTGGTCGATGCGCTCTTGGACGTGGCCGCCAGTGGCGTCAACACCGTAGAGCGCGACGGAATTTCACAGCAGCACGCCGCCCGCTTTGTTTTGGTCGGCACGATGAACCCCGAAGAGGGTGACATCCGCCCCCAGCTGCTGGACCGCTTTGGTTTGTCGGTGCGGCTGGACAACCCCCGTGACCCGCAGCAGCGCCACACGATTTTGCGCACCCGCTTGGCCTTTGACGACAACCCCCAGGCGTTGATGGCCGAACACGCCGACGCCCTGAGTTCGCTGGTCACTCAAGTGTTGAATGCACGCACGGCCTTGCCGACGCTGCATTGGTCTGATGCCGTTTTGCACCATGCTGCGCAACTGGCGCTGGCAGCGGGGGTGGACGGCGTGCGCGCTGATTTGGTCATGCTGCGCGCCGCCCGCGCCCATGCGGCTTTGCAAGGCCACGGTTCGGTGACCGAGCATGATGTGGATGCGGTGGCCGAACTGGCGCTGGCGCATCGGCGTTCAGAGCACGCGCCGCCTGCCAAGCCGCCGGCACCCCATTCGCCACCCCCGATGCCAGCCCCAACGTCTGCCCCTTCAGAGGGAGAGCCCACCGAAGCGCCGCAGAGTGAATCATCCCCAGCCCAAGGCGACTGGGGTGCCATGGCCCCTCTGCCCAGCGACACCACCCGGGTGGCCTCGATAGGCGGGTGGCCCGCAAAAAAGCCCTGAGCCACCCCGGCCACCGTCCACCAACACGGGCGGGCGGCGGGCGGTGGCCTCAATCTCGCGTCAACACTTCTGTAACGGTCGCTGCCAGTCTTCAGCCTAAAACAGTCAATAACGCCAGCGATGGCACCTCCATCGCGTGGCTTCAAACGCTCGTGGCGAAGGGGCCTGCCGCATTGCAGCCCCAGCATGTGCGTTACCAGCCACGCACCCAATCATTACCGCAGCTGCATTGCATCGTGCTCGACACCTCGGGCTCCATGCGCCAAGGCGGACGCTTGGCGCTGGCCAAAGGGTTTGCCGCACGCTTGATTGAAGAGGCGGCGCGCGCAGGCGACGATGTGGCGCTGATCAGTTTTGGCGGCCAAGGGGTGGACATGCTGCTGCCTCCCGGCCCGGCGCGCGCCGCTGGCGCGGCGCGGGTGCGTGAATGTGGCGGCGGCGGCGGCACGCCATTGGCGCAGGCGTTGGTGGCGGCCCAAGGCGTGCTGGCCCGCTCGCCGCAGGCGGCCCTGTGGCTCTTGACCGATGGGCGGACCTTGGAGCAGCCCGACCCGGTACAAGGGGTGGCCCAAACCGTGATTGTTGATTTTGACGACCCCAAGCGTCCCTTGGGCCGCTGCGCCGCTTGGGCCGCACGCTGGGGCGCCGAGTACCGCTTGGCCCCCGTTTAATTGGTGCCCCAGATAGCCGAACCTATGACCCCAACCACTTTGATTACCAAACCAGCCGAGCAGCCGATACCCACGGCCATCACCGAAGTCATCGTCTGCACCACCTGCCGCCCGGCAGGTGTGCCACGCGACCAGCCCGCGCACGGTGCAGCCTTGTTGGAGGCCGTGCAAATTGCCGCTTTTGACCTTGATCCAGCGCAACTGGCCCAGGTGCGCATTCGCGGTGTGGAGTGCATGATGGGTTGCAACCGCGCGTGCACGGTCACGTTTCAAGCGGCGGGTAAATACATTTACTATTTTGGCGATTTGACCGCTGACACCGAAACAGCGGAGCACATCTTGGCCTGTGCTCAGTTGCATGCCACCGCTGTCGACGGCACCTTGTTACGCAACGACCGCCCCGCACGCCTGCGCAACGGCATATTGGCCCGTATCCCGCCTTTAGTAAACGGAGGGTGACACCGTTCATGGCAGCACATACGTGTTCAAGCTGGGCTGTATGCTCTGCGGTTTGCCAAGAGGGGCTTCGGCCCCAACCTGTACTGCCATGATGCTTGTTGCCACTCCGCCGCCTTCCCCCTCTGCCGGGTTTGTCTACATTGTGGGCGCCGGGCCAGGTCCCTTGGATTTGATGACCCTGCGCGCGTTGGACCGTCTGCGCAGCGCCGAGGTGGTGGTGCATGACCGCTTGATCTCCTCAGAGGTACTGGACTGCATCCCTGAGGGTGCCGAGCGGGTTTACGTGGGCAAAGCGCTGGGCAACCATGCCGTACCGCAGTCTGGCATTCATGAGTTGCTGGTGCGGCACGCCCGCCAAGGCAAGCGCGTGGTGCGCCTCAAAGGGGGCGATCCGTATGTGTTTGGGCGCGGTGGTGAAGAAGTGCAAGCGCTGCAAGCGGCGGGTGTGGCTTTTGAAGTGGTGCCGGGGGTGACTGCAGCCAGCGGTTGTTCGGCGGCAGCGGGCATTCCACTGACGCACCGCGACTTGGCCAGCAGCTGCATTTTCTTGCCCGGCCATTTGGCCGACGACAGCGCCAACACGGATTGGGTCTCTTTGGCGCGACCCGGGCAAACGCGGGTGTTTTACATGGGCGTTCAGCGTCTGGCGTTGATTGCTGAACAACTCATCTCTCACGGTTTGCCACCCAGCACGCCAGCCGCCATCGTGCGTGATGGCACGCGCAGCACGCAAGAGGTGTTTGCCTGTCCCTTGAGTCGGCTGGTTGAGCTGGCGCCCACCTATGGCCCGCGGCCCGGCTTGCTGATCATTGGTGAGACGGTGCAGTTGAGCCCCGAATTTCAGAACCCTTGACTTTTAGACCCTCAGGTCGTGTCCCATCAAGCTCTCGCTGCGCGGTGAGAGCTTCCGCGGCGAGCCAATGGGTTCACTATTTATAATTATGAATTACAAAATCCACGCGCGTTGAAGCGCTTCAACGCAAATAAATCCGAAAGAAATTCAATGAGCACAGGCACTGTTTCAAACCCCGTGGTCCCCCAAACCCTGCATTTTCATGCGCCGCACAAAACCGTGGCCCGCCCAGTGACCGACCAGCGTGTGTGGGCGGTGGCGGAGGTGCAGGCGCTGTTCGATTTGCCCTTTAACGACCTGATGTTTCAAGCGCAAACCGTGCACCGCGCCCACTTTGACGCCAATTTGGTGGAGCTGGCCACGCTGCTGTCGGTCAAAACCGGCGGTTGTCCTGAAGATTGCGGCTATTGCCCCCAGTCGGTGCACTCCGACTCGGGCGTCGAGGCCACCAAGCTGATGGGCGTCGAAGAGGTCCGGGTCGCCGCCCTTGCCGCCAAGGCTGCGGGCGCTACTCGGTTTTGCATGGGTGCCGCTTGGCGTGCGCCCAAAGACCGGGATGTGGAGGCCGTGGCTGAACTGATCAAAACCGTCAAAAACACGGGCATGGAGGCCTGCTGCACGCTGGGCATGTTGGCGGATGGTCAGGTGGAGGTGCTGCGCGATGCGGGGCTGGACTATTACAACCACAACCTCGACAGCGCCCCTGATTTTTATGGCGACGTGATCACTACCCGCGACTACCAAGAGCGCTTGGACACCTTGGCCCGCGTGCGCAACGCGGGCGTGAGTGTGTGCTGCGGCGGCATCGTGGGCTTGGGCGAGTCACGCTTGCAGCGCGCCGGCTTGATTGCCGAGTTGGCCAACTTGGGGCCTTACCCCGAGTCGGTGCCCATCAACCATTTGGTCAAAGTTGAGGGCACGCCGCTGGCCAACCAAGCCGATTTAGACCCGCTGGAGTTTGTGCGCACCATTGCCGTGGCGCGCATCACCATGCCGATGGCGCGGGTGCGTTTGTCTGCCGGGCGTCAAAGCATGAGCGACGCGGTGCAGGCGCTGTGCTTTGTGGCCGGCGCGAACTCCATTTTTTACGGCGACAAGTTGCTCACCACGCCCAACCCAGATGGCAACGACGACATGGCCTTGCTGGATCGCTTGGGTTTGAAGACCGGCCACCCGGTCGCGCGACCCTAACGCCGATCATGAGCGCCATCTGGACCCTGGCAGACGCTTCGGTGTGGGCCTCTGTTGGAATCGCTGCGGGAGCGATTGTGGTGGCGTTGGCGGTGGACCGCTGGGCCGGTGAGCCGCCGGTGCGGTTTCACCCGGTGGTGTGGATGGGAAATTATTTGGGCTGGTGCGGGGCGTGGGTGCAACGCCGAACGTTGCAAAACCCTTGGCAGAAAGATCACAAGGCTTTTTGGCTTGCAGCCCTTGTCTGGTCTGGGGGAGCAGCTATTGTTTTGGGAGTAACTTGTGCTTTGCAGTACGGGGTACTGGTGCGACTGGCTTGGCCTGGGTGGGCGGCGGCACTGGCCTTGGGGCTGCTTCTCAAACCGCTCCTCGCCATGGCCATGTTGCTAAGTGAGGTGCGCGCGGTGGAGGCGGCGCTGAATGAGTCGTTAGACGCGGGGCGCACCCGCTTGAGTTGGCTGGTCAGCCGCGATGTGGCCGATCTGAGCCAGTCGCAGGTGCGCGAAAGCGCCATCGAGTCGCTGGCAGAAAACCTCAACGACTCGGTCGTGGCCCCCTTGTTTTGGTTTGTGCTGCTGGGCCTGCCCGGTGCCGCGCTGTACCGCTTTGCCAACACCGCTGACGCCATGTGGGGCTACCCCGGTGTTTACAAAGGCCAAAACTGGCTGTGGGCGGGCAAGTGGGCGGCCAGAGCGGACGATATTTTGAGTTGGCTCCCGGCCCGAATCACCGCCTTGTTGTTGGCAGGAGTGGGTGGCGGCGTCAGTTTGAGACGGCTCCTGCGGGAGGCCCGGCGCACGCCCTCGCCCAACAGCGGGTGGCCAATGGCCGCGATGGCCTTAAGCTTGGGGGTGTGTTTGCAAAAACCAGGCGTTTATGCGCTCAATTCACAGGGACGCGCACCGAATGGGGCAGACACGGATCGGGCCTTGTCATTGGCATCTAAAGTGGCTCTGGCCCTTATAGGTATTGCGGGAGTCACTCTTATTTTTATAGCATTAGGACATTCATCATGGGCGTGAAACAGCCTTTCACTTCCGAAATTTCGCTCGCAACCCGGGAGCATGGCGGCACCGACACGTTGGGTGCCGCGCGCTTTGACTTTTCCACCAACAGCAACCCTTGTGGACCGTGCCCTGCCGCCCTGCAAGCCGTTGTGCACGCCGATGCGAGTCGCTACCCCGACGCCAATTACACCGAATTGCGCGCCCAACTGGCCGCTTTCCACGCCGTGGAGCCGTGGCGGGTGCTGCTGGGCGGCAGCGCCAGCGAGTTCATTTTTCGCATCACCGGTTGGGTGGTGCAGCGCGGCGGGCGCAGTGTCAACTTGCCCCGCCATGCGTATGGCGACTATGTGCAAGCCGCGACGGCCTGGGGCTTAAAGTCCGTGCCCCAAGCCCATGACGCCGATCTGGTCTGGGCCTGTGAGCCTTCTAGCCCGCTGGGGGGGCCGCACACCCACTGGCCGCGCGGTTTTTCCTCGCCCACCGTGCTGGACTGTGCTTACGAGCCGCTGCGCCTAGAGGGCGAGGCGACTCTGACGCAGGCGCAACGCGCCCAGGTCTGGCAGTTGTTCACGCCGAACAAGGCCTTGGGTTTAACCGGCGTGCGCGCGGCCTATGTCATCGCACCGCAAGGTGCCCACAACAGCGCGGCGGCGCTAGATCGCCTGTGCCCGTCGTGGCCCGTGGGGGCGCACGGTGTGGCGATGTTGCAAGCGTGGGTGCAGCCTGAAGTTCAAGCCTGGCTGGCGAACAGTTTGGTGACCCTGCGAGAGTGGAAAGCCCGCCAGATCACCCAACTTGAAGCCCTGGGCTGGACTATTTTTCCCAGCCAAGCCAACTTCTTTTGCGCCCAACCCCCGAAAGCGCTGGACGTGGCCGCGTTGCGGGCGGCCGGCATCAAAGTGCGGGACGCCACCTCGTTTGGCTTGCCCGGCCAAGTGCGCTTGGGCGTGCTGCCGCCCGAGGCGCAGGACGCCTTGGTCTTGATTTGTGCGTCAAATTGACGTACATTTTGAACAAAGGAGCCCCCATGCGATCGACACCATCTTCTACCGAATCCGTCCGCATCAACCTGCGCACCAGCCCCGAAGCCAAAGCCCTGATTGAGCGCGCCGCCGCCATGATGGGCTCGACCGTGTCGGGGTTTATGCTGCAAAACGCGTATGAGGCGGCCAGACGAGTCGTGGCGGACGAAGACACCTTGGTCTTGTCGCAAGACGCCTTTGAAGCCTTCATCGCCGCCTGCGAGACCCCTGCCGAGCCCACACCCGCCCTGATGAAGTTGATGGCGCTGCGTTAGATGGCGATTCGCATTGAACGCTTGGCGTCGCACCATCAGCGTGGCGAGTTTGATTGTGGCGAGCCCCTGCTGAACGACTTTTTGCAACGCCAGGCAGGGCAGTTAGAGCGGCGGGGCTTTGGTAAAACTTACGTGGCTTTGGCTGAAGATGGCTTGGTCGTGCTTGGCTTTGTGACGCTCAGCGCAGGGCAGATGCAAACCCAACAACTGCCGCAGCAGCTTAAATTGCCACGCCACCCGGCGCCGATTGTGCGCATCGGTCGCCTTGGCGTGAATCAAGCTCAGCAGGGGCGTGGCTTGGGTCAGCAGCTGATGTCGTTTGCCTTGCAGGTTGCGCTTGAGTTTTCTCAGCAGGTGGGTATTTACGCGGTCGTCGTCAATGCCAAAGACCTCAAAGCCAAGGCTTTTTACACAGCGCTTGGCTTTTCCGAGTCGCTGGATGATTCTTTGTGCATGTATTTACCCCTCTCGGTGCTGACCAAAGCACGATCCCCGTTGCAAGGCAAGGCCACGCCTTTGGCCTTGGGTCAGACCAAGCCCCATTAAGTTCGTTGCCGTGGCCGCCACCCCCCAACTCGACTACGCCACCCTCGCGGCCCTGCGCGCCCAGCACCCGGCTTGGCGCTTGCTGGCGGCAGAACATGCGCCGCTGATTGGCAGCTTTTTGCACCGCGCCTTCATCGTGCCCAACGTGCGGGTGATGGCGCAGTCCGGCTTGGTGGAGGCGCTGGAAGACGACTTGTTTGGTTTGCGCGAGCGCTTGGGAGAGCAAGCCTTTCCCAAATCGTCAACCGAGTACCTCAACGACTGGGCCGCCAATGAGAAAGGCTGGTTGCGCAAGTTCTACCCACCGGGCTCAGACGAGCCGCACTTTGACCTCACCCCCGCCACAGAGCGGGCGCTGGCTTGGCTGGTCAGCCTCACCGAGCGCACCTTTGTGGGCACCGAGTCGCGCTTGCTCACCCTGTTTGAGCTGCTCAAGCAAATGAGCTTGGGGGTGGAGACCGACCCTGAAGTGCGCATGGCCGAGCTGCGCCAACGCCGCGACCAGATTGATGCCGAGATGGCGTTATTGCAACTGGGCGAAATGCGCTTGCTCGACGACACCGCGCTCAAAGATCGGTTTCAACAGTTCACGGGGCTGGCCCGCGAGCTGCTCACCGATTTTCGGGAGGTGGAGCACAACTTTCGCACGCTGGACCGAAAAGTGCGCGAGCGCATCGCCCTGTGGGACGGTGCCAAAGGCACCTTGCTGCAAGAAATCATGGGCGAACGCGACGCCATTGCCGACTCCGACCAAGGCAAGAGTTTTCGGGCGTTTTGGGACTTTTTGATGTCCCAGTCGCGCCAGGAAGAACTCACCCAGATGCTCGACCGCGTGTTGCAATTGCCCCCAGTGGCCTCACTGTCGCCCGACCCGCGCCTCAAGCGCGTGCACTACGACTGGCTGGAGGCCGGTGAGCAGGCCCAATCCACCGTGGCCCAGTTGTCACAGCAGTTGCGCCGCTTCTTAGACGACCAAGCCTGGCTAGAAAACCGCCGCATCATGGACATTTTGCGCAGCGTGGAGGCCCGCGCGCTGGCCGTGCGCGCCGCTTTACCCGTGGGCGACTTCATGGGCATTGATGAAATCGGCGCTTCAGTGGAGCTGCCCATGGAGCGCCCGCTTTACAGCCCAGTGGTTAAAACGCGGATTGCCCAAGTCAGCATCGAGCCGGGTGACGCTGACTTGGACGCCGCTGCGCTGTACAGCCAGGTTCGGGTCGATAAGGCCGTGTTGTCGGGCCATGTGCGGCACATGCTGCAAACCCGCGCGCAAGTGTCGCTGGGGGAGTTGCTGACAGCCCGCCCGCTGGCGCAGGGCTTGGGCGAACTGGTGGCCTACCTGCAACTGGCCAGCGAGGCGCCCAACTCCGTGGTGGACGAGGACACGCTGGAGACGGTGGTGTGGCAAGTGGCCGCGCAGGAGTCAGACTCGTTGGAGCCGAAAGAGCCGAAAGAGCCGAAAGAGCCCATGGAGCGCCAAGCCCGCTTGCCCCGCGTTATTTTTGTGAGACCTTGAGATGCAAGAACCCCTCGTTGATCCAGCGTCTGAAGAAGGTGTCATCACCCCGGCCAGCGCCCCCCAGCACGACCTCACCAGCCTCATCGTGCCCCTGCTCAAAGGCGTGCTCTACCGTGACGACGACCCGGCCCTGTGGACCGCCCTGCTCAAACTGCAGCCCCGCGTGCGTGACTATGTGGCGGTGCTGGGCTTGGCGCTTTCACTGGACGAAGCCGAGGGCTACGCCTATGTGAAATCACGGGTCGTGGAGGGCGATGACGCGCCCCCACTGCCACGGCTGGTCGCACGCCGACCGCTCACCTTTGCGGTCAGCCTGCTGCTGGCCTTGCTGCGCAAAAAGCTGGCTGAATTTGACGCCAGCGGCGGCGACACCCGACTCATCCTGTCCAGAGAGGCGATTGCCGGTCTGGTGCGCGTCTTCATGCCCGTGGGCAGCAACGAAGCCAAGTTGATCGACCAGGTCGAAACCCACCTGAACAAAATCATCGAGCTGGGCTTTGTGCGCCGCCTCAAACCCCAAGGCAACCCAACCGGACGCGGCGCCCAAGAACCGATGTACGAAGTCCGCCGCATCCTCAAAGCCTTTGTCGATGCCCAGTGGCTGGCCGAGTTTGATGCACGGCTGGCGGCTTACCAAGCCCAATTGGCCGCGCCCGAGGAGGCGACGGAGTGAAGTCGGTGGCGTGGATGTTCTACGTTGCGGCACCAAGCCATTGCCTTGGTGCACGAAGTTGCAGGGCTTGAGGACTTGGCTTAGATTGACAGTCCGCCTCGCGGTATATACCATGTAATATATCGATTGAAAAGAGGCCCACCATGCAACAAACCGCCAAAATATTCGCCACAGGCCGCAGCCAGGCCGTTCGGCTGCCGCTGGAATTTCGCTTTGATGTGTCTGAAGTTTTTATTCGCCACGACCCTGTCACGGGCGATGTGGTGCTGTCGCGCAAACCCGCCGACTGGCAAGGCCTGCTGGATGCCGTCGTGCAAAACGCGGGCGACGACCTTTTGGTCGAGCGCCGTCCGGTGCCAACGCCGCACCTGCGCCGCGACCCCTTTGAGGGTTGGCAAGAATGACGCAGCGTTACATGCTCGACACCCACGTGGTCAGCCACATCATGCAAGGGCGCGATGCGGCTTTGCTGGCCCGTTTAATCCAAGTGCCAGTGGGCCAAGTGGTGATCTCCAGCGTGACGCTGGCAGAGCTTGAATACGGCTTGCACCGCAAAGGGCAACCCCAGCGATTGAGAAACGCCATGACCCAGGTGCTGTTAAGAATAGATGTGCTGCCTTGGGATGAATCCGTGGCGCGGTGTTACGGCGCTTTGTGCAGCACCCTGGAAGCGCAGGGCATCAACCTCAGTGATCTTGACATGATGATTGCCGCCCACGCCGTTGCGGTGGATGCCACTCTGGTCAGCCGCGACAAGGCCTTTGCCCAAGTGCCCGCGACTTTGAGGTTAGAGACTTGGTAAGCAAGCCGCCAAGCGCACTGTTTGCCTGGCCGCCGCAGGCAGCAGTGGCCCGTGCCGTGGCTAAGACCAAAATTTACGCCCACTGTCAAGAGCAGTTTTTGCGCATGCACCTTGCTGTTCGGGCCCGTCCTGGTGAGACTTTGCGCGACCAACTGGATCGGCTGTCCGCACTGTCAGCCAATCAGGCTGCGGCGGCCAAGCTGGAACTGCGCCTGCGCCAAGAAAAGCAGTTCAACCGCAAGATTGAGATCAACGCCCAGTTGCGTACCATTCGCCTAGAAGTACAAAATCTATCGGTATGATTTGACAATTCATACTGCCATAGACATACTGAAAAAGTACAACTGAAAGGCGTTTTATGGACACTCTGGACATTACCCTGGCCGAACGGGGCCAAATTGTTATACCCAAAGAAGCCCGCGATGCCATGGGCCTCAAGCCTGGTTCCCGCCTGCAAATGCGGCTGGAAGACGGTCGCTTGGTCATTGAGAAAAAAGTGCAGCTCAACTTAGCGCGCTGGGTGGGCCATGCCGAAGATGATGGCCTGAGCAGCGCAGAAGCGCTGGCCGAACTGCGTGGCCGCCCCGTACCCTGGCAGCCTGAAGATGCTGCCCCCGCACCCAAAGCGCACGACGCATGAAAACCGCCGTCGATTCCAGCGTGTTGTTTGACATTGTGAAAGGCGCACCCGGTGCCGCTGCGGCCCAACGCGCATTGGAAGCCGCCTTGGCCCACGGTAGCCTGTGCGTATGCGCTGTGGTGGTGGCCGAGCTGGGGCGCTACTTTGCCGATGCGCAAGAGCTCAAAGAGTTTCTGGCCGACTGCCAGATTGACCACGACCCTTTGACCATGGACGCAGCCCTGGAAGCTGCCCGAATCATGCGGGGTTACGCCCGCAACAAAGGCCCGCGTGAGCGGGTTGCCCCCGATTTTTTGATAGGTGCCCACGCCCTGCGCCAAACCGATGCTTTGCTGACCACAGATGCTGGGTTTTTCAGACACTACTTTGACGGACTGAGCGTCGTCACCCCCCAAGCCTGAAACCACCACCGCACGGATTGTTTTGTAAGGCACTCCTATTTTTATAGCTACTAGCACACGCTCCATAAGGGTTAGAGGCCTAAATGACCATGAATAAACTAAAAATGCACAGCCCTGACCTGACCCAGGCCAACATCGCAAAGCTGGCCGCGTTGTTCCCGAATTGCGTGGCCGAGGTGGCGGGTGCGGATGGCGTGCTCCAACGCAGCATCGACTTTGACCAGTTGCGCCAGGAGTTGTCGGGCAGCCTTGTGGAAGGCCCGCAAGAGCGCTACCAGCTCAACTGGCCCGGTAAGCGCGAGGCGCTGCTGACCGCCAATGCCCCCATCGCTAAAACGCTGCGCCCCTGCCGCGAAGAGAGCGTTGACTTTGACACCACGCAGAACCTGTTCATTGAGGGCGACAACCTGGATGCGCTGAAACTGCTGCAAGAGACCTACCTGAACAAGGTCAAGATGATTTACATCGACCCGCCGTACAACACGGGGAATGACTTTATCTATGAGGACGATTT
>JAGODZ010000216.1 GCA_017997975.1 Rhodoferax sp.
TGCTGCAGCAGCTAGACCAACCGGCCAAGGCCGCGTTGATAGAGGTGACGGTTGCCGAGGTCAATTTGACTGATGCCCAGCAATTGGGGGTGGAATGGTCGTTGAATAACGCAACCTTGGGAAAGTAGTCGTGGGTAGGGGGAACGCTCGGCAATTTGGGGATCGGGTCTGGCGGGCTAGTTCTAAACAGTGTGAATGCTGCAGGGAGAACTCGAGCAGCGATCAATGCTTTGGCAAACAGCAACAGGGCTCGGGTGCTTTCGAGCCCGCGCATCATGGCTCGTAATGGGGAGGCTGCAACTATTCAAGTGGGGCAGGAAGTGCCGGTAATCACCAGCCAGCAGACGACCGCTGCAACGGGCTCTACTGGCATTTTGCAATCGGTGCAGTATCGGAATACAGGTGTGATTTTGAAGGTTAAGCCCATCATTCATGCGGGTGATCGGATTGAGCTTGAAGTTTCCCAAGAAGTGAGCTCTGCGCAGTCCACCACCACGGGCGTTGCATCGTCGCCAACCATCAGTACTCGCAAGGTAGACACCAAGCTGACTTTGCGTGATGGTGCCACGGTACTGTTGGGGGGATTGATGTCTAGCAATCAGACCAACGGAGACTCCGGTATTCCGTTTCTCAAGGATGTGCCCGCGGTAGGACAGCTTTTCAGGGTTAACACCGACAACACTACGCGTACTGAGTTAATAGTGCTGATCACGCCCTATATCATTTCGGACGACAAAGACGCTCAAGCGATTACCGATGCATTTCGTTCGCGTCTCGGTGATTGGGCCCAGGATGCTCCGTTGCCACGCCGTAGCGGATCTGCTTCATCTGACGTTGAGCCGCCGGCGGTGGTCCCTCTCCCGGTTTCGCAGCAAGGGGCTGGAGTTGTCGGTGCTGACCAAGCTGTGCCAGCTTCTTCGCCAGCCAATCCCAGGGCCGGAGCGTCAGAGCCATCGGCTCCAGTGCACTAGGTGCTAGTCATGGATTCCAGTCATCGACAGTTTTTAAAAGCCCTGGTGTTGCTGTGTACGGCACCTATTTTCTTGGGCTCGAAGGTGGCTCGTGCATTAGAGCGAAACAAGAAAGGTTTCGAGGCCCGCACACTCAAAGATGCACTTTTCGCCATTGACGCCGGAACTGTCGCCGAGAGTAAGAGTATTTTGCTGCGGGTACCCGACATCGCTGCAGATGGGGATAGGGTGGATGTTTTGGTAAGCAGCAAAATTCCGAATACAGAGATGATTTCGTTATTGGTACATAGCAATCATCAGCCTTTGGCGATGAGTGTTGCCGTGTCTGGAGGGGGGGAGCCAACTTTCTCCACGGTGTTACGGCTGCGTAAAACTTCTTTGGTGACAGCCGTTGTGCGTGCGGGCGGTAAAGCCTATAAGGTTGCGCGCGAGGTAAAGGTCACCAGAGAGGATCCGCACGTTGGTCATTGAATAGTGCTTACGCTGATGAACTGGCAGCGGAATTGTGTCTTTTTTATGCACTCGCTGAATAGGTTGGCATTTTTAGATTTTTGGAGAATACAGTGGCGGGTGTACAGCCGATTCAACTCAAGCTGCAGACCAAGGACGGTAAGACCGAACTAACGGTAGGCGTGTCTTGGCGTACAGCTACTTCTGGCGTCAGTTTGGCTAAAAAACCTTCGCGGCCTACTGAAGAAGAGCGTATTTTGCGAGCTGTGACAGTGCAGATTAATGGCAAGGTGGTTGTTGAGACACAGTTGAGTGAGTCTGTCGCAGACTTGCCTCAATTCGCATTTACGTTTTCTGGCGTTCAGTCTGGTGACCGCTTCTTGGTTTCTTGTGTAGATGATATGGGAAAGATGGCTACGGGAGAGGTTGTCTCGGTCAGCTGATTGTGAAGTAAGTGTTATTCGGTATTGTTGCCACATCCAGACGAAGAAGGCGGTATTGTAGATGCGATAAATTTTTGCCTAATGCGATAAGTGAATCGCAAAAATTTTATTGAATCAGATATCGAGCGCTCTGTGCGCTTTTCTAAGTCGTTGTAGGCGACTAGTGTGTGAATATAAATTATATTATTTGATATGAAAAAAGCACTGATTACGGGAATTACTGGTCAAGATGGCGCTTACTTGGCTGCCCTTTTGCTTGAAAAAGGTTATGAAGTTTACGGTACATTTCGCCGTACTAGTTCAGTGAATTTTTGGCGCATAGAGGAGCTGGGTATTCAGCAGCACCAAAATCTACATTTGGTGGAATATGATCTTACAGATCTAGGCTCCAGCATAGCTTTGGTACAAAAAGTGCAACCAGATGAAATTTATAACTTGGCTGCACAGAGCTTCGTAGGGGTGAGTTTTGAGCAACCCACTACTACTGCACAAATCACCGGTGTCGGTGCGTTGAATCTACTGGAAGCAATTCGTTTAGTAAATCGCAAAATTAGGTTCTACCAAGCATCTACTTCGGAGATGTTTGGCAAAGTACAGGAGATTCCGCAGGTAGAGTCCACGCCTTTTTACCCGCGCAGCCCTTATGGTGTGGCTAAACTGTATGCGCATTGGATGACGGTGAATTATCGTGAGAGTTATGGGATATTTGGCGCCAGCGGTATTTTGTTCAACCATGAGAGTCCTCTGCGCGGCCGCGAATTTGTGACACGCAAGATTACGGATGCCGTTGCCAAGATCAAGCTGGGCCAATTAAGTGCCATGGAGTTAGGAAACTTGGACGCTAAACGTGACTGGGGGTTTGCTAAAGAATATGTGGAGGGCATGTGGCGCATGCTTCAGGCAGACGAGCCGGATACGTTTGTATTAGCAACGAATCGCACCGAAACTGTGCGAGATTTTGTACGCATGGCTTTTAAAGGAGCTGGCATTGTGGTGGAGTTTCGAGGCACCGCGGAGAAAGAAACGGCGATTGACGTTGCCACTGGCAAGACGGTGATGCATGTAAATCCCAAGTTCTACCGCCCTGCCGAGGTGGAGGTGCTCATTGGAGATCCCACGCGGGCTTACGAAGAGCTGGGGTGGATGCCGCAGACGACGTTGGAGCAGTTGTGCCAAATGATGGTGGAGGCTGACATCGCACGCAATCAACGCGGTTTCTCGTTCTGAAGGGAAGGGGCTTCGTATGCCTCGGGTTTTGATTACGGGTGTTCAAGGTTTCACGGGGCGGTATGTGGCTGCGGAACTGGAGCGCCATGGGTGGGAGGTTTGGGGGCTTGGCTCACAGCCTAGCGATATGTCACGTTATCGCTGTGCTGATTTGACCGATAGCGTAGCCTTGCGCGCTGCGGTGGAAGCGATGCGCCCCGATGCCGTTGTGCATTTGGCAGCAGTAGCGTTTGTTGGACATGGCGACTTGGACGCCTTCTACCGTGTAAATTTGCTCGGTACTCGCCACTTGTTGGAGGCTCTTGCACAAAGTACTCAACCGCCGCAGTGTGTTTTGCTTGCTAGCAGTGCGAATGTTTATGGAAACGCCACTGAAGGTCTTTTGACAGAGTCGACACCGCCTCACCCTGCCAACGATTATGCGGTGAGCAAGCTGGCCATGGAGCACATGGCCCATTTATGGGGTGACAAGCTGCCTATTGTGATAGCCCGGCCGTTCAATTACACAGGAGTGGGGCAAAGTACTTCGTTTCTTCTGCCGAAGATCGTGGCGCATTTTCAGAAGCGCTCGCCGGTGATTGAACTGGGCAACTTGCATGTGTGGCGAGATTTTTCTGATGTACGGGCCGTGGCCGTAGCCTATCGACGGCTGTTGGAAGTATGTCCCAGCGGCCAAACGGTGAACGTGTGTTCGGGACGTCTTCACTCTTTGGGGGAAGTGCTTGAAATGACACAGGCGATGACTGCGCACTCCATGAAGGTGGAGATTAATCCGGCCTTTGTGCGTTCCAATGAGGTCAAGACACTGTGTGGCGATGCTTCGTTGCTGCGCCGTCTGATCGGTGACTGGGATTCGCCGCCGCTGGAAGACACGCTCCGTTGGATGTTGGAGACAACACTTGCCTAAGTCGGATGATTGGCCGGATCATGGTTTGGATGTGATTCTGCAGGCCGATGCTATTCGCCCACCGCTGACTGGAATAGGACGTTACGCCACAGAGCTAGCAAAAGGACTGCAGGTTCATGCAGAGGTGTCCCGTTTGCGCTACTTTGGGCTGACCTCATGGATTGACGATCCTTTGCGTGATCTCTGTACTGGTCGCCATTTGGGACACGACGGATCTTCCCAAGAGTCATCGCAGTCTTTGAAATCTATCGTGCGAGCACGTTTGGCAAACAGTCAGCTGGCAGTGCGTGCATTTCGCTATGTTGGTCCGCCTTTGGCTGGGTGGAGGTTGCGGCGCGAGGTGGATAGTGTGTACCACTCTCCCAATTTTTTATTACCGCAGGTGCCAGGTCGGGCTGTCGCTACGATTCACGACTTGTCGCACGAGTATTACCCCCAGTTTCATCCTGATGCACGGGTTGCTTACATGCGCCGGGCAATGCCGGATTTGTTGCGCCGTGCCACTCATCTGATTACCGATGCAGAGTCGGTACGTCAGGAAATCATCCAATGTTACGGCTGGCCTGCTGAACAGGTTACTTCTGTACCGTTGGGCGTAGATAGCTCATTCCATCCGCGGGATGTTAGCCTTTTAGTGCCCTGGCTGAGTACTCAGGGGCTGCTTCCGAACAGTTATTGCTTGTATGTTGGCACCATCGAGCCACGCAAAAATGTAGATAGCTTACTCAGCGCTTATGGTAGGTTGCCGATCGCACTTCGAAAAGAATTTCCTTTAGTGTTGGCTGGGGGGGCAGGGTGGCGTTCCAAGGCCACGCATGAGCGCATAAGCGATGCTGTGTCAGAGGGGTGGGCGCGTTATTTGTCGTTCGTGCCACAAGCATATCTACCGCTGTTGTACGCGGGTGCGCGCGTTTTTGCGTTTCCCTCACATTACGAAGGGTTTGGCTTGCCTGTGTTAGAAGCGATGGCCTCTGGTGTTCCAGTCCTTACATCGAACGTTTCGTCGTTGCCAGAGGTGGTGGGCACGGCGGGGATGATGATCGCTCCTAGCGACGTGGTGGCAATGACGGCCGAGCTGGAGGCGTTGTTATGTGACGAGCAGTTGCGTGTGCGGATGGCTGAATACGGTTTGGCACGTGCGCGTGCGTTCACATGGTCGCGCTGTGTAGATGCTACAGTTCGCGTTTATAAGAGTCTTTGAGCGAAAAATCGAAGGCGGTCTCAAATCCGAAGCGCAGCACCGCTCGTTGAAACGGCTCGATTGAGATTCAGTGAATGGTAACGCCCTGGCGCTGCGCAATGGCCTGCATGAACTGCTGGAACGCCTGGTACGGAGACTTCCATCCCAGCGTCTCACGCGGCCGGTTGTTCATCATGTCGGCAATCGAATCGAGCGCATCCTGATCATGCACGCTCAAGTCCGTTCCCTTGGGCAGGAACTGTCGCAGCAAGCCATTGGTGTTCTCGCAGCTGCCCCGTTGCCAGGGACTGTGCGGATCACAGAAGTAGACCCTCACACCAGTGGCCTGGGCCAACTCCCGATGGCGCGCCATCTCCTTGCCCTGGTTGTAGGTGAGAGTTTGGCGCATGGGCTCTATCACCTGATTGAGCTTGGCCGTGAAGGCCACCAGGACACTC
>JAGODZ010000046.1 GCA_017997975.1 Rhodoferax sp.
GCAACGTGGAGTGGGATGGGCTGTCGCGTGAACTGGCGGTACCCATCCGCGCCGCGCCCGCTGCGGCGGCGCAATCTGCGGCAGCGGTATTTTCAGCGCGGGCTTCTTTTGAACACCTGAGCGAGGAAGACCAGCAGCGGCTGGACGACATCAACTTGGTGCTGGACCAGCAAATTCGTCCGTTTTTGCAAAGCGACGGCGGCGACTTGGACGTGTTGAGCTTGGTGGGCAACCAGTTGGTGGTGCACTACCAAGGGGCGTGTGGCACCTGCCCTAGCTCCATCTCAGGCACGCTGCAAGCGATTCAGAACCAGCTGCGCACGCTGGAACCTGACTTGGAAGTGATTGCGGCCTGAACACGTCAGGCTGAACCTGTTGTTAGCCGCCGCAGGCACCGCAGCAGTGGTCCACCCCGTGCTTGCCTTTGAGTTTGGTCACCGCAACGCGCCAAACGTCAGGGCCACTTTCCAGGGGCTCCCACGCAAACAAGTTGGGCTTTTCCAGTTCAAACTGGCTGCGCAGCGTGATGGGGTCTTGCGCGGTCACCACTTCCAGGGTCGCACCGACTTCCAACTGGTCAAACGCAGAAAAAACTGCCGTGCGGCGGCTGCGTGCCTCCATGTGGCGTGTGTCAACTTGCGGTGTGAGGGTGGCCTGTGTCATGGGGAGTGCTCCTTCAAAGCATAGAAAAGATTTATTATAAGATGCACATTACATGAATCTTATAAATGAAGTGTAAAGCCCTCCCTCCACCTGTTGCCTTTTTGCACCCTTGCAATGGCGTCGCACCGATTGCAACCACCACCGATTTCCCCTTTTATAAAGATCTCCTATGACCCACCATGCTGCTGAATTTGCCGTGCACAAAGCCACCCTCAAAGCGGTGCTCTTGGAAGGCATCCACCCGTCTGCGGTTGAGGTGCTGCGCCAAGGCGGCTACACCCATATTGAGGCCCATGCCAAAGCCTTGGCAGGCGCTGAATTACTTGCCGCACTGCAAGGGGCCCACTTTGTGGGCATTCGTTCGCGCACCCAGCTCACAGCAGAGGTACTGGAGCAAGCCTCCCAGCTCGGTGCCATTGGCTGCTTTTGCATTGGGACCAACCAGGTCGATTTAAAGGCCGCTATGCGGCTCGGTATTCCGGTCTTCAACGCGCCGTTTTCCAACACCCGCAGTGTGGCCGAGTTGGTGTTGGCGCAAGTCATCATGCTGATGCGCGGCATTCCCGAGAAAAACGCCATCCTGCACCGGGGCGGCTGGGTCAAAAGCGCGGCCCATTCGTACGAGGTGCGCGGCAAAACGCTGGGCATTGTGGGCTACGGCCACATCGGCACGCAAATTGGCGTGTTGGCCGAGCAACTGGGCATGCGGGTGGTGTTTCACGACATTGAGGCCAAACTGCCTTTGGGCAACGCCCGCGAAGTGGCCGCACTGGATGAGTTGCTGGCCCTCTCAGAGGTGGTGAGTTTGCACGTGCCAGAAACGCCCCAAACCCAGAACTTGATCGGCACCGCCCAGTTGGCCGCCATGAAACCCGGCAGCCACTTGATCAATGCCTCACGCGGCACGGTGGTCGATATTGACGCCCTCACCGCCGCACTGGAAAGCGGTCACCTGCACGGTGCCGCCATTGATGTGTTTCCCATCGAACCGCAAGGCAATGACGCGGTGTTCACCTCGCCCCTCACCCGGTTTGACAACGTGATTCTCACGCCCCACATTGGCGGCTCCACCTCGGAAGCCCAGGTCAATATTGGCAGTGAAGTGGCGGCCAAACTGGTGCGCTACGGCAACAACGGCTCCAGCACCTCGGCGGTCAATTTCCCTGAAGTGGCCCTGCCCGAGCACACGGGCCGCAGCCGCCTGCTGCATATCCACCACAACGTGCCCGGCGTGCTGGCGCAGGTCAACGAACGACTTTCAGTGGCGGGTATCAACATCGCAGCCCAGTACCTGAGCACCTTTGAGGACGTGGGCTACGTGGTCATTGACGTGGACAGCGCCGCCAGCCAAGCCGCATTGGATGAGTTGAACGGCGTACCAGGCACGATTCGCTGCCGCATTCTGTACTGAGTACCGTGGTGATTGTCGCTTAAATTGCTATTTAATTAATAGCATCTCACACAGCAATGACAAGGGTTAGAGCCCTATTTTTCATATAAAAATAGGACTCTGGGTCGTTACTCAATCTCGCCCATGATGCTTTGCTGGTAGTTTTGCAGCCCGACTTTGGCAATCAGTTCGATCTGAGTTTCCAGAAAATCGACGTGCTCCTCGGTGTCGTCCAAGATTTTCAGCAGCAAATCGCGAGACACATAGTCACGCACGCTCTCGGTGTAAGCAATGCCGTCCTTGATGGTGGCTTGTGCGCCGCGCTCCAGCGCCAAGTCGCTGGCCAAAATCTCAGGCACGTCTTCACCAATGTTGAGCTTGCCCAGGTCTTGCAAGTTAGGCAGCCCATCGAGCATGAAAATGCGGTCCATCAGCAGGTCGGCATGCTTCATCTCACCAATGGATTCTTCGTATTCTTTCTTGGCCAGCTTGGTGAAACCCCAGTGCTTGAGCATGCGGTAGTGCACAAAGTACTGGTTGATGGCGGTTAATTCGTTTTTGAGTTGCGCTTGCAAGTGGCCAATGGCCTGTTTGTCGCCGGTCATGGAAAATCCTTTTTTACGTTGGGATAGAAATACAAAAGTAACGGTACGCTGCGACAGGGCAGCCTGTCAAACGGCAGTTGGCAAGCCTCAGGCACTGGCCCAAGGCAAGCAGTGATTATCAAACTGAATCAGCGCCTGCGTCGCTCCCCCCCGTGCCAGGCGCACAGGGTCAGCTGGGGCGAAGGTTAACACCCCGTCTGCGCCGCTGGCCCACCCCTGATGGTCTTGCGCTGCCAACGCACACACGTCACGGTGCGGCTGGTTGTTTTGCCACACCGCCGCCGGTGTGAACAGGGCCAAGGTGTCCGCACGCGGGCAACTCACCGCAAAACCTCCGCCGGGGCGGGCACAAATATCACCGCCATAGCCTTGCAAACTGGGCTGCCCCACAGCGGGCACCAGTTGCGCCCCGTCCCATACCGCCAGCACCGGTGCGGCTTGACGTTGCGCCGGGTCAGGATGCTCGGCCTGCAAAGCGATGCCAAGTCGGTGGGAGGTGGCGTCCCAGGCCAAATGGCGAATACTCAAATAAGGGTCGCTCAACCCCCATTGCCCCCGCACGTCGCCCGTGTGCGGGTCAAGCGCCAGCAGCGAGGCGTCCATGCGCTCTAGCTTGCGTTTGGCGCGCCCGGTTTCTGGCAAAGCGGGAATCCCGCCATTGGCGACGATCAAGCTCCCGGCGGGAATGCGACCCAGTGTCTGCGGCAACACCATCAGGGCGTGCGGGTCTCGCCCCAGCGTAGGCCATTCCGCCGTTTTTTGCAGACTGGCGCGGTCACGCACGCCCAACAGTCCCTGACCGGTTTCGAGGTCGGTCTCCGTCGTCCACAGCGCATCGCCCTGCGGGCTGGCCGCCACGTGGCCGTTGAAGCGGCGGTCGCCCTCTATCCATTGCCACTGGGTCTCGCCCGTGTCGGGGTGCCAGCGCAGCAGCCAGTCCCCGGGCCGACGGGCCAGCGCCAGCACACTGCCCCCCGCCTCCACGGCCAGGCCATGCGCACGGGTCGGCACCGTGATGGAACGGGTGACCTGCCAGTGGGCGTCGCCCACCGCCACCAGACCAATCTGGTGCGCGTTGGGCGTTTGCCAAGCAGCGAGCAAGGTCGCAGGCTTTGACGTGGCATCGGCCCAGGCTGCACTGCCGAGCCAAGGGCTGAGCCCTGCAACAGCCAGCTGGCCGAGCCAAGTTCGCCGTGTAGATGGGAGGGTCGGGGCGCGCTCAGTCGCCATCGGCATCGGAAAAGCCCAAGGGAATGTCTAGCGCGGTGGCCACTTCGTTTTGAAACAGCACGGTGACGGCCTTCATCAACTGGGTCACGGCCAGCAGCTGCGCTGTGGTGGACTGCGGGGTCAAGTCCCGCATCGCGACAGTCACTTGGTCCAGGGTGGCCGCCCATCGACCTGCCAGCGCCAGCTGTCCTTTGCCCAGCAACAGCGCCTCAATGGGCACCAACGCTTTGCCGGGTGGCGGCGGGTGGCGGTACTGCGCCTGCGTTAACCGGGCTTGGGTCAGCAAACTGCCCCACTGCGCTTGCCAGCCAGCCCAATTGCTCTCGCGGCTGAGCCGGGCAAAAGCCATGGGTTCGGCGGGTTTTCCAGCGTGGCTGCTTGGGTGGGAAACGATGGGCTTTTCAATGTGCGCCCAGCGCAGACGCTCCACGCCGGCCAGCCATTGGTTGACCCACTCCGCCATGGCAGCCGTTGCCTCGTCGGGCGAAGCAGCCCAGTCCTTGTCCGCCAGGGTGGCAAACTCAGCGTCCAACGCGCGCGCCTCCTCAGCGATGCCTTGGGCCATCAGGTGCGCCAACTGGCAGTCGCGGGCTGACGGTTGGCCCTTGCCCGGCACGGACCACTGCGCCAGCAACCACTCCATGGCCGGTAAGCCCTTGGCAGGGGTGCCCACGCGCGTCATGTCGGGTAAGGTTTGTGGCTCGGCCTTCAAGGCACGCGCAATAAGTTCTGGCCGCGTGGGCCAAAAGTCAATCTGGCGCTGCGACCGCCGCGACACCAAAGGACCGATTGAAGGCGTCAACAGCGCCTCCCAACTCACTTGGGTGGTTTGCCACTGTGCGGTGAGCGCCGGCAGCGCCACGGTGCCCTGACAGAAGCCAGCCGTCGCCTCGACCAACTGCTCACTTTGCCTGCGAAAACGCTGCGCCAGCGGGGGGATGTGAAAGCCGTAGATGCCTTGCAGCGCGTCTTCGAGGCCGTAGTACGGCATGGCATTGACCGGCGCGTACACAGCAGCCGCAACGGGGGGGACCGTGGCAGTCGCTGCAGCGCAGACGCTGGCGCAACCCAACGCCAACACCAGAGTAGCGGCCGGGGGGAACAGGTTTGCAAATTTCAAAGTGACTCCACAAATTTAACCAATGCTTGGCGCTCCGCCACGCTCATTTTCAGCACCCGCTCTTGGGCTGGCTTGGCCTCGCCGCCATGCCAAAGCACGGCTTCCAGCACCCCGTTGGCCCGTCCATCGTGCAGCAGACGCTGGTGGCCGTTCACGGCCTTGATCATGCCCACGCCCCACAGCGGCGGGGTCTTCCATTGCTTGCCGTTGGCCTGAAAGTCGGGCCGACCATCGGCCAGCGCGTCCCCCATGTCGTGCAACAACAAATCGGTGTAGGGCCAAATGCGCTGGCGTGCCAGCTTGGCGCTGGTCATCGGCGGAAAAGGGCCTTCGTCCGTGACATAGCTGGGGCGGTGACAGGCGGTGCACTGGGCCTGCGCAAACAAGGCCTGCCCCCGCAGCACCTGCGGGTCTGTGGCCTGGCGTCGCGCCACCGGGGCCAAGGTGGCTTGGTAGAACACCACTTGAGCCAAGGTGTCGTCGTCAATTTCAGGCGACTTGCCGTGCGCCGGGCCGCCGCTGGGGGCCGCCAAACAATCCGCTTGCCCGGCTGTGCAGCTTTCCTTAGCGAACACGCTGGTGGTGATGCCCATGTCGCCGTTGAACGCGCCCGCCGTCTGGTGCGCCAAGCTGGCCACATTGGCTTTCCAACCGAACCGGCCCACGCGCTCGGCGTTGGCAAACGCATCCCACACCCGGTTCACTTGGCCTTTCACAGGCCCCGCTGAGGCCGCTTGCACGCGAACGTTGTCTTCAATGTCCGCCTCAGAAATCGCCTCCAGCAAGCCGATACCAGCAAGCTGCGGGGCAATGCGTGGGCTGACCATCACATCACGCGCCATCGGGCCGTAGCCCAAATCCACCAAGTGGTAGCGCGGTTGCTGCAAGGTGTAGCGGGTGCCGTCAGCAAAGCGACCGTGCAGGGGTTGGCTGGTGATTTCCACCCGGCCTTCAGGCTTCACCCCCGCAATGGCCGCATTATTGAACTGATCGCCATACGTTGGTTCAGGGACCACCCCCAGATGAGGCGTGGGTGTTCCGGGCACCGACAAACGCAGCAGCAGTGCCACGGTCGGGTCAGGCTCCGGCCCGACGGTGCGTGACCAATCAGGTGGCGCACCGCGCCCGTCCAGCAGGTGGCAACCGGCACAAGCGCGGGCGATGAAATGAGGGCCCAAGCCATCACGGGCGGTGGTGGACGCCGGTGCCTCCACCCAATTGCGCTTGAAAAACGAGTTGCCAATGGCAAAGCGCGTGCGCTCCTCGTCCTCCAGGTTAGCCAACGGAAAAGAGAAGGCGTTTTTGCCACTGGCATACACCGTGGTGGCACCTCCCGTTTTCTCACCCAGGGCGTCCGGGTTTTCGTCCGCTTGCAGCCAAGCGGTGCAGAGTCCGCCGAGCAGCAATGTGCTCAGAACCGCAAAACGGCGCACGGAAAATCTCGTCGAAGTCATGCGCACATCAGGGCTGAGCGAGGTTCAGTTTGACAATCCCCACGGCACTGGCCGAGGTCACCAGCAACTTGGATTGGGCCACCAAACTGTCGATGGTGGCTTGCACCCGTTTCGCACCGGGAGCGTCTTTGCCGCCGACCACCGCGCGGTCAAAGGGGGCCGGAATCGCCTCAGCCGCCGCCACTGACGTGGCCAACTGGGCAGTGGTTTGAGCCGCCACGTCCGCCTGGGTCAATGCGACCAAATCGGCCAGACTGGCGCCTTGCAGCAGTGTGCCGTCGGCCCGCTTGAACTGGCCCAGCCACACGTTCTGGATGCCTTTGGCGTTGTTCACAATGTCGCGGTGGGTGTTGTCTGAAAAGCAGGAGTGTTCGTCCTCTTGGTCTTGTGAATTCAATGCCACTTCCATGCGCTCACCGGCCAATTCCCCACGCGACAGTGAACCCAGGCCCACAATCATTTTTCGCACCGACTCCTTGCCGCCTTTCTCGAACTTGGCGCGGTAGTTTTTGGCGTTAGGGGCCCACTGCGCCGTGATGGCACTGAGATCGTCCACCAACAACGCGGTCGACACGCTCAGGTACTGGCGGCGGCGGTCCGCGTTGGGGGCCTTGCCGTCGACATAGTCGGTGAAGGAGCGGTCGCCGGGGCCGGTCTCGCTTCGGTCTTGGCCCCACAGCAAAAACTCAATGGCGTGCCACCCGGTGCTGATGTTTTCTTCCCCACCGCGCTCGTTGAATTTGGCCAAGTTGGCTTTGGTGATCTTGAACTTGGGGTTGTTGATCAGGCCCGACGTGGGCTTGCCTTCAACCGCATCGACGTAGGCCTCGTCCATCGGCCAGGCATTCATGCGCCCTTCGGGCCCGTTGTCATCGTCCACGGGACCGCCATAAAAACGGAAAGCCTCGGTTTGGCCATACAACTCACGCGCCGCCAACCAACGGGTGCGCGCCTCGGTCAAACCTTCTGCTGAGGGTGCCTTCACCAATGCAGCAATCGCCGTCTGCATGGCTTGCGTGGCGGTCAACGTGTCGCTGTAGGTGGCGTGCACCAGGGTGGCGTAGTGGTGCACGACCGCGCTGGCGCTGACTGCGGCGGTTGAACTGACCGCCGGCGTGGCGGCCAGCGCAGGCGCTGCACTGAGCGCGAGCGAGCCGAGTGCCAATGACAAGGCGAGCGAGGTGTGACGTAAATTCATAGAAATTGTTCTTGGAAAAAGGAAAAGGCCACCCGTGTTGAACACCCGTGGCGAGGAAAAGAAAAGGCGGCAATGGCGCGCTTGCCGCCTGCCGTCATGCCACTAGGGGCGTGGCAGGCATACTTTCATTGCGCAAATGGGCCACCGCCGAGGACGGGCAGCACTCTGACCAGATGCGGCGCGCCCCCTGTTCGCACTGACCACACTGGGTGGCCACACCAAACTCCAATTGAATGTCATCAAAGCTGGCACCCATGCGAGCGCATTGCGCAATGGCCTTGTCACTCACACGATGGCAAACACAAACAATCATTGAGACACTCCCGCTGGAATTAAGTGAGTGAATGATAATAGTTTTCATTACCGTTGGCAACTGGGGCGTGAGCCCTGCCACTCGACGTTGCAGCGAGTGGTTCAGATTTTGCTGATGGAGACAAGTAAAGAAAGAGGGAAGGAGGGGCGCATTCGTGGCATCGGTTTGTCCTTCAGCGGCTTGAAATGCGGGTCAGTTTTCCATCACGGCCTGTGACGCTGATCGCACTTTGCGCAGCAGGTCACCCAGATTCACGCCGTCTTCAGTCGCCCAGTGGTCTGCGTTTTGGTTCTGCCCCGCCACCACGGAGGCCGCTGCGGAGGCGGATGAGAAAAATTGATCTTGAGAAAAAACGTACAAGCCCCCTTGAATTTGCAACATGCCGGACTCGATCAACGCCCGGCGCTTGGCGGCATAACTTGCCCCGTGAATTTCAAAGTGCGGCTTGGGCTCAAGAATCGCCTGACTCCCGGCTTTGACCACCACCCCACTTTCCACCAATTCCAGCGCAGCCTGCATGCTGTCAGTCCCTTTGAATTGAAAGCGCATGCCACGCGGAAGTGAGGTGTAGAGGTTGGCTCTTTTGCCGCCTTGTTGGCTGGCGACTTGCTGCTGCACCTCGTCCTGAATTTCAGCGTCAACTTCCTCTTGCCGGTCATCATCAAACTGCCAGAAACCCAGCAAGGGCAGCATCAACAGGATCTCCCGAAGGAAGTTTTCTGCAGAGGCATATTCCTCCTCGCTGAGTGCCGGTGCCAGGGGCTTATTTCCGTTGTCCATTTCCGCCAAGTCAGCCTCATACGCCAGTGCAATCAAACGCGACTCTAAGTGCTGAACATGTGCTTTGTTCAATCGACCGCCTTCAGCGGTAAAGAACACCGCTTTTTTCCAAAACGATTTGTTGCGCGCGTGACTTTCCAGCCGGTCGCCCAAGGGGTCGCCCTCACCGATGTACAGTTTTTTGCCACCCGCCAGCAGGTAAACGCCAGGTTGTTGAAACTCTTTGCGGCCTTTGACTTCGCCCAACAGTTCGCGTGGAAAAACGACGGCTTTGCCAGGCCAGTCGTCTCGGGTCACGATACGAACACCCTCTGGGTCACCTGAAGGGACAAAAATTTTGATGGAGAAGGGGCGCATGGGGCGAGTTCTTATGTGTGGGAACGCGCAACCATTATGAGAGAACGATTAGCCCTGGTTTGGAGCGATGTTCACGAAGCCTGTTGTTTTGCGGGTTTGCCAGCCCATGGGCTGCGTTCTCGCCAGCGGGCATCCCGCGAGTCCCCCGATTGAATGCACGGGGATAAGCGCTTGCAAATTAATGATCAAATCGCCCTCTGTTCCTTGTCCTGTCTTCGCAAGGCGCTATCAATTTTGAAATGAATAGCCATTCACCCCGCTCACTAACGAGCGCATGACCTATCCACGCATCTCTTGCGGCACTGTCGTGCCTCTAGTTGATGCCAGCACCAACCCAAGCGACTGATCCTGTGTTGAAACGGGTGAAAGACGGTGGTCTTCAGATTCGCTTCACTGGCTTCAGGTAACCTGCGCGCATGCGCATTTTGCTTGTTGAAGATGATCCGTCGTTGGGCGAAACCCTGCAAACTTGGCTCCAGCTGGACGGCTATGCCGTGGACTGGCTGCGCCGGGGCGACTTGGCCCACACCGCTTTGCAAACGCACGACTACCAATGCGTGCTGCTTGACCGAGGCCTGCCGGGCATGACGGGGGACGCGGTGCTGGCGGCCTTGCGCGGGCGCAAGGTGGGGGTGCCCGTGATCGTCATCACGGCGCGCGACACGCTGACCGATCGGGTGCAAGGCTTGGACATGGGGGCTGACGATTACTTGGTCAAACCCTTTGACATGGAAGAGCTCTCGGCCCGCATTCGCGCTGCGCTGCGCCGTGAAGCGCGCCAACCCACCCCCAGCCTGACCCACGGCGCGCTGGCGCTGGACCCGGCCGCCAAGCGGGTCACGCTCAATGGGGAGACGGTGGCATTGACGGCGCGTGAATTCGCCATCCTGCACGCGCTGATGCTGCACAACAACCGCGTGCTGAGCCGCAGCCAGCTTGAAGACACGCTGTACGGTTGGGGTGAAGAAGTCGAGAGCAACGCCATTGAAGTGCATGTGTACAACCTGCGCAAAAAACTGGGCAGCGGCGTGATTACCACGGTGCGCCACCACGGTTACGGCATGACGGCGCTGTAACCATGGGGCGCTTCACCCAGGGCGACGCGCCCACCCCCCCCAGCGGCAGTTACTCCTTGCGCAAGCGGCTGATTGCAGCAATTTTGGGCATCAGCGTGTTCATCTGGATGGTCAGCTTGGGCGTCATCGTGACGGTGGCATGGCACGAGACGAGTGATGTATTTGACGATTCGCTGAAAGAAGGTGCCCGCCTGGCACTGGTGCTGAGTGCCAATCTACAGAGCAAGGGGACGCTGACGGGCGCTCAGCCGCGCGAGGCGGGGGAGGCCACCAAGCTTAAAATTTATTACCAAATCGTGGCCGATGACGGCCGCGTGCTCCAACGGGCAGAAAACGCGCCGAGCCAGCCCTTCTCAGACCAGCTCACAGAATCAAAACGCTATCGCAATGTGTGGGTGGATGGCGATTTTTGGCGGGTGTATGTGTTGCGCGCCCCCGGCCAAACCTTCCAGGTGCAAATTGGCCAGCAATGGGATGAGCGCACGGCGGTGCTGGGCGAAATGGCGCAAAACCTGGCCTGGCCCGCCCTGCTGTTGCTGTCTTTGCTGGGCGCGTTCTGCTGGTGGACGATTCGCAAACTGCTCGCACCCATTGACCTGACTGCGCAACGTATCGCCACCAAATCAGCGCAAGACCTGAGCGGGGTTTCGGTGCAGAACGAGCCGAAAGAGTTGCAGCCGATCGTGCTGGCCTTCAACGGCGTGCTGGCGCGCTTGCACCGGGCATTGCAAGGCGAGCGGCGCTTCACGGCCGACGCCGCGCACGAGCTGCGCACCCCGCTGGCCGCGCTGCGCATGCGCATCCAACTGATGCAGCGCCAGCTGGGGGATACGGCTCAGAGCCAGGGGGGTGTCGATGTGGCACGCGTTGCCAGCGGGTTGCTGGCCCTGCGCAACGAGGTGGATCGCAGCACCGCCCTGGTGGAAAGTCTGCTGATGCTGGCGCGACTCGACCCGCAGCAGCCGGACCAGTTGGTCAAAGAGACGGTTGATTTGCAGGCAGAGTTTGCCGCCATCGCGGCCAACACCCCCGATCACCAGCGCGAACGACTGGAACTGGACTGCCAGGTGGCCACCCTGCAGGCGCAACCCGTGCTCTTGCGCAGCGCGCTGCGCAATTTGGTGGACAACGCCATGCGCTATGGCAGCGCCGATGGACGCGTGCGCCTAGAGGCCTGGCAGGTGGGAGACGGTGTACGCCTTGCAGTGCGCGACAACGGCCCTGGTGTGTCCGATGCCGACCGTGCGCGCCTGACTGAGCGCTTCTTTCGCGTGCTGGGGTCGGGCCAGACCGGCAGCGGGCTGGGGTTGTCTATTGTCGAAAAAATAGCGGCGTTGCATGGCGCAAGCCTGCATTTTGAGACGGGTATTGACGGCGTGGGTCTGGGCGTGGTGCTGGATTTTCCGGGCACCTGAAACTTTCTTCGCATCGCAGCGGTTTCTTCATAAAGCCTTCAGTTTGGGTGAATCTAATAGCCACTGTGCAACGGAAAAAGACACCGCTGCAGCAACTCATTATTTACCCCCCTCTGTTTCAAGAAAGCCTGTCATGAAAAACAAAATTCTCTCTGTGATTGCCGTCAGCACCCTGTTCACCGCCAGCGTGGTGGCCATGGCCCAGCAGCCTGCCAACCCAGCAGCCAGCACCGCTGCCCCAGCCGCCACGGCCGCCCCCATGACAAGCGCCTCGCCCACCCCAGCAAGCGGCTACACCGGCCCCAGCGCCGTCACGTTGACCACGGTCAAGCAGCTTTTGGCCAGCGGCAAAGACGACCAACACGCACGCCTGCAAGGCAAAATCATCTCGCATGAAACCGAAGATAACTACACCTTTGCCGACGACAGCGGCAGCATGCCGGTCGAGATTTCGGCCAAACGCTTTCCACCCGGTCAAACCATCAGCGCCGATCAACGTGTCGAGCTATCCGGCAAGCTGGACAAAGGCTGGCGCAAAACAGAATTTGAAGTGAAAGACATTCGCCTGCTGCCCTGACCCCCACGCCGTAGCGGCGTTCTCCCCAACGAGCGCACCCATGGGCCAAACTTTGATTTGACGCGGGGGCACCTTAGATAAGCGCTTTAAGGAAAGTTTTACCGTGAGCTTTGCATGCACCATGCCTCTGAGGGTGGCTCAACGGACGACGGAATGACTGCTCGGTGAGCGCTTAGAGGCAAGCTGACCGCCCTCCTTCCGTCTCTCTCTTCCTTTACCGAACCAAGCAAGGATTGAAACCATGCGACTGAACAGTTGAATCCACGGGTCTTTTAGGCCTCTAACCCTTGCTGCACCTGGGCAAGCAGCTTCTAAATCTATAGCAGATTATCGATATCAATCCCCGAAACAGATGCCCAAATCGCGCCCGGTGCGCAGGGTGTCGCCGTCCAGTGGCACGGCTTTCATGCGGCCGGCCACTTCTTCCAGCGCCACATACGTCACGCCAGGAGACCCCAGCGCCACCATGATGCCGCGCTGGCCGTCATGCAGCGCCCGAACCGCCGCCGCACCGAAGCGCAGGGCAGCGAGCCGGTCAAAAGCGGTGGGGCTGCCGCCGCGCAACAAATGACCTAAAACCACCGCGCGTGCATCCTTGCCCGTGCTCGCTTGAAGGGCTTTGGCAACGTGTTCACCGATGCCCCCCAAGCGCTCGATATGCCCATCTTCTGCCGGGGCCATCACGTCGCGCTCGCCGTTCAAGGCGATGGCACCTTCGGCCACCACGACGAGGGAGTAGAGATGGCCGTTGGCGTCGCGGGTTTGAATTTTTTGGGCGACTTTTTCCAGATCAAACGCAATTTCAGGCATGAGGATGGCATGCGCGTTGCCGGCGATGCCGGCGTGCAGGGCAATCCAGCCGGCATAGCGCCCCATGACCTCCACGACGATCACGCGCTGGTGGCTCTCGGCGGTGCTGTGCAGGCGGTCGATGCACTCGGTGGCGAAGGACACAGCGGTGTCAAAGCCGAAGGTGGTGAAGGTTTTGTCCAGGTCGTTGTCAATGGTTTTGGGCACCCCCACCACGGTCAGCCCTTTTTGGTGCAGCGCGTTGGCAATGGTGAGTGAGCCGTCACCGCCCACGGCAATGAGGGCGTCGATTTCGTGGGTGGCGAAATAGGCCAAAATTTCGTCGGAGCGGTCCACATGCGTCGTGCTGCCATCGGCTTGGGTGACCGGATAGCGCAAGGGATTGCCTTTGTTGGTGCTGCCCAAAATCGTGCCACCCAAGTGACCAATGCCACGCACCGTGTCCCGCGTGAGTCGGTTGACGCCGCCTTTGACGTAGCGCTCAGGAAACAAAATGCCGTTGAAGCCGTCGCGGATGCCGTAACACTCCCAGCCCAAGTTGTCAGCGGCAATCGTCACCGCCTGAATCACCGCGTTGAGGCCGGGGGCGTCGCCGCCGCCGGTATTGATGGCAATGCGCTTGATGGTTTTGTTCATGAAAATCTCGTGTTAGTCGCTGCTGGCCTTGGGCACGGACGCGCTGTTGGCTGGCAAGGGGGCCAAACGCCCCAATTGGTGGGCCAGCTCTACCGCTGAGCTGACCCCCATTTTGTCGAAAATATTAGCGCGATGAAACTCCACCGTGCGGGCCGTGATGCCCAAGTGGTCGGCGATGTTTTTGTTGTAGTGGCCCCGAATTAGCTCGTCAAGCACCTCTCGCTCGCGCGGGCTCAAAGACGCCAGCGCCAGCTTGAGGCGCCGGCTTGTTTGGTCAGACCGCGACACCGCGCTGGCCGCCAGCAGCGCCTGCTCCACCCGGTCCACCAGCTCGTTGTCTTGAAACGGTTTTTCCATGAAGTCCCAAGCGCCATTTTTGACCGCCGCCACCGCCGTATTCACATCACCGTTGCCGGTTAAAAAAAGCACGGGCCAAGGGCAGTCCAGCGCTTTGAGGCGCTCGAACGTGACCAGTCCCGACAACGGTTCCATGCGAATGTCCAGCAACACGGCGGCGTGACCCCAGTCAGACTGCAGTGCGCGTGCGCCCTCTAAAAAGGCCAGCCCGCCATCCCAGGTGGCGGCCTGGTAGCCGCGTGAGTCGAACAGCCAAGCCAGACCATCCCGAATATCAGGGTCGTCGTCAACGATGTGAATGGCAGCTCGGTTCATGGCGTTACTCGGGCGATTGAAAAAATACTGATGGCCTTGGGGTGGATGGCCCTTTTGCCAGCGGTAACCACACTGTAAAGCGTGCACCGCCCAAGTGGGCATCCCGCTCCACTCCAATGCTTCCGTGGTGAGCCTCCGTGATGGAGCGGCAAATGGCCAAGCCCATGCCCATGCCACCTTCTTTCAGGCTAACAAAGGCGTTGAAGATATGGGCCTGGTCTTCTTCATTGACCCCCGGCCCGGAGTCCGACACCACCAGGCCCGCTAAGTGTTGGTCAGCATCGACCGTGACTTGCACCTGCACCTGCGGTCGCGCTTTGCCTTGTTGCGCCCAGTCCAAGGCGTTGCTCACGAGGTTGTTGATCAGGTGCTCCAACAACAGCGCGTCGGCCTCAATCCAAACCGGGCCTGGCGTGGGCAGCAACACCAGCGGACGGGCCCCGCCGTCGCCGCTGAAAAGAACGCGCCGCACCATGGCCGTTAATTCCAACGGCGCGAGTGAAATTTCGCGCCGCCGCGCAAACGCGTTCACGTGCTGAATGATGTTGCCCGCCCGCTCTGCCAGGGCGGCCATGCGCACCACCACGGGCTCCATCTCTGCCAGTGAGATGTTGCCGCCACGCAGGCGGTTCAGCAAGCCATTGGCGAAACTGCTCAAGGCCCCCAAGGGCTGGTTGAGCTCGTGCGCCAGCGTGGACGCCACCTCCCCCACCGCCACCAGACGCCCCGAGGCCTCCAGCTTGTCTTGCTGTGAAGCGGCCATGCGTTGCGCCCGTTTGCGCTCACTGATGTCCAGCACCGAACTCATCCAGCCCAGCGACTCGCCGGTGACCGCCGTCAAGGGCGCTTCGTGAATGAGCACATCAATGAAGCGGCCCTCGCGGTGTTGGAACTGCACTTCCACCCCTTCATCCGACGTGCCCAGATCAATGATTTTTCGGTGCACCAATTGAATTTCATCGGCGCGGTCGGCCGGCCAATAGGGCATGGGCGCAGAGCGGCCCAACAGCTCTGCCGCCGAGTAGCCCACCATGCGGCAAAAAGCATGGTTCACATACAAAATTTTCCCGTTGGGGTCCCATGCCCGAAGGCCAATCGTGACCGAGTTTTCCATCGCTTTGCGCAAGGCCACTTCGGCCTGCAACAGCGCCTGCACCTGCTGGCGTTTGAGAAAGTCGCGCCGCAGCACGTACAAGCTCACCAACATGCCCGACAAAAACACCAAGGCCACCAAAAAGAACATGCGCGGCACCGTGGCCGGGCTGGCCTGCACGGGGTCCACCTCCAGGTACAGCTCAGTGCCCGGCAGGTTCATGGAAGCCCGGTAGGCCGTGCTCCCCAAAAGAGACACCGGTGGCGCGCCCTCATCGTCCGCCAACAGTCGAACGGTATGGCTTTGCTGAAACCAAGCGGGCACCATGTTCACTGCGGCGGGGTTCATGGCGATAGCGGCGAGGTAATTGCCCGCAAACTGCCCCCGCTCAAAATAGGGCACCGCCAACCACACCACATCGCCCAGGGTTCCATGGGGGTCCCGCATCGGCCCGGCATAGGCCGCGCGGCGCAAGCCACTGGCAATGTCCACCATGGTGGTCAACGCTTGGGCATTGGCAGGGTGAGCACCCCGGTCGCGCGCCCAGCGCTCAGGCCCCTGACTGGCGCCCACAGGCACACCTGCTGCCAGCCAGCCATGGGACAGCACCACACCCGACGCACGCCACAGCAAGCCGCCCTGCTCAAAGCCCAAATCGGGGGCCACCACCGGTACCGCTCCCCCACCCAGCACCACCTGGCGGGCCAGCACCAGCAGGTCGTCTTCCAAGCGGCGAAAGTGAAACTGCGCGCCCTGCTCCAACCACTGCGCATCGGCAGCGCGGCGTCGCTCGTCCTCTTCCGCCTCGAAATTATTCAAATACAAAACCAGTGCCACCACCGACGCCAGCAGCAGCAGCAGCAACCCCAACAACCACCACAGCGCACGGCGATTGCGGCCAGCCGGTCCGCCAGTGGGGCGTTGCAGCAGGGAAAAGTCGAGCGACTGGTCTGATGAGGAGGGGGAAGAGGTGGGCACAAAGGGCAGGCAATAGGGCGGTTCTTCCTCGCATAATAGCCAGCATGACATCCCTGAGCTGGCCTGCCCCCCTCCATCGCCGCCGTTGGCTGCAGGGCGTGGGCCTTGCCGCCTTGGCGACGCGCCAGGGGCGTGCGGCCTCTCGCCCTGCCCTCACCGTGCGCTTTTCTCATGTGGTCACCGAAGAAACGCCCAAGGGCTTGGCGGTGCAGCGTTTCAAAGCCCTGGTTGAACAACGCTCAGAGGGGCGCATCGAGGTGCTTCACTTCCCCGGCGCGCAGCTGTACGGCGACCAAGACGAGCTACAGGCTTTGCAACTGGGCGCGGTGGAGCTGTTGGCCCCTTCACTGTCCAAATTTGGGCGCATTGGGTTTCCAGAATTTGAGCTGTTTGACCTGCCTTTTCTGTTCAAGGGGGCCGAGGATGTGCGTCGCCTCACCAAGGGGGCCATCGGGCGTCGCTTGCTCAAGGGATTGAGCCGACACGGCTTGGTGGGGCTGGATTTTTTTGACAACGGCTTCAAACAAATGAGTGCCAACCGGCCTTTGTTGGCCCCGGCCGATTTCAAAGGACTGAGGATGCGGGTGCAAGCCTCACGGGTCATTGCCGCCCAAATGCGCGCTCTGGGCGCGCAGCCGGTGACCTTGGGCTTTAGCGAGACGCGCCGCGCACTGGCGCAAGGGGTGGTCGATGGCACGGAAAACCCGGTGTCCAACTTTTGGACGCAAAACATGCACGAGGTGCAGTCTGATTTGACGCTCACCCAGCACGGTTACTTGGGCTATGCGGTGATCACCAACCAGCGCTTCTGGAACAGTTTGGCCGACGACGATCGCGCGCTGCTCACCCAAGCCATGCACGAGGCCACCGACTATGGCAACCAAATCGCAGACGCCCAAAACAGCAAGTCCTTGGCGGCGCTGCGCGAGGCCGGGACCACCCGCATTCACCCCCTCAGCGCCACCCAACGCACCTCACTGCGCCGGGCAGTGGAATCGGTGCACTTGGCGCTGGAGCGGCGCATTGGCACGGCGTGGATGGATGCCGTTCGCGGCGCGCTGTAGCCCCAAGCGCAGGGTTAAGGTGCTGCCGAGTGAAGGGGGCTTAGCAAGCATCGTGGCCAGCCATCGGGTTTACCCTAGCTGTTGAAGGCCACAGTTACACACCGGTTACCCAGCCACTAAAGTTCATCCTGTCCGTTTTGAAAAGCGGTTTTTTCAACGAGGAGAACTTATGAAATTCAAATTAGCCATCGTCTCAGCCCTTTTGGCCGCCGGGTTCAGCGCCCATGCCGCCCCCATGATCATCAAGTACAGCCACGTGGTGGCCGACGTCACGCCCAAGGGCCAAGCCGCGCTGAAGTTCAAGGAGCTGGCTGAGAAAAAACTGCCAGGCCAAGTGGAAGTGCAAGTGTTCTCCAACAGCCAGTTGTTTGGCGACGGCAAAGAGATGGAAGCGCTGGTGCTGGGTGACGTGCAAA
>JAGODZ010000217.1 GCA_017997975.1 Rhodoferax sp.
AAACTCATCCTTGGCAGTGGCCATTGGCTATCCCGATGTAGTTTCCATTGCCAATACCGCACTGAACCAAACGGGCCGGGCGGTGGAGTGCATCTCGATTGTGATGTTGGTGTACCTCACCACCTCACTCATCACCTCGGTGCTGATGGGTTGGTACAACACCCGTTCGGCCATCAAAGAACGCTGAGCCAGAGGCATTGATTATGAATTCACCCACCTTGACCCCAATCAGCCCACGTTCAGCACCGGTTCGCACCGATGGTCTGATGTTCTGGCTGCGCGCCAACCTGTTCAATGGCTGGAAAACGTCTCTGGCAACGATTTTTATCGGCGGTTTTTTACTGTGGTACGTGCCGCAGTTTCTCAATTGGGCCCTCTTCAGTGCCCGGTGGGCTCCTGTAGCGGAGGCTTGCCGCGCTGACGGAGCGGGCGCTTGCTGGGGTGTCATCGCAGAGAAGTACCGTTTGATCCTGTTTGGTCGCTATCCGTTTGAGGAGCAATGGCGCCCCTTGGTGGCCTCCCTACTGATGCTGGGTCTGGTAATTGCCAGCTGCATCCGGTACTTTTGGAAGCGTTCATTGGTCATTCTTTGGGTGGTCGTTCTCGCCGCGTTCTTCGCTCTGATGTACGGTGACATCTTCGGTTTGACCCAAGTGGAAACGGATCGCTGGGGTGGTTTACCGTTGACACTGCTGTTAGCCACCTTGTCGATGGTGGCGGCCTTCCCGCTTGCCTTGCTGGTGGCCTTGGGGCGCCGTTCCAACCTGCCGGCCATTCGCAGTTTCTGCACGATCTATGTTGAACTGATTCGGGGTGTACCTCTGATCTCCGTTTTGTTCATGGCCTCTTTTATGTTCCCGCTGTTCATGCCGGTCGGTTTCTCAATCGACGTGCTGATCCGGGTGCTGCTGGGCATCACCTTGTTCGCGGCCGCCTACATGGCCGAGGTGATTCGAGGTGGCCTGCAAGCCATTCCCAAAGGGCAACTTGAAGCCGCCGCCACGTTGGGCCTGTCGTACTGGCAGACCCAACGCAAAATCGTGTTGCCACAAGCACTGGCCATGGTCGTGCCCGGCATCATGAATAACTTCATTGCCATTTTCATGGACACCTCGCTGGTCACGATCGTGAGCTTGTACGAATTAACGGGGGCGTTGGGGCTGGCATTGAACTCAGACGCTGACTGGCGCCCGTTCAAAATTGAAGGCTACTTTTTCATTGCCCTGATTTACTTTGGATTCTGTTTCTCCATGTCGCTGTACAGCCGCTGGATCGAGAAACAAGCCAACCGCGGCAAGCAACGCTGACCCCCACACCCACACTAACAAAAATTCACTATGTCTGAACCCATCATTACCTTTGACAAAGTCAACAAGTGGTACGGCAACAACTTCCATGTGTTGCGCGATATCGACCTCACTGTCGGCAAAGGCGAGCGTATCGTCATTTGTGGCCCATCGGGCTCCGGCAAATCGACTTTGATTCGCTGCATCAACCGGCTTGAAGAACACCAAGAGGGCCGACTCATTGTTGACGGTGTGGAGCTGTCTGATGACGTGAAAGCGATTGACCAAGTCCGCAAGGAGGTGGGCATGGTGTTCCAGCAGTTCAACTTGTTTCCCCACCTCACCGTGCTGGAAAATTTGACGCTGTCGCCCATGTGGGTCGGCAAACTGCCCAAGCGCGAGGCAGAAGCAAAGGCCATGCAACAGCTGGAGCGCGTCCGTATTGCCGAGCAGGCCAGCAAATACCCGCTGCAGCTTTCAGGCGGCCAACAGCAACGCGTCGCGATTGCCCGTGCCTTGTGCCTAACACCCAAAATCATGCTGTTTGACGAGCCCACGTCGGCGCTTGACCCTGAGATGATCAAAGAAGTGCTGGACGTGATGGTAGAGATGGCCGACCAAGGCATCACCATGATTTGTGTGACCCATGAAATGGGGTTTGCCAAAGCCGTGGCCGACCGCGTGATCTTCATGGACCAAGGTCAAATCGTCGAACAGAATACGCCCCACGAGTTCTTTAATAACCCGCAAAATGAAAGAAGCCAAGACTTTCTGTCCAAAATTTTGGGGCATTGAACTGACAAGGTGCGTCAATGAATGTTTGATTTGTTGTGCTTACGCTCTGTACCACCCCATGGCGTTTGTCAGGCGTCAGCTGCTCACGGCAAACGGTCCATGCTGTTGCGCAAAGCCGCACGAGCGACTGCATTCAAAGCATCATCAAGCACATGCTGGCCCGACACCAGCCGCATCGTATTGGACAGAAGCATTTGGTCACGCGAACGGCGGGTCATGGACTGGGTGGACCCCGTGGCGCTGGTGAACAAAAACAAGGTGCCTTTCGGGTTGGTCCATGTCAGTTGGGTTCGGGTCCACACCTTGTCATTCAATATCTCCACCCACACCCCCACCGTAAATTCGCAATCTGAATGCATTTCGTCACCTTGGTCATCGGTCTTTTCAGCGCGATAAGGTGGTAACAGTGCTTGATCTGCAATGCCCCCCGGCGAAAGGTTTTCAGTGGGTGCCAACGGGATGAACCCCGAGGCCTGGGCTTCCTTGGGTGCCAGCCAAGGGTCTGGCTCTTTGTCTTGTGCCGTCTCTACCGCCACGGCAGTGCTGACCTCAGCGGGGATGGCTGGGTTATTTGGAGGTCGGAACGCCAGTTGATGCAAGCCCATCAGCAGTGAAAAGAACGTGCTACTTTGCACCGGGGGATAGTCGATCAAATTCAAGCCTTGCCTTAGCTTAGACAGCAATTTAGGCAACAACCGGGTCAACTTTGCCGGGTCTTTTCGGGTTAATTCGGGGCGTGCACTCCACAACACGGCTTCCACAATTTCTCGGTATTGCCCCGGATCTTTGTCTTGTGATCGGTTCTCAAGACGAGCATGGGCGATCACTTGCGCCCACGGACCACATAAAAAATCGATCACCCCTACAGGAACCTTCAATGTGCCTACCCTTGATCGAATCGAGATAGCAATCTTCAACGCCTCCAAATGACGCTCTTCAGCGCGCTGCAGTGCACTCACCGCCTGCCTCACTTTCTCAGGGTTCTTGACCTCTTCCAAAACAAGGATCAGTCGCTCGACCGCCGTCTCAAACGGCTGCACATCTCCCGCAGGCTGTGCCAGCAACGGCGCAATCGCCAATTGCACAGCCGCCATGAAGTAATCAAAGCCCACATGATCGACGGCCTCATAGGCCAAGCTGCGATGGGTAATTTCCTGTAGAAGACGACGCGCGGGGTGTCCCTTGTTGCTAAAGAATCGAGGGTCGGCTTCCGCTAGACACAAAAGCGCGGGCTCCAGTGTTCTGATGGCCTCTTTGACGGGGCCCAGCACATGGGGGCCATTCACCATGTTGTCAATCATGAGAGAAACAACTTCCAAGCTCAGTACCTGCCCCAAATCACGACCGGTCAGGCGAGAACAGACTCCCGACGTCTCCAGCCCCGCGGTACTGCTAGGAGGCAGCAGACCTGCCGCTTTCCTGTCACCGATTCGTCGCATCACGTGATCGACTTGCTTCATTTCCTGCAAAGCCTCAAAAGCAGCAGGAACAGTGACATCAAAATCCGTCTCATCACCCAATGATGGCTCTTTCAAGCCATCAAACTCTAAGGCAAATTTTTGGGCAAACAAAGCCACTCTGGAACCAGGCACTCGCGAAGTCAACTCGCCCGACAGCAGCATCCTCAACCGATTTAAGGTCAGGGTTGCAGAGTTGGAAACCGGTTGTGACGAAACGGCCTGTGAATTGGCACTTTGCGCCCCCTTTTTTACGGGCGTCAATGACACCGAAGAACTGACATCCCCCAACTGCTGCAACCCACTGTCGCTAAAGCCTCGATGAAGCGAGTTCAATAAGGGCCGCTCGGGTTTGACTCCCTGGTCAATCAAGAGAGATGACAAACGGGTGTACTGGACAATCAAGGCCTGCCCCAGGGCCTCACTCATGTCAATCATCCACTCCTGATGGACCGCAGTTGGCAAGCGCATTTGATTGACCGTCGTCAACAAGGCGCGGATGTAAATATCGGGACGCAGGGGATTTTGGTCAGAGGCGACGGCCCTTGATCCCGAAACTGCTGACATCAAAAGAACCAGGCCCGCAAAGCTTGGTTCGACCATGGGCAGAACGAGTTGCTGTGCACGCGCCAATGCCACCTGCTCAAGCACCTGTGCCTCATCCATCAGTTCAAGCTCATCGAACTGCACAGGGGCAACGCTTCGACTTGGCACTTGGATTCGCGCCGTCAACAGAGCCGATTTCAGTGCTGGCGGGAACCGCTCCACCATCACTTTCTCATGCTGCCCCAGCAATTGCTCTGCTTCCTTCAGCGTTTGAGAGGCTTGATGGGTGGTCGCGAGGGTGTAGCGTTCATGAAGACCGCGATGCGTCGCCTGCAACAGCGTGGTCATCAGATCCTGTCCGTCGGACAGCGCGGCATCGACCACCGCTTGATAAAGCGGCGGCATTCCACTGAAGCCTGACGGGCCTGTTGTCGATGACCCCACGTTGATTACTTGAGCGCTTTGTAACGCATACGTTTAGGTTTGGCACCTTCTTCACCCAAGCGGCGCTTCTTATCGGCTTCGTACTCTTGGTAGTTGCCGTCAAAGAAGGTCCACTGGCTGTCGCCTTCGCACGCCAAAATGTGGGTGGCAATGCGGTCGAGGAACCAGCGGTCGTGGCTAATCACCATGAGTGAGCCCGCAAACTCCAGCAAGGCATCTTCCAGCGCACGCAGCGTTTCCACATCCAAGTCGTTGGACGGCTCATCGAGCATCAGCACGTTGCCACCGGCAATCAGGGTTTTTGCCAAATGCAGGCGACCCCGCTCACCACCCGACAAGGTGCCCACTCGTTTTTGTTGGTCAGCGCCGTTGAAGTTAAAGCGGCCGCAATAAGCGCGGCTGGCCATCTGGAACTTGCCCACGTTCAGCATGTCGAGTCCGCCAGAGACGTCTTCCCACACCGTTTTGTCGTTGGCCAAGTCATCGCGGTTTTGGTCCACAAACGCCATTCTGACGGTCTGACCAATCTTGACTTCACCAGAATCAGGTTGCTCGCGTCCGGCAATCATCTTGAACAGGGTCGACTTACCCGCGCCGTTGGGGCCGATGATGCCCACGATGGCACCCGGTGGCACCTTGAAGCTCAGGTTGTCGATCAACACGCGGTCGCCGAATGATTTGGTGACGTTGACGAATTCAATGACTTCCTGACCCAGTCGTTCTGCTACGGGGATAAAGATCTCGTTGGTCTCATTGCGCTTTTGGTATTCAAAATCGCTCAACTCTTCAAAGCGGGCCAAACGGGCCTTGCTCTTGGCCTGGCGTGCTTTGGGGTTTTGGCGCGACCATTCCAACTCTTTTTTCAGTGCTTTGGCGCGGGACTCTTCACCTTTTTGCTCCATCACCAAACGTTCTTGCTTTTGTTGCAACCAGTCGCTGTAGTTGCCCTTGTAAGGCATACCATTGCCACGGTCGAGTTCCAAAATCCACTCGGCCGCGTTGTCCAAGAAGTAACGATCGTGGGTAATGGCAACCACCGTGCCTGGGTAGCGCTGCAGAAACTGCTCCAGCCAG
>JAGODZ010000218.1 GCA_017997975.1 Rhodoferax sp.
CGTGGCCTTGGTTTTACTCACCATGTCCCTCGCGTCGTGGATGGTCATTGTCATCAAAGCACTGGACGTTCTCAAGTACAAAAAACGGGCCGCTGGCACAGAAGCGTTTTGGCACAGTGAAGACTTTGCCACAGGCCTGGCACAACTGGGGGGCGATGACAGCAACCCCTTTCGCCAAGCCGCTTTGGCGGGACGCGAAGCCACAGCGCACCACAGAAACACCAAGCTTCAACTGCACGACACGCTAGATATGAGTGACTGGGTTACCCGAAGCTTGCGCAACTCGATTGACGACAGCACCGCCCGCCTGCAGTCTGGACTCGCTGTTCTGGCGTCTGTGGGCTCAACAGCCCCCTTTGTCGGCTTGTTTGGCACGGTCTGGGGCATTTACCACGCCCTATTGGGCATTGGCGCTGCCGGTGCGGCCACCATTGACAAAGTGGCAGGGCCCATTGGCGAGGCACTCATCATGACGGCGCTGGGCCTCGCCGTCGCCATTCCCGCGGTGCTGGGCTACAACGCCTTGGTTCGCGGAAACAAATCGGTGCTGACCAAGCTCAACCGATTCGCCCACGATTTGCACGCTTACTTTGTAACCGGTGCCCGCGTCAGCAGTGGCACCGGCAAGGTGGTGCCCATGAAAAAAGCCTAAGGAGAATCAGATGGCCTTTGGAACCCAAGACGAACCCGATGAGGTGATGAATGAAATCAACATGACGCCGTTGGTGGATGTGATGTTGGTTTTATTGATTGTCTTCATCATCACCGTGCCGGTGATGAAACACGCCGTGAATGTGGAGCTTCCCCGCGCTACCAATGAAATCCAGCAAACCAAGCCTGAAACTATCTCCCTCAGCGTGGATGCCCAGGGCAACTACCATTGGAATCAGACCCCGGTGCAAGACACGGAGTTGCTCACTCTTCTGCAGGCCGAAGCTCAGAAGGTGCCTCAGCCAGACTTGCATATCCGAGGTGACAAAGAGGTGCGTTACGAACGGGTCGCCCAGGTCATGGCCGCCGCCCAACAAGCAGGCATCAAGAAAATTGGCTTCATCACTGAGCCCAAGCTGTGAACGCGGGTCAAACCATGTCATCACTCCCCCCAAGCGCACACCTCACGCCACCAATAAACAGGCCAAACCCCAGTTCGGCACCGCATGCGATGACGCCGCCTGTTCAAAGCTCAACCTTATTTAAGGGAGGAAAATCCGTCAGCATTGAGCACCATGGAGAAATCTACCGCTTGCAAACCACCAAGTTGGGAAAATTAATTCTCACCAAATAAGCAAAGCAACCCTTAGTGGCTGGGCAATCGCCACAACCAAACAGCGACCAGTGCACAAATGGTGCCGGGAATCCAACACACCGTCGGGGGCAGCAGCCACCAGGCCATCCCGGAACTTAGGGCCATCATTGCCCAAGCCAGTTGTTTGGCTCTCAGGGGAACCGCTCGACGGGCACGCCACCCTCGAACCATGGGGCCAAAACGAGGATGATTCAACATCCATCGCTCGTAACGTGCACTGCCCTTTGAAAAACAAAAAGCAGCCAGAAGAACAAAGGGCGTGGTGGGCAACAGCGGCAGCACAATGCCAATCACACCGAGAACCAAGAAAACAAACCCGCCCACCAACCAGACCCACCGCTGCCAGTGCGGTAGCAAGGGGGTCGGTTTGATTTCATGCATGTTTCAATCCACGCTCTCTGGCGGAGAGAATTCGAGCCTGTTGCTGCAGGTGACTCAGGTCCGTTAGCTTACAAGCCGATGGCGGCGATACCTGCTTTGGCAATTTGTGCGTCCTCAAACGACTTCACGCCACTGACCCCCACGGCACCCAAGCATTGCCCGTCCTTCATGACGGGGACGCCGCCTTCAAGAAGACCTTTGACCTCAGGCGCACTCAAGAAGGAGGTGCGTCCACCGTTAATCAAATCCTCATAGACCTTGCTTTCCCGCTGACCCAGCGCTGCGGTGTTGGCCTTGGCGGATGCAATATGGGCAGAGATAGGCGCAACCCCGTCAAGGCGCTGCAGCCACAGCAGATGCCCGCCATCGTCCACGATGGCAATCGTCACCGCCCAGTTATTTTTGACGGCCTCTGCTTCAGCCGCAGCGGCAATGGTTTTGACATCTGACAGTTCAAGCGTGAATTTATTTTTCATGGGGAGACAACCTTGTTTGACAAAAAGCGTAAGCATAACGGCTTGCGCACTGCGCTTTCACCCCGTTTCAGGTGCAAGTATCCTTACAAAGCGTGGGCTTCGTACTCCGTCCATTTTTGGCAAGCCATTTGATTCCCCCTAGAATCATCAAAAATCTGCAATGTGCAGGACATGAAGGAGTTTCATTGTGAATGACCACGTTCAAACCATTGATCAAGGCTATGGCCATGGCGCACTCGCCGCGCAGCGCAACAAGGTGTTGCGCAACACTTACTGGCTTTTGGCTTTCAGCTTGTTGCCCACTGTGCTGGGGGCTTGGCTGGGAGTGGCCACGGGCATTACCCAATCCCTATCAGGTGGATTGGGTCTGATTGTTTTCCTAGGCGGCGCGTTTGGTTTTATCTACGCCATTGAGAAGACCAAAAATTCAGCGGCAGGTGTTCCCGTGCTGCTGGGCTTTACTTTCTTCATGGGCCTGATGTTGTCGCGCATGATTGGGATGGTGCTCGGTTTCAAAAACGGACCTGACCTGATCATGACCGCGTTTGCCGGTACCGCTGGCATCTTCTTTGTCATGGCCAGCTTATCGACCGTCATCAAACGCGACCTTTCTGGCATGGGTAAATGGTTGTTTGTAGGTGCCATGGCCGTGATGATTGGCGGCATCATCAACATTTTTGTGGGCTCCACGGCGGGCATGATGGCCATTTCGGTCGCTGTCATCGGCATCTTCAGTGCCTACATGTTGTATGACCTGAAACGCATCATTGACGGTGGTGAAACCAATTACATCAGCGCCACACTGTCGATGTACCTGAACATCATCAACGTGTTCCAAGCCCTGCTCTCCCTCTTGGGCATCATGGGTGGTGAGCGCGATTGACTTTGACGCTGCTTAGTCAAAAAAGGCCCCTTGTGGGCCTTTTTTTGTTTCAAGCACCCCGAACTCTCAACCCTTGGGCCATATGGTCGATATTCCCTACATGCCACAGATCCCTGTCCTGACCTTTCGACTTCTCATTGCAGCCACCGTGCTTTTGCTGGCCGGTTGCGAGATTCCTGGCTTGGGCCCCGACCCTCGCGTGCTCCAGCGTGAGGCTGACGCCAAAGCGATTGGAAGTGCCTGCCGCCATGGACTGCGCAGCATTGAAGACTGCTATGTTTTGAACCCAAAGTCTCCCAAAGCCGCCATCTTTGAAGGATGGAAATCAATGGACGAGTACATGCGGGAAAACAGCATCGAAGGCGTTCCCGCGACCATGAGCCCGGTTGCTACACCGGAAGAAATCATCGAGTAGTCGCACCTCCTCCGTGAAGAGCGCGGGTGGAGCAACGACTGAACTAATTTTCGTTCATACCCGTTGCGGCCATCAAGTAGAGCCTATTCAATCAGATCAAAAACAGCCATGCTTTCGACGTGCGCGGTATGCGGAAACATATTGACCATTCCCGCCGCCGAGCAACGATAGCCAGCCTGCGCCACCAGCACTCCCGCGTCACGCGCCAACGTGGCTGGGTTGCAGCTGACATACACAATTCGTTTCGGTGGCGACCAATCGTTGCCCCCCTCGACCAGGGGGTGACTCACGGGGTCTAATTTTTGTTGATGAAGATCGGCCAAGGCCTGAAACAGCGCGTAGGCACCTTCGCGCGGCGGATCAACCAACCATTTGTCGGCCGCACCATCCTGAACCAACAATTCAGGAGTCATATTGAACAGATTTCTTGCTACAAAATTTGTAGCACACAGCACACGACTGACGGGGCTTAGAGCCTTATTTCTCTGATAATTTTCACGTGACCGACTCACCAACACCTCACTGCCTTCCACGCCCAACACCTCGCGTGCCAGCGTGGCAATGGGCAAAGTGAAATTGCCCAAGCCGCAAAACCAGTCAATGACGCGCTCGTCCTTCTTCACATCCAGCAACCGCAATGACCGCGCCACCAGCACGCGGTTGATATGGGGGTTGACCTGTGTGAAATCGGTGGGTTTAAACGGCATGCGAATGCCAAATTCTGGCAAGTCGTAACTCAGCTCCTCGACCGCCTCATCCAGTAAATGAACGGTATCCAAGCCGCCCGGTTGCAGCCACCATTGAACCCCCGGGTGTTGGATTGCAAAAGCACGAAGCCGGTCCCGGTCAGCCTCAGTTAAAACCTCCATATGGCGCAGAACGAGTGCGGTGATGGAGTCGCCACAGGCCAGCTCAATTTGCGGACAGGTATTAACGGCATCCATTGAGGTAATCAAGGCACGCAAAGGCAAGAGCAAGTCACTCACGTGGGGAGGAAGCACGTGGCACTCTTTCATATCAGCCACATAACCGCTCTTGCGCTCATGAAAGCCGACCAAGACCGTGCCTTTTTTACGCACGTTGCGAACCGAAATTCTGGCCCGGTAGCGATAGCCCCACGCAGGGCCTTCTATGGGGCGCAAAATTGTTTCTGCTTTTACCTTGCCCAAGTGCCACAAATTGTCTTCCAGCACGCGCTGCTTGACGGCGACCTGAGCCCCCATGTGCAAATGCTGCATTTTGCAACCGCCGCAGGCGCCTTCATGCAAACCAAAGTGCGGGCACCCCGGTTTGACACGCTGGGAAGATTCACGGTGAATGGCCGTGACCGCGCCCTGCTCCCAACTGTTTTTTTTGCGGTGCACCACCGCACTCACCCACTCAAACGGAAGCGCGCCCTTGATAAAAACCACTTTGCCATCAGCGCGATGCGCCACGCCCTGCGCTTCTAAATCAAGAGACTCCACATACAGCGAGTCAGCGGGGAAATGGTCTGGTATTTGAATTTCGTCAATCATCCCGCTATTGTCTCAGGCCGGCACTTGTTGCCCTGACCGGATCAGGTCAGGCAAGAACGAATGGAAGAATTACCGAGCGGGGAGGTACTTGGCCGGGTCAACTGGTTTGCCTTGCCGGCGGACTTCAAAGTGAAGTTTGACACGATCGGCATCACTGTTGCCCATCTCGGCAATTTTCTGGCCCTTGCGCACCGCTTGGTCCTCAACCACCAACAGCGACTTGTTGTGGGCATAGGCTGTCAGGTAGGTGTTGTTGTGCTTCAGGATGATCAAGTTGCCGTAGCCGCGCAAGCCTGCGCCCACATAAACCACTCGACCATCAGCCGCCGCGACGATGGGATCGCCTAACGCCCCTCCAATGTCCAAACCTTTGTTCTTCACTTCGTCAAAGCCCGCTAACACCGGACCACCGCTGGTCGGCCAGATCCAAGCCACATCGTCATCGCCGCCCCCCACCTGCACGGTCGTGACGGTGGTGGACGATGGGGGTGCTGCATTTCCGGTGGCGGTCACGGTGCCTTGGGTCACAGGCAGTGTGACGACGCCCGCACTGCCAGCGACTGACGCCGATGAC
>JAGODZ010000219.1 GCA_017997975.1 Rhodoferax sp.
CACCACGACGATGAAAAAGACGCGCACAAAGGCCGTACCGTGCTTGAGTGCCATGCGCGTGCCCAGCAAACTGCCCACCACATTGGCGACCGCCATCACCACCACAAAATGCCACCAGATATGCCCCTTGGCGACAAAGAGGGTCAAGGCGGCCACATTGGTCGCTGTGTTGATCAGTTTCGCCGCCGCCGAAGCACTCAGAAAGTCATACCCCAACAAGCGGACAAACAAAAACACCAAGAAACTGCCCGTCCCCGGTCCAAAAAACCCGTCATAAAACCCGATCACCGCGCCAATGCCCGCCGCAATAGAGGCCTCTTGGGTGCCTGCGTAGCGCGGTGCATGGGTATGCCCCAGGCGCTTATTGACCAAGGTGTAGATCAGCACCGCCATCAGGATGATCGGCAGCATCTTTCGCAAAAAATCAGGGGAGATTTGGGTCACCAGCCACGCGCCAGCAAAAGAAGCCACAAAACCCGCCCCGGCGGCAGGCAACAACGCCGCCCAACGCATCTCAACCCGACGACTGAATTGCAGCGTGGCAAAACCGGTGCCCCACACTGACGCGCCCTTGTTGGTCCCAAATAAGGTGGCGGGATGGGCGTTGGGAAACGTGGCAAACAAGGCGGGGGTCAAAATCAGGCCGCCGCCCCCCACGATCGAATCCACGAATCCGGCCAGCAACGACGCCATTGAAACAATCAGCAACTCCATAGAGCCGGATTGTCGCACCGAGGTGAATGCCAAAATTGCTATCGATTAAATAGCTACCAGCACAGAACTGACAAGGGTTACGACCCTAAAAGACCATAAAAAAAAGCACCGGGGTAAGCGGTGCTTTTTTTCAAACGCGTCATCGGGGATGCGTCATTTTTTTTGATGCCCTGTGGGCTTATAGTCTCCTGGGCCTCTCCTTCAGCAAGCCACGAGGCCCGTCGTCGAATGGCATGACTTTACCCAAGTCCACGGGTTTTTACATCGGGATTTACCCTCTCAGGGATGTCCCTTGGGCGACTTGCTTCGCCTCCTCAATGATCCATTGCGCCGCTTTTTCCGCCAACATCAACGTGGGCGAATTGGTGTTGCCACTGGTAATCAAAGGCATGACTCCCGCATCGACCACGCGCAGGCCGCCGATCAACCCGCCTGGTCCCCGCACCCGCAGGCGCGAATCGACCACCGCCATGGGGTCATCGGCCCGGCCCATCTTGGTGGTGCCCACCGGGTGGAAGATGGTGGTGGCAATGTCACCCGCCAATTGAGCCAGCGCCTCATCGGTTTGAAACTGCGTGCCTGGCTTCCACTCTTGCGGCTGATACTGCGCCAGCGCAGGCTGGGCCACGATCTGGCGTGTGACCCGCAGCGAGTCCGCCGCCACCTTGCGGTCCACCTCCGTGCTCAGGTAGTTCGGGGCAATGGCTGGGGCGGCGTCAAAGTTCGGACTTTTGAGCGTCACGCTGCCCCGACTGGTCGGGTTGAGGTTGCACACGCTGGCGGTGAAGGCGTTGAAATCGTGCAGCGGTTCGCCAAACGCATCGAGGCTCAGGGGTTGCACGTGGTATTCCAAATTGGGGTGCGGCTGCGCGAGGTCACTGCGAGTGAACGCGCCCAACTGCGAGGGCGCCATGCTCATGGGGCCGGTGCGCTTAAGGCCATACTCCAACCCAATTTTGGCCTTGCCCCACAGCGAATGGGCCTGCGTGTTGAGCGTTTTCACCCCCGCCACTTTGAACACCGCCCTGATTTGCAGGTGATCTTGCAAGTTAGCCCCCACCCCCGGCGCATCGTGGCGCACGGTGATGCCGTGCTGGTGCAACAACGCCGCTGGGCCAATGCCGGAGAGTTGCAACAGGTGCGGCGAGCCAATGCTGCCCGCGCTCAAGATCACCTCACCATGCGCCGTGGCTGTGACCCACTCGCCCTTGACACGCACCGTCACGCCGGTGCAACGTTGGCGGCCATCGGCTTGGGTTTCCAACACCACCTTCGCCACCTGCGCCGACGTCCACAATTCAAAATTAGGCCGCTTTATGCACGTGGGGCGCAAGAACGCTTTGGCGGTGTTCCAGCGCCAGCCTTTCTTCTGATTCACCTCGAAGTAGCCCACCCCCTCGTTGTCGCCCTGATTGAAGTCAGGGGTGGCGGGAATGCCCGCCTGCTGTGCCGCCAAGGCAAACGCATCCAGCACATCCCAGCGCAAACGCTGTTTCTCCACACGCCATTCGCCGCCTGCGCCGTGCAGTGGGGTGGCACCCTTGTGATGGTCCTCGTGCTGTTTGAAACTGGGCAGCACGTGCTCCCAGCGCCACGCGTCATCGCCAGTGAGTTGAGCCCACTGGTCATAGTCGCGCGCCTGGCCACGCATGTAAATCATGCCGTTGATGCTGCTGCACCCGCCCAGCGTTTTACCGCGCGGGTAGCGCAGGGTGCGGCCATTCAAGCCGGCGTCTGGCTCGGTTTTGAACAACCAGTCGGTGCGCGGGTTGCCAATGCAATACAAGTAACCCACCGGCACATGAATCCAATGGTAGTTGTCTGTGGGGCCGGCCTCAATCAACAGCACGCGTTTCGTCGGGTCAGCGGACAGCCGATTCGCCAACAAGCAGCCGGCGGTTCCGGCGCCGACGATGATGTAGTCAAACGCCGCGCTCATTGCGAGAACGCTTCTGCGCAAGGCACGGGTGCCGTTACCCGATTATTTTGGTGTGTCTGACGCAAGATGTTTCTCCAAGGAACAGACCACAGCTTGCGCCAAAGCAGCGAGCGTGACCTCAATGTCTCATCCTAAACCAAGCCAGCGGGGGATGCGCCCGGACGTGGATGGTGCCGAGCACGCGCGAGGCCGCCGCGCCAAGGAGCAAAACACCATCACAGTCACCCACAACGACATTCGCCAAGCCCCCCCAAAAGACAAGTTCGTGCTGGCGGTGGTGGTGATCGACAGCCACCCAGCCGACTCGGTGAACGACATTCCCATGCCCGTCCCCCAAGAACCCAACTGGGCTGAGGCCATCAAAAATCGCGACAATCAACTTCATGCGCCTAGACCAAATCACCCTGAAAAACTACCGTTGCTTTGAACAACTCACGGTCGATTTTCACCCACAACTGACCGTCATCGCGGCCCCCAATGGAGGCGGAAAGACCAGTATTCTTGATGCCATTCGGGTGTTGTTTGACACCTATCTGGGTGCATTCCCAACGGGGGTTGGCAAGGGCATTCGCGTGTCTGATGTGCGTTTGAGCGGAACCTTGACCCTCCCCTATTCCATGGCAGCAGCATTTCCGTGTGAAGTTCATGGGCGTGGGTTGTTAGCCGAAGGGGAAAACGTGATGTCGTGGGTCAGATCGCTGAACAGCGCAAAGTCAGGGACAACCATCAAAGATGCCAAAGTTCTGGCGATGCGTGGCAAGCAGCTACAGACGCTTGCGCTGGACCCAAGAGACAAAACCAACTGGCCCGTTTTGGCTTACTACGGCACGGGGAGACTGTGGAGTCAAAAAAAACTCACTAGCGGAAAAATACATGCCAGTGGGTTTTTTGAACGCGCCGCAGGCTATATCGACTGCTTGGAACCCGCCTCCAGCTACAAATTGTTTGTCAACTGGTTTGGCTATGCCTATCGCGCAGTGACGCAGGCCAAGATACGTTTCATGGAGACCAATCCAACGGCAACGCCGATGGAAATTCTTGGCTTGCAGAGCCCCTATTCCTCATTGATCGATGCTGTTCGTGATGCCGTCAACATGGTTTTGCGACCCACTGGGTGGGGCAATATCTGGTACTCAGAAACCCATAAAGATGTCACGGCCAGTCACCCGGATTTCGGAACACTGGCAGTTAGCCAACTCAGTGACGGCCTACGCAACAGCCTTGCACTGGTGGCCGATATCGCCTTTCGGGCGGTTCAACTGAACCCTCATCTTGGGGCCAGGGCGGCCATGCAAACCGAAGGTATTGTTCTGATTGACGAAGTGGACATGCACCTGCACCCCAGTTGGCAGCAGTTGATCGTGCAGTTGCTACGTGAAGCCTTTCCCCGACTCCAATTCATCGTCACTACCCACAGCCCTCAGGTGCTCAGCACCATTCGACGTGAAAACATCCGGGTGCTTGACGGCAGCAGCGCTGAAATTCCGCTGGCCAGCACTTACGGCCAGCCCAGCGGCGATGTGATGCACAGCGTCATGGGGGTTGATCCGCAGCCCCCTATTCATGAGGCCCTGCCACTGGCCCGGTTGACGGCGCTGGTGGACCAAGGCCTTTGGGCGCAGCCAGAGGCCATCGCCCTCATGACCCAACTCACGCAGACCCTGGGGCCAAGCAATGCCCGGCTGCAGCAACTGCAACGCAGCATCGCCCGTCAAACCCTGCTGCGCAGCCTGACTCAGCCATGAGAGCCATCCACAAACAAGGCGCAGGGGGCTTTCATCTCAGCCAGTCTCACCACCACCCGCCCACAACGCCTGCGCAAGCCACCAGCCGCTGGAGCAGCTTTGCACACAAGCCATCCGTCATGGACAGGCTTCTGGAGGAGCAGTACCACCTTTGCTGCTACAGCGAGTTTCGCCCTGACCAAGAAGGTTTGGGCTACCACATTGAGCACGTTGAAAACAAAAGCCTGAACCCTGCCCGTACTTTTGATTACACCAATCTGGCCGCCAGTGCGTTGCGCAGTACCACCGATCTCTCCCGATTCAAAAAAATAAACCCCAACGACCCTGAACCCATTTTTGGTGGTCATGCCCGTGGCAAAAGTCAGGCGGTCGATCTGGCCTTGTTCGTTTCTTGCCAGCAGCCCGATAGCGCGCGTTTTTTTGCCTACTTGCCGAGCAACGGAGAAGTGGTTCCGCGTGAAAATTTGAACGCCGCTGACACCGCCAAAGCCGAGTACACCATTCAGCTCCTCAACCTCAACAGCCCCTTTTTGCTAACCCGTCGCCGCCAATGGGGGCAAGAGCTGCAAAGCCTTGTAGATCAACACATTCAAACCGGCTGGAGTCTTCCCCACCTAGCCCAAGCCGACCTGCTCCCAGCCAACGGCAAACTCAACCGTTTCTTCAGTCTCACCCGCCAGTTCTATGGCCCACTGGCCGAGCAAGTCTTGGCCCAATACGCTCCCGCACTGCTTTAAGTTTGCGTCTAAGCGCCTATCGATCTGACTAAGGAATGACTCCTGAATGAATAGCTGCTGACGAAGGACCGATCAGCGCTGTAGGCCCAAAAGACCACGGACTCACGAACTTATGCACGCGGTGCACTCACGGGCTAGCGTTGACACTGGATTGCAACGTGCGGTGAAAGAGCACTGAGACGTGCTGAAATTCTGGTCTGTTCATTTCGAACAAGCACAGTGCGCCAGCACGCAGCACGCTGGCCAAGAGAGCAAACAGCGACCGTCTGGGGGCTTTGGCGTTACGATGGGCACCCCTCCCACTTGGCCCCTCCTCACCCCACCCTGTTCATGACGGACGACACACCCCGACTCACGCTCCACGCCACGCCGCAAGGACCGTGCGTGGTGGCCACGGGTTGCTGGTCGGCGGCG
>JAGODZ010000220.1 GCA_017997975.1 Rhodoferax sp.
GGGGTGGAGAGGGGCTGGGGGAGAGGGGGGGGAATGAACAAGGCTTTGAAGTTTCTGCAATCTAGCCCCGCGAGGTCGATGACTGCCTTTTAGGCTGATAGTCCTTGTGAAACCTAGCTAACAAGCTATCAAAAGAGAAGCAAAACAGACGCAACCCTCAACTCAACCCAGGCGTCGAAGCCAGCACTTGATCCACCACCGTCAGGCCTTCTGCCACGCGCAAAGCACCGGCCAGCCGCAGCGGGCGCATGCCGTCGGTGACGGCTTGGCGGCGCAGGGCCTCCATGCTCGGCTCCTTGCTGATCTTCTCTTTGAAACCCTCACTGACCACCAGCAACTCGTACAGCCCCATGCGCCCCATGAAGCCCGTCATGCGGCAATCCACACAACCCACCGCCTTGTAGGGCTTGTAAGAACCACTCAACTGCCAGGGTTTGACCAGCTCCGCCAAGGTCTCGCGCGAAGCGCCCTCGTCCACCACCTTGCAGTGCTTGCACAGCGTGCGCACCAAGCGCTGGGCCAACACGCCCAGCAGGGTGGCGTTGATCAAGTAGGACGGCACGCCCAGCTCCATCAGCCGCGTCACCGCGCTGGGGGCATCGTTGGTGTGCAGGGTCGAGAACACCAGGTGGCCGGTGAGGGCGGCCTGCACCGCCATCTCGGCGGTGGCTTGGTCGCGAATTTCGCCCACCATGATGATGTCGGGGTCTTGGCGCATCAGCGCGCGCAAGCCCTCGGGAAAGCCAAAGTCAAGCTGCGTTTGCACTTGCGTTTGGTTGAAGGCAGGCTCGATCATCTCGATCGGGTCTTCCACCGTGCTCACGTTGACCTCTTCGGTGGCCACCCGCTTCAGGGTCGAATACAAGGTGGTGGTTTTGCCCGAGCCGGTGGGCCCGGTGACCAAAATAATGCCGTGCGGGCGCTTCACCAGCGCCTCCCAGCGTTGGGCGTCATGCGCAGAAAAACCCAGTGCGTCCAAGTCTTTGACGGTGGTGTCGGGGTCAAAAATTCGCATCACCATTTTTTCGCCAAACGCGGTGGGCAGGGTCGAGATTCGCATCTCCACCTCGTCACCACGTGGGTTGCGGGTTTTGATGCGGCCATCTTGCGGGCGACGCCGCTCGACCACGTCCATGCGCCCCAGCAGTTTGATGCGCGCGGTCATGGCGGTCATCACGCCGGTGGGCATTTGGTACACCGGGTGCAACACGCCGTCGATGCGAAAGCGAATCACGCCTTGCTCACGCCGGGGCTCCAGGTGAATATCGCTGGCACGCTGATCAAAGGCGTACTGCCACAACCAGTCCACCACCTGCACCACACCTTGGTCATTGGCATCGAGCTGTTTGTTGCCCTTGCCCAATTCCACCAGCTGCTCAAAGCTGGCGCCCCCGCTGTTGCCACCGGCCTTGTTGGCAGCGCGCACCGATTTGGCCAGGGCATAAAACTCGGCCGTGTAACGCTGAATCTCCACAGGGCTGGCCAGCACCCGGCGCACACTGCGCCGCGCTTGGCGCTCCACTTCACTGACCCAGTCGGTCATGAACGGCTCGGCGGTGGCCACCACCACCTCACTGGCGGTCACCTGAACGGGCAAAATTTTGTGCCGCTCAGCATAGATGGCGCCCATGGTGTCGGCCACCTTGCCCACCTCCACTTTGAGCGGGTCAATGCGCAAATACGCCAGCCCGGTGCGCTGGGCCAGCCACTGCGTGAGCAGTTCAATGTCCATCGCTTTGTCATCGACCGCGCGGCGAACCGACACACTGGCCAGCCGCACCAGCGGGTGCTGCACGCTCTCGGCCTGCGCGCAACGCGCGGTGATGCGCTGCGCCTCTTCTAGGGTGATGATTTTGTCCTGGTGCAACCAGGCGACCAGACTGCGCCAGTCCACCGGCCCTCGGTGGGCCGATCGGGCGGTGGGTGTGAGCGCAGCAGGAGTGGTCATTTCGGCATCGGTTTAAAAACGCGCACCCACTTGGTGGCGGGCAGGCCCCACTGGGCTTCAATGATTTCGGCGCGCGCCATCATGACCTCGCGCTTGGGGCGATTGGGCGTGCGCTGGGCCAGCACCACGGTATTGCCTTCCCGGGTGGGCTTGAAGGCCCAAATGGCGTCGGCACCAAACGCGGCAGCCATTTTCTCGACACTGCGGTCAAAACTGGACGCACGGCCAAACAGGTTGACCGTCATGCACCCCTCAGGCGTCAAGAGCCGTTGGCAGTGGTTGTAAAACGGCAGGCTGTCCAGCACCGGGGCGGCGGCTTCATGGTCGTACAAATCGACCTGCAGCGCATCCACGGTGCCCCACCACGTGGGGTTTTGGATTTCTTGCGCGGCATCGGCCAGCACCACTTGGATGCGGCTGTTTTCAGCCGGAAACTTGAACCAGCCCCGGCAAGCCATCAGCACTTGCGGATTCAGCTCAATGGCCGTGGTTTTCATGCGCAGTTCTTTGTGGCAGAACTTGGTGAGCGACCCGGCACCCAAGCCGAGTTGCACGGCTTGGCGGGATTTGACCGAGTCGGGCTCCACAAACAGCAGCCAGGCCATCATGCGCTGGATGTACTCGTGAAACAGCGCAATGGGAGCGTCCATTTGCATGGTGCCCTGAATCCACTCGGTGCCCAAGTGCAGGTGTCGGAGGTTGCCCTCATCGGAGAAGTTGACTTCGGGGAGTTTAGGTGTGCGTTTTTTCAAGATGAAGCCATTATCTCCAAAGGACTTTTAGCGTTCATTCACACCAAACCTGCGGCAACCATCACCTCGCGCCACGCGAGCAGCTTGCGCTCGAAAGACCAACTGGCGTTGGCCGGGCTGGTGGACGGCAACTTGTACACCGCCAGTCCCAGCGCGGCGGTGTGTTGGGCGTGGCGAAAGCTCTCGCCGCCGTTGTGCGCCACCGTGGTCAATTGCGGGCAACGTTGCATCAGCGCTGCAAAATCATTCACTTGCGGGTGGCGAATGGCGGTATCCAAACTGCCCTGGCGCTCACAACTGGCGTACACGTCCCACACGCCCAGTCCACGCTCTAGCAGCCTGTCGGGCTTAGGTCGTCGAAAGCGAAAATCGGCCCCAGCGAGGATAGTTTTTGACGATTTCGCAGCCCAATATCTGGATATTGGGTAAGAAAGCGGCGAAAAATAGCCCGCTGCGGTCGATTTGCAGCCGACGATTCCTAAGTCCGACAGGCTGCTAGCAACCAGTCACTCCGTTTTTGATAGCTGCTGGTGCAGTCTGCACCTGGGTTAGAGGGCCAAATGGCTTGCAAAATTCGCCAAAATTGGTTTTGCGGGTGACCGTAATACTGCTGCTTGGCCAAGGACGCCGCGCCGGGAAAGCTGCCCAAAATCACCAGCCGGGTCTCACGGGACACCAACGGCGCCAAACCCGTCAAGCGCAGCGGCTGCGGCTGCGGGGCCGAGGCGAACTCAGTCTTCTTCGCGGTCATGGCAGTCCGGCAGACCCGTTACAGCGCTTTTTTAATCAACGTGCCTTCAAACAGATACGGCAGCCGTGGCCCCACGCCGGGCTCCACACCGCCCTTCTCTTCCACACTGATGGCCAACCGGGGCACTTCAAACAAGGTGTTGTCAGACACAGGCAGGCTCAAAGTTTGGTTGCCACGGGTCAAAATACCGAGTGAACGCGGTTCACCGCTGGCGGGCAGCGCCCACAGCTGCATGGTGTCTTCTTGGCCTTCCACCACACGGTTCAAGCGCTGGACTTGCCAAGCGGCGTCCAGCGGATCCAAGGTGACCAGCAGCGCAGGCGCTTTGGCTTCATCGAGCAGCACGGACAGGTACTGGATTTGGTGCACGTTGGCCAGTTTGGTTTGCAGGTGGTTCATCTGCGCCTTGAATTGCTCGTACATGCTCATGCCGCTGGCCGAGGCAATGGCGATCACCACCAAACAGAAAATAGTGGCAGCCCGCCAGCGTCCGGCATGGCAGGGGGGTTGTGGCGTCGAGTTCGATTCGGTCATAGTGAGTCGTTCATTAGAGAAAGTTGCCGCGCAGTTTACCTGCCGACCCGCTGCCAACCGTCAGCATTCAGGGTGCAAGGCGCGCAGCCGGGGCAAAGCATCCAGCGCGTTGCGGGTGGTGGTTGCGGCAAGTTCGTCCACACGCATGCCGCGCAAGGCCGCCAATTCAGCACCAATGCGGGGCAGTTCAGCGGGCTCGTTTCGCCCTTGAGGCGCGCCAGCTGCACGCTCGGCGGCGCTTGTGTAAAGCCAATGCGGCGGCATATCAGGCGCGTCGGTTTCCAGCACGATGGCCTCTAACGGCAGCTCGCACGCCAAGCGGCGCAACTGCTGGGCGCGCTCATACGTCAGCGCACCGCCAAACCCCAATTTAAACCCCAGCGCTATAAATGCGTGGGCCTGTTGCGCACTGCCGTTGAAGGCATGGGCAATGCCGCGCCAAGGTCGCCCGCCGCCCACCGAACGCAGCCCTTTGAGCAACAGGTCAGCAGAGCGGCGCACATGAAGAATCACCGGCAAGTCGTGCTGCCGGGCCAGTTTCAATTGCGCTAAGTAAAAGTCAGTTTGACGCTCTCGCCACGGGCTTTGCGTTAACTCAGGCACCCACAAGTCCAGCCCAATTTCCCCCACCGCCACCAGATGGGGGTCATCGCGGTGCAGCGTCAACTGCGCATCTAGGTGGTTCAGGTCGGCGTCTGTCGCCTGCTTCACATACAAGGGATGAATCCCAAGGGCGTAACTGTCGCCGCTGGCATGGGCCAGTAAGCGCACGGCATCAAAGTTGGCGACGTGCACGGCGGGAATGACGCAGTGCACGACGTTCCGGCGCGTAGCACTCGCCCGCACAGTAAGCGTCTCCGTTCCAAACTCAGCAGCATCTAGGTGGCAATGGGTGTCGATCCAGGTGGTCATGCGCTTGAAACTACCACACGGGGGTGAAGACGCTCTTACCTTAAAGGCCTTTAAACGCACCCAGCGCTGATTCAAGCGACCCAGTTTTCCAATTGCAAAGCGGGCACGCGCTCGAATTCGCGTAGGTTATTGGTCACCAGGGTCAGGCCTTCGCTGCGAGCGTGGGCGGCGATGTGGAGGTCGTTGACGCCAATGGGCAGCCCCACTTTCTCCAGACTGGCGCGTATGCTGCCGTAGTGCTGAGCCGCCTTGGGACCGTAGGGCAGCGTTTCCAGGCGACTGCAAAAGTCTTCCACCACCGCCAAAGTCTGTGCTGGCGCCGTGCTCTTTTCTGCGCCATGGAGCAATTCAGCGAGCGTGATGGACGATATGGCCATATGCCCGGCATGCGTGTTGAAAAGTGGCAAGACGCTCAAGGGTTTGCGTTTGATGACGTAGATAACGATGTTGGTGTCCAGAAGGTACTTCAACATCACAGCGCTTCACGGTCGCTCTGCGCTTGGCTGGCGCGGGTAGGTAGAAAGTCTTCCGGCACCGCAAGCGAGTCCAGAAAGAAGCTGTCCCACGTGTTTTCTAGGGGCGTGATGATGCGCTCCAGACCTCGCGCCCGAACTGAAACACGCTTCACAAATGCGGGCAAGCGCATGTC
>JAGODZ010000221.1 GCA_017997975.1 Rhodoferax sp.
CGACAGCCCGTTTCGCGCCCTGAGCATCGAGCACCACCTGGCCCGCTTTCGCCAAATGCGCGACGGCCGCCACGAAGACGGCTCCATGGTCTTGCGCGCCAAAATTGACATGGCCTCGCCCAACATCAACCTGCGCGACCCCGCCATTTACCGCATTCGCCGCGCCACCCACCACAACACCGGCGACAAATGGTGCATTTACCCCATGTACACCTACGCGCACCCCATTGAGGACGCGCTAGAGCAAATCACCCACAGCTTTTGCACCCTAGAGTTTGAAGACCAGCGCCCGTTTTACGACTGGCTGCTGGCCCGCCTCATTGAAGGTGGCCTGCTCACCGGCCCCGCGCCCAAGCAAACCGAATTTGCCCGCCTGAACCTCACCTACGTCATCACCAGCAAGCGCAAACTGGCGCAACTGGTGTACGACCGCAAAGTCAACGGCTGGGACGACCCCCGCATGCCAACCATCGTGGGCCTGCGCCGCCGGGGCTACACGCCTGAGAGCCTGCAACTGTTTGCCGAACGCATTGGCGTCACCAAATCAGACAGCTGGATCGACTACAGCACCCTAGAAGGTTGCCTGCGCGAAACCCTGGACGGCAGCGCTACCCGCGCCATGGCCGTGCTCGACCCCATCAAACTCGTGCTCACCAACTGGGACGAGGTCATGGGCGCGGATATGCAAGACGACTGCAGCGCCCCCATTCACCCCCACCACCCCGAGCTGGGCAAGCGCAGCTTCACCATCGGCAAAGAAGTCTGGATTGAGCGCACCGACTACGAGGAAACCCCACCCAAAGGCTTCTTCAGATTGTTCCCGGGCAACAAAGTGCGCCTGAAATACGGCCACGTCATTGAATGCACCGGCGCTACCCATGACGCCGACGGCAACGTCACCGAAGTGCTCGCCACCCTCATCCCCGACACCAAAAGCGGCACCCCCGGCAGCGACGCCGTCAAAGTCAAAGGCGTCATCACTTGGGTCGGCGTGGCCGACGCACTGGACGCCGAGGTAAGAATGTACGACCGCCTCTTCCTCGACCCCCAACCCGACGCCGGCGGCAAAGACTTCATCGAAGCCCTGAACCCCAACAGCCTCAAAGTCGTGCAAGCCAAGATCGAGCCGTCCCTGGCCCGCACCCGCGCCGACCAAAAATTCCAGTTTGAGCGCCACGGCTACTTTGTGGCCGACGGCGTGGACCACACGGCGAAGAAGCCGGTGTTTAACTTCTCGGTGGGGTTGAAGGATAGTTGGGGGAAGTAGCAAGTTAGCCAAGAACACGGTCTTTTGATTCATCCAAAGGCCAGTTCTCCTGCTTTCCCGCTACAACACTCAATCTGTCAACTCACTCAACCGCGTCACATCCTTAAAGACCACCGAATCCGCCAAACCAAAGTGCTCGCGGGCACAGTCAATTTTCAGGTTCTCGGCGGGGCGGCGGCTATTGCGGATGGTGGTGGACTTGGTCTCTGCCACAAAATACACCCGCGCATCGTCCTCCAGCACCACGGCCCAATCGGGGTTATAAGTCCCTATAGGGGTTGCCACCTTGAATCGCCTAGGCAACTTAAAGAAAAACTTGACGCGTGGGTCCACTGTGCAATCGTGAGCAAACTGGCTTTCTGTGTCGCTTTCGCTGATCACACAAGCAAATGCTTCGCCCAAAGGCGCCTTCTGCTCGTCAATCGGCTGGGCTTGCAGCAATGTTTTTTCCACCGGCGTGGTCAGCTCATCATTTGCAGGTGGGTACACGCTGCTGAGGTAGGTTTCCAGCTCCTCGTCAAACAAACTCATTTCATAGTGGCGGCCATTGATGGTTTGGTACTTGATGCCTTGCACCATCAGGGTCTGCAAGCAGGTCTGAATGGCCGATATGGCCGTGTCTAAAAATGCCTGCGCATTCAACAACAACTCACCCATGCGCCCAGAGCCGTCCAATATGGAGAAAATCGTTGAACGCGACAGGTGCACCCGGTTCTGAATATAGGCGTAAACATCTGGCACGGCAGTGCCGTAGAACCGGGCATCGGTGTCACCGGTGCCAATGTGCATGCCCTCTACGCCATCACGGCGCATGATGATTTTGGCCTTGTCCGCCCTTATCTTAGGGGGGCGCACTTTGGGGTACTGGTTTGTGTCCCCCAACGCCTTCATGCACTCTGTAATCAGCCTTGGCGTATCCAGGGTCACGCTGTAGCTGGTTTGGTAGTTGATCTTGCTCCAGATGGATTGAAACAACGCTTCTTCTTCTGCCGTCAAGGTTTTGCGCTTCACGCGTGCTTTGGCACGTGCATTTTTAATGCGGCGCTCAAAGCTCACCCCCGTTTCGTCCTCAATCTCTTGCTGCAGCGCCTTGGCAAAGGCTTCGTAGCTCTCGTTCGGAATCACCGTCAGCACATTCACCCGCTTATCCTGCACCCGCTCGCCGTCTTTGTTCACACACAGCCGCAAGCCCCGGCCAATCTCTTGGCGCTTTTTTGTGGCGCTCTTGGTTTCATTCAACGTGCAAATCTGGAACACATTGGGGTTGTCCCAGCCCTCGCGCAGAGCCGAGTGGCTGAAGATAAATTGCAGCGGCACCTCCGCGCTTAACAGCCGCTCCTTATCTTTCATAATGAGCTGATACGTGCTGTCGTCTTTGGCCACCGTGCCCGATGTATCCACCCACACCGTCTTGGCCTTGCTGCCCTTGCCCTTTTTATCGCCTGAAAAGTAGCCGCCATGCACCGCACTGGCCGTGTGCGGTATCAGCCCACGGTACTGCGGTTTGCTGGCGTACTTGTTAAATGCCTCCTCAAACCAGACGCCAAACTTGCCCAGCGCGGGGCTGCCGTCCTCGTCATAGGCTCGGTAGTTCGCCACCTTGTCGATAAAAAACAGGCTCAACACCTTCACGCCAATCAGCTGTACGTTTTTGAGCTTGGCAAAGTGCGCCGCCACGGTGCGCTCAATCTGAAAGCGCATCACATCGTCGGCCAAGCCACCCTGCGCCTGGTTGACCCGAATCACGCGTCCGCCTGAGAACTCAATCTCCCCCTCGTCCGCCCGAATCTCATTCAGGATGTAGCCGTCTTGGTACACATCGCGCTTCTTAGATTTATCAAACAAGTCTTCGCCCAGCTTTAGCGTCACCTCGGTGCGCTTGGGCTCAGTCTTGCCGTTCACATCTAGGCGCACCTTGGCTGTAATGCCTTTGGCTTTGGCGTCAATACTCACCAGCTCTACAAAGGCTTGGTTGTGGTCTTCGTCGGCCAGTACGCCGTCCACCTCAATTTGCTTGACCAGCCCCAGGTCATACGCCTGCACCGGGCTGAGCGAATACAGCAGGTTGTAGGGGTTTTTGTGCGTGGCGGAATAGCGCAGCGTGCACAGCGGGTTCAAGTCCATCAGCGCGCGGCGGCGCACATCGGTCTCAAAGTTTTGCGGCTCATCCACAATCACAAACGGGTTTACCGCCCGAATGTACTCAATCGGCGCAAACGCCCGCTCGCCCTTTTGGTTGATCTTGTTGTTGTCTTTGGTAAAGCTATCAATGTTGATCACCAACACACTCAGCGCATCGCTTTGGGCAAAGTGGCGCAGGTCCGTCAGCTTGTTGCTGTCAAACAATATGGGCACACACGGCACATTCGCATAGTCCGCCGCAAAGTGGCTGCGGGTGATTTGCAGGTTTTTCATGGTGCCCTCGCGTATGGCCACGCTGGGCACCACCACCACAAACTTCTTGAACCCATACACCTTGTTCAGCTCGTACATGGTTTTGATAAAGGTATAGGTTTTGCCCGTGCCGGTTTCCATCTCTATGGTGAAGTTCAGCGGGCAAAACACCGCTTTGCCGTTGTCTGACTGCGACGCAACCAAGGCACTGGATGGCGGCAAGCCATTGGCTTTTTGCACCGCTTGCAGGTTGGCCAGCAATTGCTCGTCTGACAGCTTGAGCGCATTGCCAATGCTGCCGTCACCCGCATAGGACACGCTGGCGTTTTGGCCGGCAAGGGCAAATTCGCCCATGGCCGGTGGCTGCCCGGCAAACACCTGCACCACGGCATCGACCGCCTTGGTCTGGTAGTCCTGGTGGCTGAACTGTAATTTCATGGTCATTGTTCTTCCTTGTCGTCTGGCGAGGCCACCCTGTTCAATTGTGCCTGCCGCTCCTTGGCCAGTTGCACCACACGGTGCAGCTGCGCTTGCAGCACCTGCACATCGGGCAAGGCGTGCAAGTACTGCGCCACGCGAATGTTGGCGCTCTCTAAATCCATTAGCTCCACCTGCTCGCGGTCGGCGCTGGCACACAAAATCAGGCCAATGGGCGACGCCTCGCCCTCGGCGCGGTCGTTTTGGTCTAACCAGCGCAAATACAGCTCCATCTGGCCCTTGTGCGCGGGTGCGAACTTCTCCAGCTTCAGTTCCACCGCCACCAAGCGGCGCAGGTGCCGGTGGTAGAACAGCAGGTCAAGGTAAAAATCGTCCGCCCCGACGCTAATGCGCTTTTGCCGCGCCACAAAGGCAAAGCCCGCGCCCAGCTCCAGCAAAAAGCGCTCCATGTCGCGCAAAATGGCGGCCTCTAGGTCGCGCTCGCTGTAGCCGTCGGGCAGGCCTAAAAAGTCCAGCATGTAGGGGTCGCGAAACACCAGGTCAGGCGTCACCTGCCCACCCTCACGCAAGTGGCTTAGCTCTTGCGCAATCACCGCATCGGGTTTTTTGGCAATGGCGGAGCGCAGGTACAGCTGGCTGCCAATGCGCTCGCGCAGGGTGCGCACGCTCCAGCGCTCGACCCGGCACATCTCGGCATAAAACTCGCGCTCCAGTGGGGCTTTGAGCGGCAAAATTTCGATGAAATGGCTCCAGCTCAATGTGCGCGACAGTGCCGCAACGGTATTGGGCTCTGTGAAAGCCTCGGCCAACGACACCATGCGGGCCAAATTGCGCTCACTGAAACCCTTGCCATAGGCAGGAACCAATTTTGCCGACAGTGTCGGCAAAATCTCTTGGCCATAGGCCGCACGGCCGTTCACCAGCAAATTGGTCGCAATTGTGTGCCCCACCTGCCAATACAAGCGTGTGAGCGCACTGTTGGCTGCTGTCGCCACATGCGCGCGCGCCTGCTCAATGAGCTGGCGCACATCGTGCAATAAAGAGGGGTCTGCGCCGCCTAAGGAATGCATGGGGTTCATCATGCCCGCCTTAAATCACGGTCAGGCCAATGTCCAGCCCCGCCAGCTCCAGCTGCAGGTTGGCCAACTGCTCGTCGGCTTGGGTGCCCACGAAGCAGGAGTTGAGCATCACCACCTGCGCGGGTTGGGCTTTGACGATTTCTGCTTTGAGCGCCTCGGTGTACGGCTCAAAACACAGCCACATGTGCTTGTCATCGGCCAAGAGCACACGGTGCACCGTCACCTCCGCCACCTGCTTGGGTGCGCTGACGGCATGCACCCCCAGCGCACCCAAGCCGTGCTTGAGCAGCAACTCGGCCAGCATGGCGGTTTGTGCATCGACTGCATCCGTTCGCCCTGAGCCTGTCGAAGGG
>JAGODZ010000222.1 GCA_017997975.1 Rhodoferax sp.
AAAGGAAAGTTCTTCCGTAAGTCTTGCGTACTCAATGCCTCTGAGGATAGCTAAACGGATTACGGAAAGACTTCTCGGTGAGCGCTTAACAGAATTCGACGCGCGCATCAATGCGTAAGTCCTACCATCCTCATTACCTTGAAAAAGCGGTTCATTCACCGCTGCGGCAACGCCAATTGCGTCACTACCCAGTCCCTGACTTTTGGGTTAAAGCACAGCTCAATGTGCCCGAGCCCTTCAAACACTGTGACCGGCACGCCCGGCAAGATTTGCTCGCGCTGCGGAAAAACAATGGCGTCCTGAGGGCTCAAGGCAATCTGCATCAGCGTACGCCCGTCCGGCGTCTCGTGGGTGGACAGGTCTTTCAGCCATGGGCTTTCCCATACCATTTGCAAACTGTTGGGGGAAAACGGGTAGAGGTCGGCCCGCGTGCCGCCGTGTGGTGTGCCTAAGGTGAGGATGCGGGCCACGCGGTGAGCGCCCAATTGGCGCATCCACACCCGAATCACCAGCCCGCCCATGCTGTGCCCGACCAAAGCCACTTGGCTGGCACCGGTCTCGCTGCACAAGCGTTCGACGGCTTGCTCGACGAGTGGGGCGTAATCATCAATGCTGGCAAATACCGGCTCCAAGTCCACCGCCAAAACGGGGTGTCCCGCCAAGCGAAGATCCTGGGTCATTCGATCAAAGATGCGGTGGTTGCACACATAGCCATGCACCAGCACCACGGGAATCAGTCGCTCGGCCCCCAGCGCAGGGCGCACTTGGGGGGGCTGAACAGTCCACGGCATCTCCAGCAGCGCGAGCTTGAGCATGGCCCATGTCTCACCGATCAGCGCGCGCCACCACAGCCGGTTGGACCCCGGCACATGGGAGCGCACCGCCGCAATGAACCCAATCAACACGATCAACCCCACCGGAAACAGCAGTGCCACCAGCACTGCCCAGCCGGCAGACGCGCCGAAGTGTCGCGTCGCCCACCAGCCCAACAAGCCGCCCATGGCCCATTGAATAACGAGGAATCGGCGAAGCAAGCGGGCCAGCATGGTGTGGGGTGTGGGTAATTGTTGGAAGGGCTTGCAGTTTAAAGGCTTGCTCAATAGAAGGGTTGGTGCTGTTTGAGGCATGCCTTCACTGGGTCGCTCAACTCAAAACCTTCTCCAAAACGGCTCGCCAACGCGTCACAGCGCTGGGCAAAGCGGTCGATGCCCATGCCGTAAATAAACTGCAATGCGCCGCCCGTCCAGGCCGGAAAGCCGATGCCGAAGATCGAGCCCACGTTCGCCTCATGCACGCTGGTCAGCACACCTTCTTGAAGACAACGGGCGGTTTCCACGGCTTGGCGGTAGAGCAAGCGGTCTTTCAAATCGGTGATGTTCCAAGGGGTGTCTTCTTTTTCAAACAGCACCTTGAGCTGTGGCCACAAAAATTTTTTGACCCCTTTCTCTGCCGGGTACTCGTAAAAACCAGCCCCTCCCGCGCGACCGGGGCGGTGGTGTTGATTCACCATGTCGGTGAGCAGCAGCTCACCCGCTGTGGCCACGTAGGGCAGCCCTTCGGCCTCGCTGTCAGCGCGGGCTTGGTCCATCACATGCAGGCTCAAGGTGAGCGTGGTCTCATCCAACACCGCCAGCGGCCCCACCGGCATGCCGCACTGCAGGCCGGCGTTTTCAATGGCTGCTGCGGGAATGCCCTCGCTCAGCATGGCCACCCCTTCCATCACAAAGGTGCCAAACACGCGGCTGGTGAAGAAGCCTCGGCCATCGTTCACCACAATGGGCAGCTTGCCCAAGCCCAGCACATAGTCCACTGCTTGGGCCACGGTGTCGTCGCTGGTAAGGGGGCCGCGAATGATCTCTACCAGCTTCATCTTGTCCACCGGGCTGAAGAAGTGGATGCCGATGAATTTATCGGGCGCGGCGCTGGCCTGGGCCAGCCCGCCAATGGGCAGCGTCGAGGTGTTGGACGCAAAGAAACCACCCGGTGCCAACAATGGTTCGGCCTCTCGGGTGACTTGGGCTTTCAAGGCGCGGTTTTCAACCACCGTCTCAATGATCAAATCGCAGCCCGCCAAATCGCTATTTTCTGCGGTGGGGTGAATGAGTGACAGCAGATGCGCTTGTTGGTCGGCACCCATGCGGCCTTTGGCGACGCGCGACTGGGTGACTTTGGCGCTGTAGGCCTTGCCTGCCTCGGCTTTCTCCAGCGTGACATCTTTGAGCACCGTAGCCATGCCCCGGCTGGCCTGCGCGAACGCAATACCCGCGCCCATCATCCCAGCGCCCAGCAAACCCACCTTGCGCGGTTTGAAGCGCGGGGTTTGCCCCGGACGGGATGGGCCGCTTTTGACCGCGTTCAGGTTAAAGAAAAAAGTGTTGATCATGGCGCGGGCATTCGCGCCCGTCATGAGTTGGGCCAGCAAACGGCTCTCAACGCGCAGCGCGGTAGGCACATCCACCTGCAGGCCTTCCACCATGCAGGCCAGAATCGCTTCGGGGGCAGGGTAGAGGCCGCGGGTTTGTTGCTTCAGCATGGCGGGTGCCACGGCCAGCATGGCAGCCACCTTGGGGTTGGCAGGGGTGCCGCCCGGCACTTTGTAGTCTTTGGCCTCCCAAGGGTGTTGGGCGACCGGGTGGGCCGCAATCCAAGCCAAGGCGCGGGCACGCATCTCGGCGGCCGCGTTGGCAGACGGTGTCACCAGCTCATGCACCAGGCCCAGTTCCAGCGCCTTCTGAGGTGAAAACAATTTTCCTTCCACCAAATAGGGTTGCGCGCCCATCAGCCCAAGGTGGCGGGTCATCTTGGTCACCCCGCTGGCCCCGGGCAACAGGCCCAGCGTCACCTCTGGTAGCCCAAACTGAATTTTGACGTCGTCTATGGCAATGCGGTGGTGGCCCACCAGCGCCACTTCCCAGCCGCCACCCAGTGCCGAGCCGTTCAGGCAGCTGACCACGGGTTTGCCCAATGTCTCGATCATGCGAAAGTGGTGTTTGACGCGTTCAATGCTGGCAAACACGGCAGGTGCGTCTGACGCTTGCAAGCGCATCACGCTTTTCAGATCGGCTCCGGCAAAAAAAGTAGGCTTGGCCGACGTGAGCAGCAGACCTTGGAGGGTGTCTTTGTCTTTCAGTATGTGCGCTGTCAGTTCAGCCAAGTCGTCTTGCCACTGCAAGCTCATGGTGTTCACCGGTGAATTCGGCTCATCAAAGGTGATGGTGGCAATGCCATCTTGCACGGCGTAGTGAATGTTTTTCATGGGAAATTTGCTATAAATAAAGGAGCTGCTTGCACAGGCTGAATAAGGGCTAGAGGCCTAAAAGGCTTAAATCAATCAAAGTCGCTCCACAATCGTGGCAATGCCCATGCCACCGCCCACACACAACGTGGCCATGCCGTAGCGCAGTTGGCGGCGGTGCAGCTCGTCAATCAAGGTGCCCAAAATCATGGCACCCGTTGCGCCCAGCGGGTGGCCCATGGCAATGGCGCCGCCATTCACATTCACCTTGTCATGCGGCACGTTCATCTCTTTCATGAAGCGCATCACCACAGCCGCAAAGGCTTCATTCACTTCCACCAAGTCCATTTGGTCCATCGTCAGGCCCGCCTTGGCCAGCGCCTTGCGCGCCGCAGGCATGGGGCCGGTGAGCATGATGGTGGGGTCGGCCCCGCTTAAAGCCGCCGACACAATGCGGGCCCGTGGCGTCCAACCGTGGCGCTGGCCTGCCACCTCGGAACCAATCAACATTGCTGCTGCGCCGTCCACCAAGCCAGACGAGTTGCCCGCGTGGTGCACATGGTGAATGCGCTCGACTTGCGGGTAGCGGGTGAGCGCCACTTGGTCAAACCCCATCGCGCCCATTGGCTCGAACGCCGGTTTCAACGACGCCAAGCCTTCCAGCGTGGTGTTGGGCTTGATGAACTCGTCTTGCGCCAAAATAATTTGACCCATCGCGTCTCTGACGGGGATCACAGAGGCGTCAAAGTAGCCGCTGGCGCGGGCGTGGCTGGCGCGGCGCTGAGATTCGAGGGCAAACGCATCGACATCTTCCCGCGTGAAACCAGCGAGCGTGGCAATCAGATCTGCCCCAATGCCTTGGGGCACAAAGGCGGTGGCCGAGTTGGTTTCGGGGTCCATGGCCCAAGCACCCCCATCTGAGCCAATGGGCACGCGGCTCATGCTCTCCACACCGCCTGCCACCACCAGGTCTTCCCAGCCCGAACGCACCTTTTGCGCCGCCAAGTTGACGGCCTCTAAGCCCGAGGCGCAAAACCGGTTGATCTGCATGCCCGAGCAGGTGAAGTCCCAGCCCGCTTTGAGGGCGGCCACCTTGGCAATCACCGCGCCTTGGTCGCCCACGGGCGACACCACGCCCATCACCACATCGTCCACCTGCGAGGTGTCGAGGTCATTGCGGCGCTGCAATTCGGTTAACAGCCCGGCCAGCAGGTTGACGGGCTTCACTTCAAACAGGCTCCCGTCCTTCTTGCCCTTGCCGCGAGGGGTGCGGATAGCATCAAAAATAAAGGCTTCGGTCATGGGGGCTCCTGAAAAGAAAGACGGGGTATGCAAGTTGGCACGCTGCAGTAAAGTGCGTTGAGGTGTAAATCATCCCTTTAATCCACCGCATTTGAGTCAACTTGGAGACAACATGATTGAAAGAACGCTTTTCACCCCGGACCACGAAGCTTTCAGAGACAGCTTTAAGCGTTTTCTGGACAAAGAAGTCGCCCCGTTCCATGCCGACTGGGAAGAGCAAGGCTTTGTGGACCGCGCCGTGTGGAACAAAGCGGGCGAAAACGGGTTTTTGTGCGCCACCATGCCCGAGGCCTATGGCGGCTCCGAGGCCGACAAGCTCTACTCCGTGGTGCAAATGGAGGAACTGAACCGCGCCGGGTTCACCGGCATTGGCTTCAGCCTGCACAGTGAAATCGTGGCACCTTACCTGCTGCACTACGGCACGGAAGACCAAAAAACCCGTTACCTGCCCCAGTTGGCCAGCGGCGAGATGATTGGTGCCATTGCCATGAGCGAGCCCGCCGCCGGGTCTGACCTGCAAGGCATCAAAGCCACCGCCATCCAACAAGCTGACGGCAGTTATTTGCTCAATGGCAGCAAAACCTTCATCACCAACGGCTGGCACGCCGACTTGGTGGTCGTGGTGGCCAAAACCAACCCTGCCGCCGGGGCCAAAGGCACCAGCTTGCTGTTGGTGGAGCGGGGCATGGCGGGCTTCTCGGTGGGCAAGCGCTTGAAGAAACTCGGGCTCAAGGCCCAAGACACGTCTGAGCTGTTTTTTGACAACGTCAGCGTGCCTGGCACCAACCTGCTGGGCGGACCGACGTTCGAGAACAAAGGCTTTGTTTGCCTGATGGAACAGCTGCCTTGGGAGCGCCTGCAAATCGCCATCGGTGCCGTGGCCGCCGCCGAGGCGGCGATTGGCTGGACGGTGGACTACGTGAAAGAGCGCACCGTTTTTGGCCAACCCATCGCGGCGTTTCAAAACACGCGCTTCAAACTGGG
>JAGODZ010000223.1 GCA_017997975.1 Rhodoferax sp.
AATGCCAGCAAACTGACCCTGGGCCTGCGTTAAGTGCTGGGGCATCAACCGAAACAAGCAACTGGCAACGAGTGAGCCAACAAAAAGAAAAAGGCCGGTAGCTTATGGAAGCTACCGGCCTTGTCTGTGGTGCCGGGGCCGGAATCACAAATCACGCTGTAGGCCCCATGGATACTGTGTTTACTGGGAAATTATTTCAAAAGTACCGTCAAAAGTACCGTCATTTTCAAGAGTGTCCCTGACTGTGGTGCCGTTGAGACGATATGAGGCGTTGTGATGCTACGAGGGTAGCCCCCTGGCCCCCGGCTCATACAAATACCGCTGAAACCCGACGAACACCTGCCGGATCTGCTCGGGGCTGCCCAAGTCCTTGAGGGCATCGTTGAGCGCGGTGTACTTCAGCTTCAGCAGTGGTGACAGCTTCTCGGCATCCAGCTCTTCCACACCTTGCTTGACGTACTGCGCCAGCACGAAGTCCACGAAAGCCTGCTGTTTGTCATTGAACTGCCGGTGCGCGACTGCTCGTGCCTTGTTTGCGCGCTCGGACCGGGTTTCAGGCGTTGCCTCAAACGCCACATAGGCCAGCACGTCGAACAGGTCGCTGTTCTCGGCCTCGATCAGCTTTTGCATTTCGGCCAGCGGTTCGGCAGTAAAGCCTTTGTCAGCCAGGCCGGCCAGCAGGCTCTTGCGCGTCACCGGATCGCTCCAGATGGCACGCAATTGATCCTCATCCTTGAAGAACTCGGGGAGGGCGCCAAACAGGCTTTCCAGGAACTGGGCTGCTGACATGGGTGTGCCATCAGCACTCCAAAACGAGGTGGCGGTCATGCTCTGGATCGTGCGCTCCTTGCCATTGGCCAACTTCACCTTGATCTTGGCGGGTGGCGGTGGCACTGGTGGTTGCGGCCGATCAGGCGGCTCGACGGTTGGTCCAGGGGGCGAAGGCCGTGGCGGTTCGGGTGCTGCCGGTTCTTCCGGCTCCCCATCCCACTCTGGGTCACTGAAAAGGTGGTGGGCCTTCACAAAGTCATAGATCGTGAAGTAGTCCTTGCCGTCGTACAGGCGGGTGCCGCGCCCGATGATCTGCTTGAATTCGATCATCGAATTGACCGGCCGCATCAGCACAATGTTGCGCACATTGCGGGCGTCCACCCCCGTGGAGAGCTTCTGCGATGTGGTCAGGACGGTTGGGATGGTCTTCTCGTTGTCCTGGAACTCCCGCAACGCCTGGTCGCCCAATGCTCCGTCGTCGGCCGTTACCCGCACGCAGTAATGCGGGTCCGTGCTGGTTTTCATCTGGTTGATCAGGTCACGCACTGCCAGCGCGTGGACCTGGGTGGCGCAGAACACGATGGTCTTCTGGCGCTGGTCGATCATGCCCATCAAAAGCTTGACCCGGTAGGCCTCGCGCTCCTTGATCTCGATGATCTTGTTGAAATCTTTCTCTTCGTAGCGCTTGCCCGCCACGATGTCGCCTTCCACCACCAGGTCATCGGGGGTGTAAACGTACTCGTCCAGCGTGGTGGCAATCTGCTGCACCTTGAATGGCGTCAAAAAACCATCGTTGATGCCGTCCTTGAGCGAGTACACATACACCGGCTCGCCAAAATAGGCGTAGGTGTCTGCATTGATGGTGCGCCTGGGCGTGGCCGTCAGGCCCAGCTGAACGGCCGGTGCAAAGTAGTCGAGGATGGCGCGCCAAGAGCCCTCGTCATTGGCGCCGCCCCGATGGCATTCATCGATCACGATGAAGTCGAAAAAATCCGGCGGGTAGTCACCAAAGTACGGCGAGTCGCCCGGCCCGCTCATAAAGGTCTGAAAGATGGTGAAGAAGATGCTGCCGTTCTTGGGCACGCGCCCCTTCTTCTTGATCTCATCGGGCGCAATGCGCACCAACGCATCGTCGGGGAACGCCGAGAACGCGTTGTAGGCCTGGTCGGCCAGGATGTTGCGGTCTGCCAGGAACAGGATGCGCGGCCGGCGCGTGGGCTCCGCGTCCGATTTCCAGTCCTTGAGGTTCCAGCGACTTTGAAACAGCTTCCACGCCAATTGAAAGGCGATGAAGGTCTTGCCTGTGCCGGTGGCCAAAGTCAGCAAGATGCGGTCACGCCCGTTGGCAATGGCGTCCAGCGTGCGGGTGATCGCCACATCCTGGTAATAGCGGCCTTGCCAGGCGCCGCCCTTGTCCTCGAAAGGCACGGCCGCAAAACGGTCGCGCCATGTATTCGCCTCGGCAAATGTCAGATTCCACAACTCTTCCGGGCCGGGGTAGTGCGGCGCATCGCCCTCGGCGCCCGTCGCCATGTCGATGCCATAGATGGCCTGCCCATTGGTGGCGTAGGCGAAGCGCACGCTCAGGCGCTCTGCATAGCCCTTGGCCTGCCCTACGCCCTCGGTGTAGGGCTTGTTCCAGGCCTTCGCCTCGACCACGGCCAATTTGGTGTTGCGGTACACCAGCACATAGTCGGCTATATCGGCCTTGGCCCGCTTGGCGTTACCCTGCAGTCGGCCCAGTGTGATGCCATGCTCGCGCAGGATGCGGCTGCCTTCCACCACGCCCCAGCCGGCAGCCTTCAGGGCAGGGTCGATGTGTTCTGCGCGGGTTTCGGCTTCGTTCATGCAGCAGGAGAATCAGAATATCTGCGCTGACTTCTGGATGTACTCCAGAAAGTTCATACTCACCACGCTAACACCAGCCATTTCACATACAGCAGGAATTTTGTATTTTCTGGCTTCGGCTTGAGCACCAAACTGGCGCGCTTCATTGGTAATCAGATCTGCTCCATGCACCTTTGCAGAAGCAATGATGAACAGGTCATTTTCGTCTACGCCCTTCGGGTGATACTGGTCATTCACCACACCAATCGCCTGTTTGATGAACATGGCTGTCATCACAACGGCCTCGCCAATGGGCAGTCGCAGTACGCCAGCAGCTTTGAGCCACTTTGCACATTCAGGGGCTTTGTGCGCCACTTCTTCCAAGGCCACAACAGAAATGGCTAACTCATGGGTGTGAATTTCGCCACTTAGCCACTGCCACAACCCAGGAAACTGAGCGAGCGGATAGTTGTCCCACGCGTAAATGATGGCTGAGGCGTCAAGTGCCCGCATAGTGCCGCTCCAGCTCATGCACGTCAGCGATCTTCAAACCGTCCAGATAGCCACTGGCTTTAGACAGCGTGATACGCCGAGCACTGAGGGAGTTCAGCACCGTACGCACGAACCGATCGCCAAAAATATGTTTTGGCTCGCGATGTCGGTACATGCGATTGCCTCCCTCGTCTTCTATTATCTTGCCGATTTCCAGGCTCCAGGCTCTATAGGCCAGGTAAGTTGCTCTTGGTAATCGCCCCACTGCCAGCAATCGGCGCAGGATAACTTCAGTGCTCACACCCCATGCCCGACGCTGAGGCTTGAGCCATTCGTCAAAAGCGGCCACATTCGCAGGTCGCTCTGCATCGTTGATGGCGGTCAGGAAATGCTCCGGCACCAGCACAAGGCCGGCGAACAAGTTTGCTTGCTGTTCACGCCCTTCTGTGGCGCGAAGATCCGCTTCATCGTCAATCCAACTTTTCTTGTGCAACAGTACATGTGCCAACTCGTGCATCAGCGTGAACGACTGCGGCGCTTCAGATGGCATTTTCTTCACTACGATGACAGGGCATTGCTCGTCATACAAAGCAAAACCGGCTACCGGGCTTTCCTTGGCAATCTGCCAGGGGCCGTTGTAGCCATTGGTGCGAAACACCAGGATGCCCTTGCCCTCAACTGCCTTGCGGTAGCTCTCAAAGTCATTTCTTTGTTCGCCCAATCCCAACCATTGCCGGGCAAGCTTTGCTGCAGCAGAGACGTTGCCCAATGGCAGATCGGGCGCCTGAAACGGCGACCAGAGCATGTCGTCGAGATCCTCGCGAAGGCTGAGGAACAAAGCCCTTTGACTCTCCACCCGTTCAATCAAAAGCCTAAGTCGATGCGAAAGCTCGGGCTTCTGTTGCGCCAGTGTCCGGAACTGAGGCGTGTGGACCTGTTCTGCCAAAGCAGGGCCGGGCTCCAGGAAGAACAACACGCCGCGACCAAAATAGTCGGCTAGCTTGCGCAGTTGGTTGAACGTCAATCCCGCCTCGTCGTTCCAAAACGCCGTCCAGCGGTCCGCTGACATGTCCAGCACGGCCGCCATCAATTCAGGTGCCATGCCCTGCTCTGCACAGCACCATTCAATGCGTTTACGGTTGACGGCCTGGATTCGGTCCATGGAAGCCATTCTATCGAGAGGTCGGTGGCACGGGCGTGGCAGGCCAAAGTCCAGCCCATAGGATTCAAATTTGGCCGGTGAAGGCCTGGTGCAGCAGGGATTTTTTGAGCTCGTCGAGGGCCATGAGCTTACGTTGGTATGTCGAAACCATTCGTTCCGTCGCTGCCTCCACTTCACCGAGGCGCTGAACTATGGATTGCTGCTCCTTCAGTGGTGGAATGGGTAGCTTCAGCTGCCGCAAATCTCCGATGTTGATCTGCATGAGCGCCGCTCCGTAGGTTTTCGCGCGTATTTGCAATTGCACCGGCTCTGAGCGCATCAGGCAATAGCCGAACGCTTGCGAAAGCTGAGATGAGTCGAAACGAATGGGAACAATGCCGCGGGTGACATTGGCACCGGCTAACTCTCTGCCTGCGAGCGCTACCCTACCGGTCGTTCCTCGAACGCAAAGAAGAATTTCAGCGCCCTTGAGCGCAGTCCGACTGAAGGACTTCGCGAGCGCCGGATCAATTCGCTTCAAGCCATGTAAACCGACAACACTGCAGTTCAAATCCACCGGCCGAACAATGGGCAAACCGTCAGCAAATTCGTCACCCGGCTGCACAATGCCATATGACAGGCTGCAGTCCGACTCGACCACAGTTTCTAGCGTTGCGGTACGGCTGATAGGAGCCAACTGATCCAACACTGCGCCGCTGATGCGACCGAACAATTCGCGAGCGTTTTGCAGGTTTTTCTCGGCATTGGCCTTGGCTGTGGCGATGCCGTCGAAGGCTTCGTCGAGGAAGATGGCGATGCGTTGCTGTTCGGGGAGTGGGGGCAAATCAACGGCAACAGATGACAGTTTTTGTATGGTCAGTGTGTCAACTGTTGCACCATTGCCTCTGTCTAGTTGATCAAAAAAATTTGGCGATTTGAGCCACCAATTGATGAACTCACTACTCACATCGGCGGTTTTCTTTAACCAAAGAACACTAGCGTCCTTGAAGTAAAAGCGATCACCGTCCTTCACATGTAAGAGTTTCCAATAGTACCGATGGCCGTGATCATGATGTCACCCGCGCTCGGTACTCCATTCTTTACGACAAACTCCGCATACAAATCTTCAGAAATAAACAACTCGTTGTTCACGAGCCCTTCAGCCGCAAGTAGCGTAATTTCACGGCCTCGATAAAACGGAACCCCTTCGCTCTGCCATTGCGATTGCAAGACCCGTCTACTTGAGCCGACACGGAACAGCTCTCCAAGCGACTTACTCGACCTAGT
>JAGODZ010000224.1 GCA_017997975.1 Rhodoferax sp.
CGACAGGCGTCCGGCGGCGTTGATGCGTGGCCCCAAGGCAAAGCCGAAATCAAAGGTGGTGGCGGTGGCGACTTGGCGTCCTGCTGCTACAAAAAGAGAAGCTAGTCCCGCAGGCAGGGCAAGGGCGCGGATGCGTTTTAACCCTTGAGCGACGAGTCTGCGATTGTTGGCGTCAAGCTTCACCACATCGGCCACCGTGCCCAGGGCCACCAAGGGCAGCAAGGTGTCGAGTTTGGGTTGAGTGTGGGCGTCAAACACACCGCGTCGGCGCAGTTCTGCGCGCAAGGCCAGCAACACATAAAACATCACGCCCACACCGGCGATGGACTTGCTGACAAACGGGCAGTCGGGCTGGTTGGGGTTGACGATGACATCGGCGTCAGGCAGCTCAATGTGGCCGTTGCGGTTGGCGGGCAGGTGGTGGTCGGTGACCAGCACCTGCAGGCCCAGCGCGCGCGCGGTGGCCACGCCCTCGAAGCTGGCAATGCCGTTGTCCACGGTGATCAGCACGTCGGCACCGCTGTCTTTCACCCGCTGAGAGATCGGCGAGGTCAGGCCGTAGCCGTCCACCACCCGGTCGGGCACGATGTAGTTCACATGCTGAGCGCCCAGCAAACGCAGGCCGCGCACGCCCACGGCGCAGGCGGTGGCACCGTCACAGTCGTAGTCCGCCACGATGCAGAGTTTTTTGTTCGCTGCAATGGCATCGGCCAGCAACACGGCCGCTTCCGTGGTGCCCCGCATGTCCGTGGGGGGAATGAGGCGGGCCAAACCGTCGTCAAGCTCTTGGGGGCTTTGGACACCGCGCGCGGCGTACAGCTGGGCCAGCAGCGGGTGAATGCCGGCTTGCTCCAAAGCCCAGGCTGCGCGAGGGGGAATGTCTCTTACTATTATTTTCATAGCGTGCCTAACAGATGGGACGAGGGCTGAGGGCCAAAAAGGCTTGAAAACTTCTGCAGCAGCGAACGTGGCCCACTTTGAAAGCGGTGGGCATGGCGTTCTCCGCACAGGGTGAGCTGAACAGCTTGGCCTTGGTTCAGTGCCGTGAGCAGCGCCGCGCACTCGTTGGCATCGACTTGCTGCCACGCCTGTGTCCAAGCAGGCCAATCTTCTCTTAAAGCGGCTTGGCGCAAGGTGTCGATGACGATCGACGGTGCTGTGCTGAGCGCGGTGGGGGGCGGGCTGAGCCGCCCGGTGCCGCTGAGCCAAAACGAGTTGACCGCCGCCGCACGGCGGGCCGACCGCGCCTCATTCACCGGGTGGGTGTAGAGCAGCATCTGCATCTCGTTTTGCAGGCGGCGCAGCGGAGCGGCGTTGGCGTCACGCGGCATCCAGTTTTCCAGGTTGCGCCCTCGGATGCGGTCCAGCGAGGCGGTGGCAATGTCGTCAAACACCGGGCTGAAGGCCAGCCAGCGGGTGGCGTCGTCAAACTGCAGCGTGATGCCGTCTTCCTCAAAATAAGGCTGCATGGCGGCCATCAGGGCACGCGACTCGGCTTCAGAAAAATCGGTCAGCGGCCAATCGCCCATGGCAATTTGGTGCGAGCCCACTTGCCAATGACAGGGCGTGATGAACGCTGCACCACCTGCGGTTTGGGCGTGGTGGGCGGCCCAAGGAATCAGTCCGTCTTGCACTGGCAAGCCCAGCGCACGGGCCAGCGCTCGTTCGTGGGGGGTAGAGAGGCTGAATTCGTCGCCGGAATCGGGTGCCTCGGGCGTGAGTCGCGCCAGCAGTTTCTCCAACTGCGGGAGTTTCAAGAGCGGCAGGGCCGACACACAGCCTTCGGCGAGGCTAGAGGCAAACGGAATCAAAAGGTGCATGGGCTGATTGTCCGGGAAACGAAAAAACCCACTGCCGTTGCCGATTCACCCCGCGAACACCGCCACAAAGCGGCTCACACGGTGCAGATCAGCGACTTGAATTGACCCGCCAGGTTCAACCCTCGCTGGGGTCATGCCTTAATTTCCCTGCAGTTTTCGCAGCAAGTTGCCTAACACATCGTTCACGATATCGACCAGCGAATTGTCGCCCTCTGGCGGCTCAGCAGGCACAGGGCGTGGACGAGGACGCGGGCGCGGAATGTCGAACTCGGCATTTTGGTCGAGCCAGCGATTGCGAAAACCTTGCTGAAACACATCCCCCACCATCGGCAGCGCACTGCGCGCGCCCTGGCCCCAAGACCCCATGGTGACCTTGTTGTCGTTGAAGCCCACCCGTGCTCCCACCACCAGTTGGGGGTTCATCATGATGAACCAGCCGTCGGTGTTGTCCTGCGTGGTACCCGTTTTGCCCGCCACGTCGGCCGAGATGCCATAGCGGTGGCGAATGGTCGAACCGGTGCCCTCGTCAATCACGCCGCGCATGGCATTGACCAGGGTCAACGCGTTCGCCCGGGGCATCGCTGGCGTGGCTTCTTTCACTGGCACAAACTCCGCCAGCAGTTGACCATTGCGGTCTTCAATGCGCCGTACCAGCAGGGGCTCCCTGTAATTGCCGCCGTTGGCAATGGTGCCGTACGAGGCCACCATTTCGAGCAGCGTGACCGGACTGGTGCCCAGCGCCAGCGAGGGCACCAAGTCGAGCTTACTTTGGCGCACGCCCATGGCCTGCGCCAGTTTCCCCACACGGGCGGGGCCCACTTTTTGCATCAACTGCGCCGTGATGGTGTTTTTAGAGTAAGCCAGCCCGTCACGCAAACTGGTGGGTAAACCGGTCGGTGGCGTGGCGTCACTGGGCGTCCAGACCTCACCGCCTGAGGAAATGCGCACCGCCGTGTCCATCAAGGTGTCGGATGGGCTCATCCCCATCATGAAGGCGGCGCCGTACACAAACGGCTTGAAGGTGGACCCCGGCTGACGCCGCGCCTGACTCACATGGTCAAATTGTTCTTTGGCGAAATCGCGACTGCCCACCCAGGCCCGCACTTCGCCACCGCGCGGATCAATTGCCAGCAGCCCGGCCTGTAATTGAACCGATTCCTGCCCTTTTTTAAGTGGGCGGTCGGCCAGTTTCTGGAGCGACTCTAACTGCCGCGCCACGGCCCGCAGGGCGGCCTTTTGGAACCGGGTGTCGATGGTGGTGTAAACACGCAAACCATCTGCGTTGATGTCATAGCCCTTGTCATCCGCCCAGTCGACCAGCCATTTGCGCAGATATTGAGCCACGTGCGGGGCCATGCCCAAGGGTTCCACCTGCCGCTCAAAATCCAGCCGCAGGGGTTGTTTGGACAACTTCGCCACCCGGGCTGGATCGAGCTTGCCAAACTGGGCCATTTGCGTCAGCACCAGATTGCGCCGGCGCACCGCGCGCTCGGGGTTTTGCACTGGGTTGTAGTAGCTGGTGCCTTTGAGCATGCCGATCAGCGTGGCGCTCTCCAACACATCCAATTGGTCGGCCGACTTGTCAAAGTAAGTGCGTGCGGCCATCTCGATGCCGAAGGCGTTGTAGAGAAAGGGGACGGTGTTGAGGTAGGTCTCCAGAATCTCGGGCTTGGAATACACCGCCTCAATTTTCAGCGCGGTGATCGCTTCCTTGACTTTGCGGGTGATGCTGGTCGCGCGCCCAATCTCTTCTGGGTAGAGGTTGCGTGCCAGCTGTTGGGTGATGGTCGAGCCGCCCTGCAGTTCACCTTGCAAGGTGCTCAGTAGCGCCCCCGCTGTGCGGCGAAAGTCAATGCCATGGTGTTCATAAAAGCGACGGTCTTCGGTGGCGATCAGTGCGTCCACCACATGGGGCGCCATGTTTTTCAATTCCACCCATTGGCGGTTGACCCGCTTGTATTCGGCCAACACCGTGTCGTCAGCCGTGAGCAGCACGGAGGGAACTTGCGACTTGGCTTTGCGCAAGTCCCCAATGCCAGGCGTCATGACGGCCAACACCAAGACGTAAAGCGTCAAGACGGCTGGAACGACCAACAGGGCGCGCACGGGATGGCGCTTAACGACACCCCAGAGGCGCCCCCACTGCGCAGTGGTGAATGTGGTGGCACGGGTGAGGATGGGGTGCATGGGCGCAGTTTAAGCGGCGTACCGCATCGCTGTGCAGGGTGACAGGGTAGTGGCAAAGACTGTCCCATACCCAAGAGTGAAGGCACTTTCTTCAAGTGACCCCCCGCAATTTTCATTGTGTAGGCAGCGTGAGGGGTGCTAGTATTACAACTGTAATAACAATCAAGGGGTTCGCCATGCACACACTCAAGCTCACACAGATTGGCAACTCAGTTGGGGTCATTTTGCCCAAGGAGGCCTTGGCGCGTATGAAACTGCAAAAGGGTGAAACCGTCTTTTTGACGGAATCCGCGGATGGCTTCATCCTCACTCCCTACAACCCGGCGCTGGAAGAAGAGATCACAGCAGGTCGCGAATTCATGCGCGAATACCGCGACACCTTCCACCAGTTGGCCAAATGAACTGGCGCTGGATCAGCAAGCAGGCGCTTTTACTGCTGCACGCCGAAAGCCTAGCTGAGCATGGCGGGGGCGCAGGAATGCGTGACGAAGGGCAGTTGGACTCGGACTTGGCGCGCCCCCTTAATCTGTGTGCCTTCGGCGATCCAGATTTTGCTGCCTTGGCAGCCAGTTATGGCGTCGGCGTGGCCAAAAATCATCCGTTTGTGGATGGCAACAAGCGCGCTGCGCTGTTGGCGACCGGTCTTTTCCTGTACGTCAACGGCTATAAGCTCACCGCTAGCCAAGCTGAAACCACACTGACTGTGCTCAACCTCGCCGCCGGCGAACTGAGCGAAGACCGCTTTGCCGCTTGGCTGCGTCAGCACACCCAGCGCCGAGCGTAAAAAAATCGCCTCGTTCTCTCACCGGCGAAGGCAGTACAAACACTCTCCCAGTGCGCCAACCCTCCAGAATTCAGTGAGTAATTCAATGAGGGTTTTTTGAGCGCTAAAAACTGTTTGCAGTGACTTACCAAGGAATCGTGAGCTGCGCCACAGCGCTGGTGTAGCGATACGAGGCGGATTGCGACGACAACTGAGATGCTGAATTGCTCGTCTCGAGCCCAATCTTCCACTGAGTTTTGCTCCCGCGCCCGGACGCGAGGCCGACCACGGCGCTCCAAGTGGCTTGCGAGTCGCCGTCAATCCACTGCTGACCCGCGTCCAGACTGGCGTTGAGCACCACGTTCTCCGCGACGGCCAGGCGCACGGAGAGCCCCAGATATCCCAGGTGAGGACAATAGCCTCGCCCACCGTGCGAGGCCAGCCGCCCATCTCGCGCAGCAAGGCCGTGCTATAGACCGAAAACGCGCCTTGTGCGACCAATGTTCCTTGGTAAAGACTCTGCAAGCGTTTGATGGCAGCGATGCCTTGAAAGTAATCCCACTCTTGGACGGCAGTCACCCCATTTTTGCGCGAGTTGCGAACCAACACCGCACCCGCAACCGCGCGGGTATTGGGTGGATCACTCATATAGCGTCGCACCAAATTGTTGAGAGCGTTGTGGTACAGGTAGGAATCACCGTCG
>JAGODZ010000225.1 GCA_017997975.1 Rhodoferax sp.
CTGGAAAACATCATTCCTTCCAGCACTGGCGCTGCCAAAGCAGTGGGCGTGGTGATTCCTGAGTTGAACAAAAAGCTCACCGGCATGTCCTTCCGCGTGCCGACCTCCGACGTGTCGGTGGTGGACTTGACCGTCGAGTTGGTCAAGGAAGCCAGCTACGCTGACATTTGCGCCGCCATGAAGGCCGCCTCCGAAGGCCCCATGAAGGGCGTGTTGGGTTACACCACTGACAAAGTGGTGTCGACCGACTTCCGGGGCGAAAGCTGCACCTCGGTGTTTGACGCCGATGCCGGTATGTCTTTGGACAGCACCTTCGTCAAAGTCGTAGCCTGGTACGACAACGAATGGGGTTACTCCAGCAAGTGCTTGGAAATGGTGCGCGTCGTTAGCAAATAAACGCCACACCTGACACGCGCTGCTTGGCGCGACATTAGTCCCCCAAAAGGCCCAACTCAGTCCCTGAGGTGGGCCTTTTTTTAAGCCCGATCAGGGCGGTTGACCCGGATAGGCACCCGACAGTGCCCCCGTTACACGCCAGCCTGATCTTGCATGAGGGGAAGGGTGTGGCCCACCAAGTTGTGCCGCATGGTGGCCCGCGCCGAGTGACGGCCACAACACAGGATGCGATCGTCCAGTTGCAAGGGCATGTTCAGGGCCGGGCGCAGCACGCGCTCCTGACCGCGTTGCAAGAGAAGTGGCACCGCATGAATCAGGTCGCCGCTGCCGTCGGCGCGCGTCAACAACTGGCCCAGTGTCACAGTCTGCGACGCGGCCAGGGCTCGACACACGGTCTGGGCTTGCGTCGGCTCAAGGGTGACGGACCAGGATTCGACCACCTCTTTGCCAATCACCTTTCGCATGGTCTGCAGCAAGTCCGCAGCCCAGGCCTCGTCCTCGTCACGCGCGCGCCGCAAGAAGGTGGCGAGCTGGGGCGCTCGAATGACCCGCAATACCTCACCCGCTAACACGTAGCCCGACAGCATGACCAGGTCAACCGGAGCCGCGCGAAAGACCAGCCCGTTTCGGCGCTGGGTTTGGCGAGCGACGATGAACAGCGCTTTGTTCATTCCGCGCCCCGCCAGCGCAACGGCCAAGTTGTCGATATCAACCGCCGTACCCGCCACCAAAGCACTGGCTTCTTCCGCACCCGCCTCGCGCAGCACGGCAGGGTCGGTGGGGTCTCCCTTCAGGTGCTGGGCGTCCACCTCATCTTCTGCCAGCTCGGGGTCAATCACCACGCTGTCTATCTTCAAACGCTCCAATTGGCGGTGCAGGGTGCGAGTGAAGAGGCCAGAGCCACACAAAATCCAACGCCCAGAGGGCAACTGCGGTGGCTCATTCATGGCGGTGCCGGATTGAATCGTCAAACTCTCATAAATCACATGCAGACTTGGCGTGCGAATGGAAAGCGCCACCCGCTCGGCAAAGGTGTCATAGGGATTGATGATGTGGTCTGCACCAGCGGCGGCCATGCGGGCGTGGGCAGTGTGGTAACGAACCGCACTGAGCACGGGTATGTCAGGGTTGAGCAATCGCGCCGTCAGGGCAATTTTGGTATTGACGAAGTCGTCCCCCGTGAGGGCCAGCACCCCCGCACAGTAGCCACTGGTCAACCCCGCCAGCACCAGCGTTTTGGGGTCACTGGCGTCGCCACACAGCGCCGGCACGGCCACCGACAACTCATCCACCTCAACCGAGTCCACGCGGGTGGAATCGATGTCAATCACCACCAAGCGTGTACCGTCTTGTGCCAACTCACGAGCGACCCGGTGCCCTGCATCGTCGTAACCGCACACCAAATAAAAGGGTTGGCTGATTCGCCGCACGGCACGCGCTACGGCGTTCTCAGCGGCAATCAGTCGAAACAAAGGGTCTTGCAGCACACTGAACAAGGCGCCAATGGCATACAACCAAGCCACTACCGTGCCGTAGATGGCGGCCGTGGCCCACAAGCGCTGTGCATCCGTAAAGGGGTAGGGAACTTCTCCCAACCCGATGGTGGTTCCCAAAAAGCTGACGAAGTAAAACGAATGAAGAAAACTCATCGTCCAGCGTCGGCCCTCAGGGTCAACGCCGGGAACCAGCGTGAAACCCAATACCGCCACGGCGTACACGCCAATCAGAACGACCAATGGCGTGCGCAAACGGCGCAACAAAATGAAGATGCCGTGGCGCGCCCGCGAAGCGGAGTCGCTCATCGCCGCAGGTTGGCCATCTCAATAATCAACAACACCACCGAGACCACATTGGCCACCGCGGCCCCAATGGCCAAAGACACCACGGTGACTGTTTGGTGCACCCCCAGTTCGGCCCCTGATTGACTGTACAACCCCCATGCCACAGCGGCAGCAATCAGTTGCAAGTCAGCAATCAGACTGGTGGCCAGCATGGTGGAACCCAGCGCAGACCGGTCACCAAATTTCATCACTGTCGCAATCAGACTCACCACAATGGCGGCAAATAATTCATACACATTGTGGTGGTGAATGTCGGCAATGTCGCCCACGATAAACCCGACGTTCAGGGTCAGCGCCAGAACAATGACAAAAGCAAAAAGGACACGTTCTGTGCTCATGAATTCGTCCTATCGGTGTGAGGTGCCTGCATCAAGCACCGCTTCATTGACTTACCCAACAGCAGGCAACGCAGACCGAGCAGTGGCACCGCCCTGCCTGCGGCGATTTAGCTGCTGATGTAGTGGGTGAGTTGGGAGATGGTTTTCTCGTGCTCGGCAATGATGTCGTCCATGAGATCGCGCATGGAAATCAAGCCCAGCACGTGAGCGCCATCGACGACCGGCAAGTGCCTGATCTTCTTTTGGCTCATCAAGGCCATGCAATCGCGTGTACCGGTTTTGGGCGTTACGGTGAACGGTTGGGGCGTCATGATCTCGCCCACCGTGGTTTCTTTGGAGTTCTTCCCCTGCAAGGCCACTTTGCGGGTGTAATCACGCTCAGAGACAACGCCTACCAATTGATCTTGGTCCATCACCAACATGGCACCTACGCCATAGTCTGCCAAACTCTGAAGCGCCGCAAACACGGTGGTTGATGGGCTAACCTGATAGGCTGCCGATTCGCGCCCCTTGAGCAGTTCTTTAATAGGTTTCATCAAAACTCCTTTCGATTGAGACAAGCCGAATGCACAAAATGATCAATCTGTAATGTAATGCCAAGTAACGGCAACGCAACTGGCTTGGCCAGACATGACGCCTCACATATTTTCACCATAATACGCCTTAGCCCTTGTCAATCAAGCGAGTACAGCTATCTTTTGTATAGCAATCAATGACCATGATCGAAAATAAACCTTTTGAAATTGCCCGTGAGACCCTCAAGCAGCTCACAGCACGCAAATTGGCCCCAACGCCCACCAACTACCAGAAGGTTTACAGCGAGGTCCTCGGCGTCCCTATGGAGCCTCCCTTTCCCATCGAGCAGTTGCGTGACATCTCCAACCACTTGCCCACCAAAACACCGGGTCAACAGCGGCAAAAGGGTTTGTTGGATTCGGCCATTGGTCAAATGAATTGGGAAGGCGTGAAGTCTGCCCTGATGGCTTACGGCGGGTTCAGCCCGCCCCCAGCGCAGGCACCAGAACCCGCCAAACGCACGGTAGCCGCAGACGCGCCAGTGCCCATCGCGGCAACATCCGCGCCAGCGCTCACGCCCGATTTTTTTGAACAAATTGCACGCATGGTGGAATATGCTTTGCCCGCCTTGGGCAGCGAAGATGAGCGCTTCAATGAAAAGGCGAAGACCCTTCTATCGTCCATGCGCCAGCCCGGCACCAGCGCGGTGACCTTGAAGCTCATGTTGGCCGACTTTGGCCACCGCATGTCGTTTGCCGCAGAAGAACAGGTGGCGATTCACAAAATGCTGCTGAAGCTGTTGAACCTGATCATCCGAAACATTGGCGAATTGAGCATCGAAGACGCGTGGCTGAGCGGTCAAATTCAGTCCTTGCTCACCGCCTGCACGCCTCCGATGACCTTGCGCCGTTTGGATGAGGTGGAGTCGCTGTTGACGGACGTCATCATTAAACAAAAAGAGTCGATGGGGCAAACGCTGCAAGCGCAGGAAGAAATGCGCGTCTTGCTGGCCACGTTCGTTGAGCGCTTGACGACCATGACTGAATCGACGGGGGAATTCCGCAACACACTGGAAGAAAACGCTCGCCTGATTGAGCAAGCCAAAACCATCACGGACATTACCCCGGTGATGAAAACAGTGATTGGCGCGACCCGCAACATGGCACGCGACAGCCAAGCGGTACGTGACGAGCTCAACGGCATGCGCGAAAAAGCACTGGCCACCGAGGCCGAGTTGGCAACCCTTCACTTGGAACTCGACCGGGCCAGTGCCCAAGCACGGCATGACCCTTTGACTGGCGCATTGAATCGAAAAGGATTGGATGAAGCGCTTGAACGTGAAATTTCCAATGTTCGCCGCAAAAACACGCCTTTGTGTATGGCCTTGCTGGACATCGACAACTTCAAAAATATCAACGACAAGTTAGGCCACACCGCAGGCGACGCAGCACTCGCCCACTTGGCCAAAGTAGCGCGCGAGGCCATGCGGCCCCAAGACACACTGGCGCGCTACGGTGGCGAAGAATTTGTACTCTTGCTGCCGGATACGTCGCAGGACCAAGGCATTGAGGCCATGACCCGACTGCAGCGCGAACTCACCAAACATTTCTTTTTATCAGGAACTGACAAGGTGCTGATTACCTTCAGTGCGGGTGTCGCGCAAATGAGCAGCGAAGAAACAGGAATGGAGGCCATCCGCCGAGCGGATCAGGCCATGTACCTGGCCAAACGCGCAGGAAAAAACCGCGTGCTCGGTGCCTCATGACCCATCGCCAGCCATGATCTACCTGCTCTCAGGTTTGCTGATCTTTCTGGGCGTTCACTCGGTCCGCATCACGGCCGACAGCTGGCGAACCCGCACACGTGAACGCATCGGGCCACTGGCTTGGAAGGCGATTTACTCATTCCTGTCCGTGGCGGGCTTGACCCTGATCGTGTGGGGTTTTGGTCAGGTTCGACAGATGCCCGTCCAGCTCTGGAACCCGCCCTTTGGCCTGCGTCAGGTTGCTTCGGTGATCAATCTGGCGGCGTTCGTGCTGCTGGCTGCCGCCTATGTGCCAGGCAACCGAATCAGGGCACGGGTGCACCATCCGATGGTGCAGGGCGTGGTACTGTGGTCTGTGGCCCACTTGTTGGCGACGGGCAACCTGGGACAGATGGTGCTCTTCGGCTCGTTTCTTCTCTGGGGCCTGCTGGATGGGCGAGCGGCCACACGCCGTGACCAGCACTTTGGCACCGTTTATCCGAGTGGCACAGTGGGCGCAACCGGTCTCACTGTGGTGTTAGGGGTGGGGGGCTGGATTGTTTTTACCCTGTGGCTGCATGGTGTTTTGATCGGCGTTCGACCCTTGGGTTGACTGT
>JAGODZ010000226.1 GCA_017997975.1 Rhodoferax sp.
AAGGCGTGTTGGCCCCGGCTTGCAATGGCAAAAAGGTCAGCAAAGCCACCGCCATGCCGGTGTAGCAAAAAAAGCAAAGGCCCGGCAGCGCGGTTTCCCAGCGGGTGTAGATGTGCAAATGATGGCGGGGCACCGCTTGCCAGCGCGGCCAAGCGCGCACGCCAAAGGCCTCCAGGTCCGCAGGCACCGCCGCCGCCACCCACCCCACCATCACCGCCATGGCCAGCGCGTGCAGCCCCAGCAAGCCGTTTAACCCCAACCCCAACAACACGCTGGGCCCGAAAGCACCGGTGAGGGCAAAGGCCACGCCCACAAAAGTGCTCCACAGCCCCATGGCCACTGAACGCTGGCGGGGGGCGCACTGGGCGGCAATCAGCGTCGGCGCCGTCACCACCACTGCCAAATGAGACACCCCTTCCAACAAGCGCGTCGCCCACAGCCAAAACGGCGGCAGCATCAGCGCTTGCAGCGCGGCCAGCACAGCACCCAGTGCCAGGCCAGTCAGCAGCAAACGCCGGTAACCGATGGCATGCGCGTACAGCCCCATGGTCACGCCAAACACCAGCCCGGTCAGACCCACGGTGGACAAAATAATGCCCATCTGCGCGGCACTCAAACCGTACCACTGCTGAACCGCCGTAAAGGCCAATGCCATTTTGGCGAACTGCATGGCCGCCACCACGCCGCACAGCCAGAGACAAACAATTCGAGGCCAGTGGGTGCGGTGAGGTTCAAGCATGGGGGGACGATGATAGCGAGCCCCTGTGCACGCCGTGATTTCAGGCTGAAATCCGCGCACCAAGCGGCGGGTGGGCACGCTGGATAATTGCCCCATGCAAGAGATTGAATCCCCCATTGAAACGGTGGCCCCGGTTGAACCGGTTCGCCCACTCAAGCCGGTGCGCGCCTCGGCCGGCTTCATGCTGTCCCACCCAGCCCATTGGGTTGCGCTGGGATTTGGCTCGGGCCTGAGCCCGTTTGCCCCCGGCACCTCGGGCACGCTGTGGGCGTGGCTGGTGTTTGTGGTGTTGCAGCCGTTCATGAGCGACGTGGCGTGGGGCGTGCTGATCGCCGTGTCCTTGCCCCTTGGCTGGTGGGCCAGCACAGTGACGGCCCAACACCTGCGCGTGATGGACCCCGGCTGCGTGGTGTGGGACGAAATTGTGGCGTTTTGGCTGGTGCTGTGGCTGGTGTCGCCCACCGGCTTGCTCGGGCAAACCATCGCCTTTGCGCTGTTTCGTTATTTTGATGCCGCCAAGCCCGGCCCGGTCGGTTGGGCAGACCAACTGTTTCACAACGTGTCCCCCGCCACCGACCCGGGCGCGTGGCGCAAAGCGGGCTTTGGCATCATGCTGGACGACTTGGTGGCTGGCGCTTGTGCGCTGCTGGTGGTGGCACTGTGGCGGAGCTGGTGATGCCTCAAGCGCTATTAAATCAAGAGCTACTCGCACAATCTGCGCTTGGGCTACTGGCCGATTTACTCATTAAAAATCACCACCTGATGGTGACGGCGGAAAGCTGCACCGGCGGCTTGATTGCCGCCAGTTGCACTGAGTGGTCGGGCTCCAGCGTTTGGTTTGACCGCGGCTTTGTGACCTACTCTAACGCCGCCAAATCAGAGCTGCTGGGGGTTGACCCGCCGTTGATTCAAACGCATGGCGCGGTGAGTGAAGCGGTGGCCCGCGCGATGGTGATGGGTGCCCTGGCCCGCTCAGCCGCCCAAGTGGCCATTGCCGTCACCGGTGTGGCCGGCCCCACAGGCGGCAGTGCGGAGAAACCGGTGGGCACGGTGTGGTTTGGGCTGGCAGTGCCCGGCCAAGTCGTGACCGAGTGCTGCCTGTTTGCGGGCGACCGGGCCGGCGTGCGTGCCGCCACCGTTCAACACGGCTTGCAACGCCTGTACCAGCTGCTCAGTGCGCTTGGCCCCACGCCAGCAGCCGGTTAAGGCCTCAACTCACGCCGCCCACCTCAACCGTCAGCCCGGGGTTGAACGCCGCGTTCTCTGTCTTGCCGTCTTTGACGTAACCCCGTGGGTTGGCCACCACCCGAGTCGCCCCAATGCGGTAGTCGAAACTGTCATGGGTATGGCCATGCACCCACAGCGCCGCACCGCTTTTCTCGACCAGCGCTTCCAAATCCGAGACGAAACAGGCATTCAAGGGCGAGCCCGCAAATTGCGGCGCCACACTGCCGGCCGACGGGGCGAAATGGGTCACCACCACGGTGACCCCATCGAAAGGTTCTGCCAGCCGCGCCTCTAGCCAAGCCACGTGGCGCTGAAAGACGGCGGCGCAATGGCTCGGCGTGAAGGTGTCAAGCCCCTGTTCATCCGCTGCAATGCGGGTGAAATCGCGACTGAAGCGCTGCGCCGCCTCCATGGCCTGTTGGCAGGCCGCGCCCTCTCCGTTGAAAAGAAAGTCCGTCCACAAGGTGGCCCCCAGCACACGCACACCGTCGATGTGATGTTCGTCGCCATTGAGCAGGGTCACGTTGCTGCCTTGACTGAGCTGGCGCAGCAGCTGGTCCGTCGCCGCCAAGTTGGAGCCGTAGTATTCATGGTTACCAGGCACATAGACGATGGGGAGCGCCAATTTTTTGGCCCAAGCCATCGCCTCCACCGGGCGGTGAATATCCCCCGCCAAAATCAGCAGATCAGCCCCGACGTTGGGAAGGAAGCAGGGTGCCAAACTGAGGTGGAGGTCCGAGACAATTTGTATTTTCATGATGGGTCACAGGTGAGTGGTGTCAACCACGCAAAAAGAACAACACGGTCATGGTGAGGCCAATCACCACAATGCCGGCCCGCAAGACGGGCGCAGGAATGCGGCGCGCCAGCCGGGCTCCGAAATAGCCCCCTGCGGTGGCGGCCATCATCATCACCAAGGCCTGCGGCCAGGCCACCACACCGCCCCAGGCGTAAATCGCCACCGCAATCGCGGTCAGCAAGGCCGAGACCACATTCTTCATGCCGTTCATGGCGTTCAATTTGGCTTGACCCAGCAGCCCAAACAGTGCCAGCAACAAAATGCCCAAACCGCCATTGAAGTAACCGCCGTAAATGGACACCGCCAACAGCCCGGCGGCTGATTTTGCAGTTGAGGCCGGCCCCGCTTGACCCTCTTTGAGCTTGCGCAGCAGCAGGGGCCCCACCGCAAACAAAAGGGTGGCCAGCAGCAGCAGCCACGGCACGATGCGGCTGAAGGTTGTGTCATCGGTCACCAACAGCAGGCCCGCACCGATGGCACCGCCGATCAAACTCAACACCACAAGGGTGCGCATCGACAAGCCGGGCGGTGCTTCCATGTCTTCGCGAAACCCCCAGGCACCCGACATGTAACCGGGCAGCAGGGCGACCGTGCCGGTGGCATTGGCAATCACCGGCGGCATGCCGGTGAACACGAGCGCGGGGAGCGTTAAAAAGCTGCCGCCACCCGCCATGGCGTTCAAGGCCCCCGCAACAAACGCGGCAGCGAGCAACAGGCTGGTGTTGAATAAGTCGAACGACATGAACGGTAAATCTCCAAAAAACGTAACCAAAGCGGCAGGGGCCTAACCCCGAGATTGTCCATGAGTGCCCCGGCGAGACGGCGGCGTGTCCAACGGCGCACAATTTGGGCATTGCCACTGCCAAGAGAAAAGGGACGCCCTATGCCATGGTTTGACCTATTCACCATCCGTTATTTTGAAACCACGGGCGCACGCCTTCATGCCCGTGTCTCGCCCGGTTTGCCCCACGGGCGGCCGGTGTTGCTGCTGTTGCATGGGTTTCCGCAAACCCACGCCATGTGGCACCGAGTGGCCCAGCAGCTGCACCAGCACTACTACCTCGTCATGCCCGATTTGCGCGGTTATGGCGACTCTGAGAAAGCGCCGGGCCGGGCCGACCACAGCAACTACAGCAAACGCGCCATGGCGCTGGACATGGTGGAGCTCATGGACACGCTGGGCGTGGCCCATTTTTACGTGGCGGGCCACGACCGAGGGGGCCGCGTGGCGCACCGACTGGCGCTCGACCACCCGCAGCGGGTGCTGCAGCTGTGCGTGATCGACATTGCCCCCACGCTGGACATGTACGCCGCCACCGACTTTGAATTTGCCAAGGCCTACGACCACTGGTTTCACCTGATTCAGCCCGCCCCCCTGCCCGAGCTGATGATTGGCGGCAACCCACTGGCCTACCTGCACGCCAAGCTGGGCGGTTGGGGGTCAAAAAATCTCGACACCATCGAACCCCTGGCGCTGGCCGACTACGAGCGCTGCTTTGTGCAACCTGAAACGATTCACGCGATGTGCGAGGACTACCGCGCCAGCGCGGGCATTGACTTGGAGCATGACCGAGACAGCCGCGCCAAAGGCGAAAAAATCGCTTGCCCGCTGTTGGTGCTGTGGGGCGAGCGCGGCGTGGTGAACCGCCTGTTTGACCCGGTGGCGCTGTGGCAAGCCCAGTGCGTGCAACGGGTCTCAGGCCAACTGCTGCCCGCCGGTCACTTCATTCCTGAAGAGTGGCCCAAACCCACGGCAGGCGCGCTGCTTGACTTCTTTGAACCTACCGCCTGAGGGCCAAGGGTCCATTACAACGCCGTCCAAGCGCCTTGATTCGCGCTGGACGCCACCGCTGCGGTGACAAAGCGCAAGCCTTGCAAGCCGTCGTGTGCATTGGGGAAAAACAGGGACAACGGGTCAGGCGCTTGGCCCAAACGCCGCGCGGCAATCGCCTCGGCCGCGTCGCTGTACAGGTTAGCAAAGGCCTCGTGAAAACCTTCCGGGTGCCCCGCCACAATGCGCGAAGACCGCGCCGCCAGCGGCAAGGTGCCGGGGCCGTTGGGGGTGCGAACCTGTGCCGGAGCACCCAACGGTTTGAACTGCAACACCTGCGGGTGCTCTTGCTGCCACTCCAAACTGCCCAACGCACCACTGATGCGAATGCGCAAACCGTTTTCCACACCCGCCGCCGCTTGGGTCACCCAAAAACTGCCACGCGCGCCATTGCTCATGCGCAACAGGGCCCCAGCGTAGTCGTCTGCCACCCGGTCGGGCACCACACTGCCGACCTCGGCCGCCACTTCAGCGACCGATAAATTCGTCATGAAGCACAGCAGGTTATGCGCGTGGGTGCCAATGTCGCCCAACACCAGCGAGGGGCCGGTGCGGGCCGGGTCGTCTTTCCAAGGGCGGCGGGCAGGCCCCGCCTTGGCCCGGCCGCCTTGCACATACTCCACTTGCACCAAACGAATCTCGCCCAACTCCCCCGCCATCACCATCGCCTTGGCCTGGCGCACCATGGGGTAACCGGTGTAGTTATGGGTGAGACAAAACACTTGGCCGGTGGCCTGGACCTGGGCGTGGAGTGCCTGCGCTTCCTCCAAAGTGTTGGTCATGGGCTTGTCGCAGATCACGTCCATGCCACGCTCTAGC
>JAGODZ010000227.1 GCA_017997975.1 Rhodoferax sp.
GCCGTCCGGTGATGACGGTGCTGCTCAACATCGCCATCGTGGTGGCGGGCGTGATTGGCTTTCGCAGCATCCCCGTGGCAGCGCTGCCCAGTTACGACACGCCCATCATCAACGTGTCGGCCAACCTAGCAGGCGCCAACCCAGAAACCATGGCCAGCTCGGTGGCTTTGCCCCTGGAAAAGCAGTTTCAGACCGTACCAGGCCTGAAAACCATCAGCTCCACCAGCACCCAAGGCAGCACCTCGCTCACGCTGGAGTTTGAAGAGGGTCGCAATATTGATGCCGCTGCGGTTGATGTACAGGCCGCTTTGCTGCGCGCCCAACGCTCGCTGCCCGCCGACATGACCAACCCACCGGCGTACCGCAAAGTGAATCCCGCCGACGCGCCTATCTTGCTCATCGCGCTGACGTCGCCTTCCATGGCCCCGTCGGAGTTGCAAGACTACGCCAGCCACCTGATTTCACCCACCTTGTCCACCATTGACGGCGTGGCGCAGGTCAATATTTTTGGCCAAAAACGCTACGCCGTGCGCGTGCAGGTCAAGCCCGATTTATTGGCGGCCCGCAACATTGGTCTGGATGAGTTGAGCGCTGCACTGCGTTCGGCCAACGTCAACACCCCCGTGGGCACCTTGGATGGCCCCCGCCAAACGCTGACCCTGCAAGCCAACCGACAACTCAAAAACGCCGCTGACTTTGCCGACATCATTGTCAGCAACAAGGGCGGCAATGCCGTGCGCCTGAAAGACGTGGCCCGCGTTGAAGACAGCTTGGAAACCCTGAAAAGCTGGGCCACGCTGAACGGTGAAAACTCCATCACCATCGCCATTCAACGCCAACCCGGTGCCAACACCGTGCGGGTGGTCGATGCCGTGCGCGCCGCTTTGCCCCAGTTGCAAAGCCAATTGCCGCAATCCGTGGTCATGACGGCGGTGAATGACCGCTCGGTGTCCGTGCGCGAAGCCCTGCACGACGTGAGCCTGACCCTGATCGGCACCATCGTGCTGGTGGTGTTGGTGATCTTCTTGTTTCTGCGTCGCTTTGTGGCCACGGTCATTCCGGCGCTCTCCCTGCCAATTTCGCTCATGGGCGCCGTTGCCTTGCTGTGGGGCATGTCGTACAGCTTGGACAATATTTCGCTGCTCGGGCTGACGCTGGCGGTGGGGCTGGTAGTGGACGACGCCATTGTGGTGCTGGAAAACATCATTCGCCATATTGAGAAAGGCGTGCCTCCGTTTCAGGCCGCGCTCAAGGGCGCGCGTGAGGTGGGTTTCACCATCCTCTCGATTTCAACGTCGCTGATTGCGGTGTTCATTCCCATTTTCTTCATGCCAGGCGTCATTGGCCTGCTGTTTCACGAGTTTGCGGTGGTGGTGGGGCTGGCGATTGGGGTGTCGGCGTTTGTGTCGCTTACCTTGGTGCCCATGTTGGCCAGCCGTTTTCTCACCGATGAGACCCACAAGAAGCCGCCAGGTGCCGTGGTGCGTTCGTTCGAGCGGGGGTTTAACGCCGTGCTGGGCGCTTATACGCGGGGGCTGGACAAAGCCTTGGCGCACCGAGAAACCGTGCTGGGGGTCGCTTTGGCTACCTTTTTCGCGACCGCTTGGTTGTTTGTGGTGATTCCCAAAGGCTTTTTTCCCGAGGAAGACATTGGGCAAATTCAGGTGTCCACCGAGGCGGCTGAGGACACCTCGTTTCCTGAAATGGTGAAGCTGCAAGAGCGGGCGGCCAGCATCATTCGGCAAGACCCCAATGTGGCGGCAGTGAGCTCGTTCAACGGTGGCATTGGGGCGCAAAACTCGGGTCGCATGTTTGTCACTTTGAAGCCCACGGGCGATCGTCTGCCCATGAAAAAGGTGGTTGAAGGCTTGCGTGGCAAGCTGAAAAACGTGGCGGGCATCAACGTGTTTTTGCGCCCGACACAAAACCTGCAACTCGGCGGGCGCGCCAGCAAGGCGCAGTACCAGTACATTTTGCAAAGCGTCACAGCCGATGAGCTCAATGCGTGGGTGGGTAAGTTGCAAGAGCAGTTGCGCGGCGACCCGGCGTTTCGGGATGTCACGAGCGACTCCCAACTCAAAGGCTTGCAAGCGCAACTCACAATTGACCGCGACCGCGCCAACACGCTGGGGGTGTCCATTGAAGGCATTCGCACCGCCTTGTTCAACGCCTTTGGCGAGCGCCAGGTGTCCACCATTTACCTGCCCACCGACAGTTACCAAGTGATCATGGAGGTGGTGCCCGAAGCCAAGCAAGACGAAAGCGCGCTGGGCGGTATTTACGTGCGCTCGTCACTGGGTGGGCTGGTGCCGTTGTCGAGCTTCACCACGGTGGAGCGCACGGTGGGCGCCACCTCCATCAACCACGTGGGTCAGTTGCAGGCGGTCACGGTGTCGTTCAACTTGGCGCCCGGCGTGGCGCTGGGGGATGCCACCGCCAAGATTGACGCCGCCCGCGAAGCCATTCGCATGCCGTCCTCCATCATTGCCAGCTATGGGGGCGACGCCGCAGTTTTCAAAAGCTCGCAGAGCAGCCAAGCGGTGCTGGTGATCTCTGCCCTGCTGGTGATTTACGTGTTGCTGGGGGTGCTGTACGAAAGCTACATCCACCCCATCACCATTTTGGCGGGCCTGCCGTCCGCTGCCGTGGGGGCGCTGGCCACGCTCATGCTGTTTGGCCAAGACCTCACCTTGATTGCCACCATTGGCATCGTGCTCTTGATTGGCATCGTCAAGAAAAACGCCATCATGATGATCGACTTCGCGCTGGATGCGCAACGCCATGAAGGCTTAACGCCGGCCGCCGCCATTCGGGAGGCCTGCATCATGCGCTTTCGCCCCATCATGATGACCACGCTGGCCGCGCTCATGGGCGCTTTGCCGATTGCGCTGGGCATCGGGGCCGGGGCTGAATTGCGCCAACCCTTGGGTCTGGCGGTGGTGGGGGGTTTGGTGTTCTCGCAAGCCATTACCTTGTTCATCACCCCCGTCATTTATTTGACCTTGGACCGCTTCAGCGGCACCGGGCCGGTCACAACGCCCGAAGTGGCGGGCGATCTGGCCTGAGAAGTGAGGGTTTGAGCGGGGACAATACACGCCTCAGCCCCCCACTTTTCTTGCCATGAGCCAACTCTCTCTCACCCGCGAAAAAATCTACAAAACCGTGGCGCGCCAGTTGCACGGTGTGGTGCCGTGCTGGGTGTGCGGCGAGCATGTGTTGCCCCACGCGGCCACGTTGGAGCACATTCGGCCGCGCAGTGAGGGCGGCAGCAGCCACTTGGAGAATCTGGCCATCAGCCACGACCTGTGCAACAACCAGCGCCACGCCACGGGCGTGGTGGCGCCCAGCGCCACGTTGGCGGGCACGGTGCGGCGGGGGAGTGCGTCTTCTGCGCTGCCTCGGGCGGTCGAGGGGTGAGTTCGCCGTTGAGGCGCACTGCCTGCGCGCAGTGCCTGCGTCCGCAGTCCACTTGTATCTGTCAATGGATTCGGCCCACGGCGCATCAGGTGGAGGTGCTGGTGCTGCAACACCCGCTGGAGGTGGATCAAGCCAAAGGCAGTGCACGCTTGTTGTGCATGAGCTTGGCGAACAGTCGCCTTGTCACGGGTGAAACGTTTGACGAGGCCGAGCTGAACGCCTTGCTCACGCAGCCTGGGTGGGGTCAAGCGGCGGATGCCTTGCCGCGCCAGCCCGTGCTGCTGTACCCCGCCACACCGCTGAATCCCGCGCCAATTGGGCCGGTGGTGGGTGTCCCTGCACCGACGGATCCGCATCACCTGCGTCTGGTGGTGCTTGATGGCACTTGGCGAAAAAGCCGAAAAATGCTGCACCAAAACCCGGTGCTTCACACCCTGCCTCGCCTGGCCCTGTGTGACGTGCCACCGTCCCACTACCGCATTCGCAAAGCCCACCGCCCCGACCAGCTGTCCACCCTGGAAGCCACGTGCGCGGCACTCGCTCAGTTGGAGGGTGACGCCGCGCCGTTTGAGCCGCTGTTGCAGGCCTTTGACGGCTTTGTGGCGCAGCAAATGGCGTACCGGCCTGTGGTGTGATTGATACAAGATTTTTACGGCTCTAACCCTTGCCCGGTCTGCGCAAGTAGCTATCAATTGCATAGTGACGTAGGTCGGGTTAGCCAAAGGCGTAACCCGACACTTGCCGCTGCACTTTCAATAGCTGCCTGCGCAGGTCCAACGTGGGCTAGCGGCATAAAACCTTTGAGGAATTCACGCACAGCCCAGACAGTTCCTGCACAAGCCGCTCTCAAATACGCAGCATTTCCTGCCGACGTGATCACTCACGCAGCCAGCGGACTTAGCCCATTGCGTTGAACGGGGGTGACACGGCTTGCCAATCTCATGGCAACAGGGGGGCCATCCACTCCCACACTGGCAGCGCAGCGCGGTGGCGCGTATCCTGATGGCCGGCCCCTCTCGGGAAGAACGCCTTTGGCCTGCGCACCGTGTGCGTCGCAGGCGAGGCAGATGACACAACATGACAAGGAGATTGAGATGAGCAAGACGGAAACCAGTATTTTGGCGGGGGGGTGTTTTTGGGGAATGCAGGATTTGATCCGCAAGATGCCCGGTGTGCTGTCCACCCGGGTGGGCTACACAGGTGGTGATACGCCCAACGCCACCTACGCCAAGGTCAAGCAAGGCCAGACGGGCCACGCCGAGTCGCTGGAGGTGGTGTTTGATCCTGAGCAATTGAGTTTTCGCGATCTGTTGGCAGTTTTTTTCCAAATTCACAACCCCAGCACCCCCAACCGCCAAGGCAACGACGTGGGCAGCCAGTACCGCTCCGTGATCTTCTACACCAGTGACGCCCAGCGCGAGATGGCCGTGGCCACCATTGCTGACGTCGATGCCTCCGGCCTGTGGCCCGGCAAGGCCGTGACCCAAGTGCTGCCTGCCGCTGATTTTTGGCCCGCTGAGCGAGAGCACCAAGACTACCTGGAGCGTATTCCCGAGGGCTACACCTGCCACTTCCCGCGCGCCGAATGGGTGCTGCCGAAAAAGGCGTGAGTCTTTTTTCTCTGTTCCTTCATCCACTTATCCACTTTAGAAAGTCAATTACCAATGTCCACAGCCCTCCCTTGCGCCCCTGCCGGATTTGTCTTTGACAACAGTTACGCCCGTGACTTGGAGGGCGGCTACGCGCTGTGGCAGGCGGCGAAGGTGCGTCAACCCACGCTGGTGAAGTTCAATCGCCAGTTGGCGACTGAATTGGGCTTGAACGCGGACGCTTTGGCAGATGAATGGGGTGCCGCCATTTTTTCGGGCAACCAAGTGCCTGAAGGGGCCACCCCCTTGGCGCAGGCCTACGCAGGCCACCAATTTGGGGGCTTTTCACCCCAGCTGGGAGACGGCAGGGCCTTGCTGTTGGGGGAGGTGTTGGACGGG
>JAGODZ010000228.1 GCA_017997975.1 Rhodoferax sp.
GTAAGGTGACCCGTGCCAGCGGGTCAAACACCCGGTACACCAAACTCGCAGCCGTGACTGCCGTGGGGGGCTGTTGCGGCACTTGGGCCGGGTCTTGCCCGTAGGCCAGCGCCATCGCCATGGCATGCATATCCACGCCCAACACACGCTGGTACAGATCGGAATACTGCGAAGCCATGCGCGGATTGAATTCAATCACCGTGAGCCGGTCAGTGGCGGCGTCGTAGAAAAACTCCATATTGAACAGGCCATGGGTGAACCCCACCGCCAGCAAAAAACGACGGGCCACATCGAGTGCGCGGTCACGGACCGCAGCGGGCAGCCGCGAGGGGGCTTCATGCCGCATAAAAGCCTGCGTGCCGGGGTACATGATGGCGTCAACCACGCCAATGGCTTTCGTCTCGCCATTGAACACATAGCCATCTAAATTGAACTGCTCCGCCTGCACCGGCTCTTCCAGCAACATGCGGTGCGCACTGGGCACACCCGGCCCTAAGCGTTCACGGGCCATGCACTCAAAGGGCTCAACCAACCGCCGAATGACCCACAACTCGCCCCAAGCAAAACGCGTGTGACGGTGCAACTCTTCATAGTTGTCCACCCGCTTGGCCAGCACCGAAAACGCCGCCTTGACCGGCTTTACAAACACCGGGTACGTCAGGCCCTGAGGGACGGGGGCACCGTATTCGGCATCGAGCAACTGAAAGCGCAGGTTGGCCTCAGGTGCCACCTGCTGCAGCACTTGGCGCGCGTACACCTTGTGCTGGCACGCCAAGATCGCTTTCACGGGGGTACCGGGCCAACCCATGCGCTCGGCCAGCAAGGCAGCGGCCAGCGCGCCAAACTGCTCTTGGTTGGAGGTCACACCGGTCCAGCCTTTTCGCTTGGCCCGGCGCGCCAGGCCATCGACAAAACGGGCCATGTCAAACCAAGCCAGACGCGCATTGCTGGGAAAAGAAAACAAATCGAAGCCATCTTCGTCGAAGTCCAAGCCTTGGGTGTGGGCCAGCCGCTGGTGGGCAATGGCGTCCCAGTCGTGGTTAAAAAGCACCAAAGTGCGTTGAGGTGTGGTCATGGGCGTGAGGATTGGAAAAGCTCAACGCGCGCCTGAGTGGCCTGCGTCGAAAGGGTCCATTTCAACCCAGTAGTCTGACACGAAACGGATACTCAGGGCAGTACCAACCGCAACAACTCGCCTTGACGCTCATCGGTCAGCAAATAAATGAAGCCATCAGGGCCTTGACGCACATCTCGTACCCGTTTCTTGAGGGTCGTCAGCAGCCGCTCTTCACTCACGACCTGCGATCCTTTCAGGGTGAGATGTGCCAAGTAACCAAACTTCAGCGACCCCACCAGCAAAGTACCCACCCAATCAGGCCCATAACGGGTGCTGGTGACAAACGCCATGCCGGAGGGCGCGATAGACGGTGTCCAGTAGTGAATGGGTTGCTCTAGGCCAGGCTGCGTGGTCAACCCTTTTCCAATGGCACCACCGCCATAGTTTTCACCGTAAGTGATCACAGGCCAGCCGTAGTTCTTGCCTTTCTCGGGGCGGTTGAGTTCGTCGCCCCCTTGCGGGCCATGCTCCAGCGTCCACAACTTCCCATCGGGACCCAGCGCTGCGCCCTGCAGGTTGCGGTGCCCCCAACTCCAAATTTCAGGCAACGCCCCTGCCCTTTGGGTGAAGGGATTGTCTTTGGGCACGCTGCCGTCTTTGCCCACGCGCACAATCTTGCCGTGGTGGTTGTCCAAGGTTTGCGCGTCGGCCATGCGCGAGAAGCGGTCGCCCAGCGTTAAAAACAACGTGCCATCACCCGCATCCACCATGCGACAACCAAAATGGGCGCCACTGCTGAACTTGGGCCGCTGACTGAACAGCACCTTCACTTGTTCCAAGCGTGTCGCATCCTCCGAGAGTCGGGCCGCCGCCAGCGCCGTCGAGTTGCCCTTTTGGCCCTGACCTGCAGGCTCGGCGTAGCAAAAATACACGGTGCGATTGCGCGCGAAATCGCGGTCGGTGATCACATCCAACAACCCGCCCTGCCCCACCGCGTCAACGGCAGGCAACCCCGCCAAAGGTTCTCCCAGCTGACCGTTGGCCTGCACCACCCGCATGCGACCCGGACGCTCGGTGACCAGCATGCGCCCCTCGCCAATGAACGCCAAACCCCAAGGGTTTTGCAGGCCCGTGGCCACCCGCTCGACGCGCACCTCAACCGCCTGCGCCGTGGCACTGATGGCGCCCGCCAGCCACGCAAGCGCCACCCATCGGTTTATTTTTCGCAACATAAATTCCTCCATCAACCAGCGCAGACCAATCTGGCTTTGCAGATGGTAAGTTCAAGCGCGGCCAAACAAGTAGCGCAAAGAATATAACCATAAGCGTCGTGCTTTTCTGATCGCCAGGGCGGTGTAAAGCCGTAGCCGTAAACGCGGACGCGAATGCACTGCCCGGATGCTCAAGTTTTCAGGCCCATGCGCACGGTGCCATTGGAGTTACTGGCTCGGAGCCACCCTTGCGTCAATGGTGGTCACAGCTTTAAAAAGTGAAGACTAAAGTGCTTTACAAAGCCCATAATAATGGCCAAAACCTAAGCACCATGACCGCCCATTTGACCGCCACTCTTCGACTCAGCAAAGCGCCTCACCCGCGCGTGCTGGCCGCTACCGACTCCATTGGTGCGCTGCTGGGGTTTTCTACCGACCAATTTGTGGATGGCTCGGTCGATTGGATACAGCGAGTACACCCCGACGATCAGGGCATCGTCAAGCGGCTGCTCGCTGAAGACCTAAGCCCTGCGCGAAGCAGTACCAAAATTCGACTTCTGCATCAGGATGGCGGCATTCGCAGCGTCAAGTTAGATTACCGTTCGGACCTACACGACACCCATCACGCTGTTGTGGAACTGCAGTTCACTGAAGAGAAAATCCAGCACGCGCTGACTGAAAACGAGCTTCGATTCAAAACCATTTTCGAGCAGTTACCTGCCATTTCTGTGCAAGGCTACAACCAAGCGCGACAGGTCATCTTCTGGAACCATGCCAGTGAAGTTTTGTATGGTTACACCCGGGAACAGGCCATGGGCCGACAGCTTGAAGACTTGATCATCCCAGCGCCGATGCGTGAAGCGGTTGTTGACATGCTCACGGCTTGGCACAGCGGTGGGCCGGCCATTGCCGCCTCTGAACTGACACGACAAAACGCCGATGGGCAACCGGTGGACGTGTTCTCTAGCAGCCTGTCGGACTTAGGAATCGTCGGCTGCAAATCGACCGCAGCGGGCTATTTTTCGCCGCTTTCTTACCCAATATCCAGATATTGGGCTGCGAAATCGTCAAAAACTATCCTCGCTGGGGCCGATTTTCGCTTTCGACGACCTAAGCCCGACAGGCTGCTAGCCGCGTGATGTTCACCGACGCGCAGGGCCAGCCTGAGATGTACTGCGTGGACATCAGTACCGCGCAACGCAGGCAAGCTGAACAGGCGCTACGCGCCAGCGAATCTTTCTTGCGCACCATCATTGATGAGATTCCCGATCCCTTGGTTCTTAAAGACCAGCAGGGTAATTTTCTGTTGTGCAATCAGGCCACAGCCAAGCTGTACAACACCACGCCCGCTGCCATAGTGGGCAAACACGACGGTGACTTTGGCGTGCCCCAGGACTTGGCTGACGCGATGCGCAAGAATGTGCTGGACATCATGGCCCGGGGTGTCGCCGACATCGTTTTTGAAGACAGCTGTGACGCCACTACCGGCGAGCTGCGCCACTACCGCTCCATTAAAAAACCGATCAAAGGCCGCGATGGCGATGACCAGATTTTGGTCTTGGCCCAAGACATCACCGATGTGATTCGGGTGCAACACCAACTCAAAGAGAGCGAGCTGCGCCTGCTGCATGTGCTGGAGGTCACCCGCGAAGGCATTTGGGACTGGCATCTGCCCAGCGGCACAGTGCATCACAACCGCCAGTGGTACGAGGCACTGGGCTATACCGAGGGTGAAATCGAACCCTCTATTGAGGTCGTCCTGGCACTGATTCACCCCGACGATCTTCCCGTGATGAACCAGCGCCTCAACGAGTTGCTGCAAGGCACGGTGACCCAGTACAACTCAGAGCACCGGATGGTGCGCAAGGACGGTCACGCCATCTGGGTGCAAGACCGAGGGCGGGTGGTTCAGCGTGATGCGCAAGGAAAACCGGAACGCGTGGTGGGCAGTTATACCGACATCAGCTACCAAAAGGCGCAACAGCAGTCGCTGGAGCGAATTGCCCACTACGACGACCTCACGGGCCTGCCCAACCGGGTGCTGCTGGCTGACCGTTTGCACCAAGCCATGGTGCAAGCCAAGCGCCGTGACACCCGGGTCGCTGTGGCCTACCTTGATCTGGATGGCTTCAAAGCCATCAACGACCGCCATGGACACGCTATGGGTGACCGGCTGCTGGCCGACCTTGCCACCCGCTTGAAGCTCGTCTTGCGGGATGGCGACACCATCGCCCGCTTAGGGGGCGACGAGTTTGTAGCGGTGTTCGTGGACCTAGCGGACGTGCAGGACAGTTTGGTGCTGGTGGACCGATTGTTGGAAGTGGCCTCTCACCCCACGGTGCTGGACGATGTCACCCTCAAAGTATCAGCCAGCATGGGGGTGAGTTTTTACCCGCAAGCCGACGACACCGACGCCGATCAGTTGCTGCGTCAGGCGGATCAAGCCATGTATGGTGCCAAACTCTCAGGTAAAAACCGCTACCAATTGTTCGATGATGCGCACGACCGCACGCTGCGGGTCAAAAATGAGTCCATCGGGCGCCTGCGCCAAGCGCTGGCGCAGCAGGAATTTGTGCTGTATTACCAGCCCAAAGTTAACCTGCGCACGGGTGAAATGGTCGGCGTTGAGGCCTTGATACGCTGGCAGCACCCTGAGCGCGGCTTGCTCGCACCCGGCGCTTTTCTGCCCGATATTGAAGGCCATGCCCTGAGTGTCGCAGTGGGTGACTGGGTGATCAGCACCGCACTGAAGCAAATGGAGACCTGGTCTGATCAAGCACTGCACTTGCCAGTGAGCGTCAACATATCAGCGCACCATTTGCAACAGGCTAATTTTGCGGAACGCCTCACCTGCCTGGTAGCGGCGCACCCCAAAGTGCCCTTCGGTCACTTGGAACTGGAGGTACTGGAAACTACCGCGCTCGAAGAGATCGACACCGTCGTCCAAGTGATGCATGCGTGCGCCCAATTGGGCGTCCAATTTGCCTTGGACGACTTTGGCACCGGTTACTCCAGCCTGGCCTATCTGAAACGACTGCCCGCGCAAACGCTCAAGATTGACCAGTGTTTCATTCGCGACATGCTCGACGACCCGGAAGACCGGGCCATCGTTGAAGGCGTGCTGGGCCT
>JAGODZ010000229.1 GCA_017997975.1 Rhodoferax sp.
CCCCCACACGCCCTGCGGCCACCGTGCTGCTTTTGCGCGATGGCGCAGAAGGCATCGAAGTGCTCATGACCCGACGCTCCATGACGGCCAGTTTTGCGCCGGGTGCCTATGTTTTCCCAGGCGGCGGCGTGGATGCACTGGACGCCACCAGCCACTCGCAGGCGACGCGCCGACCCGGTCAGAGCGACCTGCACCTCACACAGGCCATTGCCGCCATCCGAGAAAGCTTTGAGGAACTCGGTGTGCTGCTGGCCCGCCGCCCGGACGGCGGCGTGGCCGACGACAGCGATATTGCTGGGCTGGACCGCAGCCAGCCTTTTGTCGCGCAATGTGCGGCGCGCGGCCTGACCCTGATGGCCGAAGACGTCTTTATGCTGGCGCACTGGATCACTGACCGCGACTTGCCGCGCCGATTTGATGTGCCTTTCCTGCTCGCCCGCATGCCCGAAGGCCAAGCCCCCGTGGCCGATGAGACCGAGCAGTTCGAGCCGGAATGGGTGCGCCCAGCGGATGCCTTGGCGCGGCACAAGGCGGGCCGCTTTTTCATCATTTTTCCCACCGTGCGCACCCTAGAGCGGCTGGAGGCCTTCCCCAACGTGAACGCCGTGCTGCAGGCCTGTGCGGTCAATGAGCAGCCGCTGTGGACCAGCTGCCCCCGCGCGGGTTGGCTGGCCGGGCGCGAGGCGCGTTACATGGAGCACGAAGCGCCCTTTGGCGAGTTGGCCTTGGTGTGCCCGGATGGCCAGATCGTGCACGCGCTGGATTGGCAAACCGAACAACCCGTGCGGCTGCTGAACAATGTGCAGCGCTTGACCGCGCCCAACCCCGGTGTGATGACCGGCCCCGGCACCAACAGCTATGTGGTGGGCGAGGCGGCCACGGGTTACATCGTGATTGACCCCGGCCCGGCCGATACCGAGCACCTGGACAAGCTGTGGCGCGCAACAGGGGGAGATATCAGGATGATTGTGTGCACGCACTCTCACCCCGACCACTCCCCCGGGGCCTGGCCGCTGCAAGCCCGCTGCACCCACCCACCGCTGGTGCTCGGCCTGCCCTCAGGCCCCCACACCCGCGCCGCCAGTGAGTTCACCCCCGATCGAGCGCTACAAGATCAGGAGCTACTCACGCTGGCGGGAAAAGGGCCAGAGGGTGATTTGACACATACCTTGAAGATCATCCATACCCCGGGCCACGCGGCCAACCACCTCTGTTTGATCCTGCTGGAAGACGGCTTACTGTTCAGCGGCGACCATATTTTGAACGGCAGCACCACGGTGATCGACCCGCCCGACGGCGACATGACGCTTTATCTGGATTCACTGGACCGTTTGGCTGAACGGTGTGTTCAGGATCGGCTGGACTACATCCTGCCCGCCCATGGCTATGTCATTGGCGGGCCCACGGGTGAGGCGGCGCTGGCGATCAGTCAGCTCAAAGCGCACCGATTAAAACGCGAGGCCAAGGTTCTGCGCGCCATGCAGGCCGCCCCCCAGGGCACCTTAGACGAGTGGGTTGCGCTGGTCTATGACGACGTGCCGCCCCGCATGTGGCCGGTGGCCAAACGCTCGCTCATCGCCCATGTCGCCCGGCTTGAGAGTCTGATGGTGTGACGCTTGCACGCCTTGCCCACTTGAAAACCCGCCCGACCATGCCAAGCTAGGGCGCTGTTCAACCCGCCACTGGAGCTCTGTGCCCGCCGTCATCATCACCTGTCTGGGCCTGCTTTTGGTGCTCTGGTTCTTGGGTCAGCCCTATTGGCTGGAGCGCCAGCGCCGTCATCTGCGCGCCCAGCCGTTTCCGCCTGAGTGGCGGCGCATTTTGCAGCGCCGCGTGCCTTATGTGCGCGCCATGCCTGCCGACCTGCAGCTTCAACTCAAGCAGCACATGCTGGTGTTTTTGGCAGAAAAAGCTTTTTTAGGCTGTGACGGGCTGGAAATCACCGATGAAATCCGGGTCACCGTGGCCGCCCAGGCCTGCCTGTTGCTGCTGAACCGCCCCGGCACCTACTACCCCGGCTTGCGGCAAATTCTGGTCTACCCCGGCAGCTTTGTGGTGCACCGGGTGCACACCGACGCTGCTGGCGTGGCGCACCAGGAGCCACGCGCCTTGTCCGGCGAGTCTTGGTCCGAGGGCCAAGTCATCCTGTCTTGGCACGACACGCTGGAGGGCGCGGCCAACCCCTCGGATGGCCAAAACGTCACCATCCACGAGTTTGCCCACCAGCTCGACCAAGAAAAAGGCGTCGCCACTGGGGCACCCCGACTGGCTCGGCGCGCCCACTACGCCCGCTGGTCCCAAGTGTTGGGCGCTGAATTTTCCGCGCTTCAGCAGCGGGCCAACCAGGGCAAGGAGTCCTTGTTCAGCGACTACGGTGCCACCGACCCAGCCGAATTTTTTGCCGTGATTTCCGAAGTTTTTTTCGAACAACCCCAGCGCATGGCCGACGAACACCCCGCGCTGTACCGCGAACTGTCCCAGTTCTACCAACTCAACCCGCTCAGCTGGTAACGGGCCGCACGGTTACCATTCGACCCATGATTTCGAACCATAAAACAGCGCCGCAAAAGCCGCGCGATGACGAACGACTGGCCAAACGGGTGGCTGAACTCATTCCCTGCTCTCGCCGCGAAGCCGAGCAGTACATTGAAGGCGGCTGGGTCAGCGTGAACGGCCAAGTGGTGGAAGAACCCATGTTCAGGGTCTCCCACCACAAAGTTGAGATCGACAAAGACGCCAGCCTGATGGAACTCAGCGACGTCACCCTGCTGTTAAATAAGCCACCCGGTTATGACGCCATGGCCCTGCCCGGCGAAGCCAATAGACACGTCAAGCCTGCGCACCAGTTGCTGCTGGTCAGTGCCCATGCCATTGACGATGCGTCTGGCACGCGGGTTCTCAAACGCCACTTCTCCAAGCTAGAAGCCACGGTACCGCTGGAAACCGGTGCCAGCGGCTTGGTTGTTTTCACCCAAGACTGGCGCGTGGCCCGCAAGCTGATTGAAGACGCGGCCGTCATGGAGCAGGAGTTCATTGTCGAAGTCGAAGGCGAGGTGGCGCCCGACGTCATCAAACGGCTGAATCAAACCTTGTCTAACGATGGCAAGCCCCTGCCCTCGGTCAAAGCCAGCCTCAACAGCGACAACGAAAAAACATCCAAACTGCGCTTTGCCGTCAAGGGTTCCCACCCCGGTCTGATTGCCTACCTGTGTGAACGCGTCGGCCTGCAAATTGTGAGCATGAAGCGCTTGCGCGTGGGCCGGGTGGCCATGACCCAGCTGGCACCCGGCAAATGGCGCTACCTGATGGACCACGAGCGTTTCTAAGCGGCACTGCCTTGGTCTGATGCGGGGCGCGCCATGAGGGTGCTGAACAACTGGCCCCGCGCGGCATCCGTGATCGCCACCACACAGGGGTGGGTGATGCGTCGCTCGACCGACACGGCAAAAAACGCCTCGGTGAGCTCCTCTGTGCGGCCAATCACCTCCACGCCGAACTGCTCTATCGTTTCTTCCTCTAGCACCGTGGGTGCCATGAACACCCCCCGCCCCTCGCGGCCAAACGCTTTCATCAACGCTGCATCATCAAACTCCCCAATCACACGGGGGTAAATCTGCAACTGGGTCAGCCAGCTCTCTAATTGTTGGCGCACAGCCACCGAAGCGCCCTGTACCAGCATCGGCATCCCGTTCAAGCTATGAGGAAAACTGCCTTGCAGCAAAGGCACCAAGCTAGGCGCACAAAAAAACGACATGGGACTGCTACCCAAAGCATGATTAAAAGCCTTCACACTGACGTGCGGCGACAAGGGCACATCAGAGATCACCAAGTCCAGCCGGTGCAGGGCCAACTGGGCCAACAAGTCGGTGAACTTGCCTTCGCTGCACAAGAGTTTGACCGGTTCGGCCAACGCCATGGCGGGCTCCAGCAGGCGATAAGCCACCGATTTGGCCACCGAATCCGCAATGCCCACCCGAAAGTCCAACACCCTCTGGCCGCCGTCTGACTGGCGCAAAGCCGCCTCCATCTCAGCACTCAACGCAAAAATTTGATCCGCGTAGCCCAAAGCCAATCGCCCATCCTCGGTCAACTCCAACTGCCGACCGTTTTTACGAAACAACGACCGGCCCAACCACTCCTCCAACAGCTTGATCTGCCCGGAAAGCGTTTGCGGCGTCGTGTGCAACTGCTCCCCCGCGCGCATGATGCCGCCCGCCTTGGCCGTGACCCAAAAATAATGCAAATGTTTGAAGTTCATGCTCGTTCGATTCTCGTTTCAGGTATCCTGCGCGGGCCTATTGTTCGCATTTTTCGAAGTTAAATTGTTAAAAATACGAATTTACACGAAGTAATATGAACTTTATAGTTAACCCTTACTCATACCCATGAGATAGCTTGACAGGAGAAAAATTATGCGACTCAGTACCAAAGGACGATTTGCCATTAACGCCATGATTGACGTGGCCTTGCGCGAAAAGCTGGGGCCCGTGCCTCTGTCCGACATCGCTGCACGTCAACAAATTTCGTTGTCCTACCTAGAACAAATGTTCAGCAAGCTGCGCCAGCACGGCTTGGTGGAAAGCACACGCGGCCCCGGTGGCGGCTATGCCTTGGGCCACCGCGCCGAGGGCATGACGGTGGCTGACATCATTGCGGCGGTTGAAGAGGACGCCTCTCCCGCCAAATTGGAAAGCAATGTCACCAAAGCACAAGCCGCTGGGCAAGACATGACGCAAGACCTGTGGGACAACCTGAACTCCCGCATGGTGGATTACATGAAATCCATCTCGCTGCGCAGCTTGGTGTTGCAGCAATTAGCCAAAGGGGTCCAAGTGGAAGAAAAACCCGCGCTCAACCGCGGTGTGTTCAAAAAACCCAAGTTGGAGGCCTTGCGCTCCAACGTGCCCAACTCGGTTTTTGCGCTGGGACAGTCCCTGCTCAGCCGGAGCTGACCACGGTTGCCTGAGGCTGCGAGGCCCTCAGGCCCGGTTTGAATAAGTGTGAAGCCCACCGATAAGCCGGATTCTGTGCACAAAGGCCGGTCTTGCGACCGATCTTTATGTGACTGTCATTAATCTGGGCTGTTGGTCACCCAACAGCTCGGTGCTACCTACCCGCACACTCCGGGGGCCCCGTCAACGTGTGCCTACTTGGTATTGCTGCGCGTAGAGATTGCCCGTTTCACCCGATGTGGCTTCGCCCATCGGGTGGCTATGCGCACCCGGTTGCCCGGGGACTGGCTTTCGCCAGCCTACACGCATAGAACACCCAAAGGATTTGTCCCATCGACTCGTCTCTGTTGCTCTAATCCTCACCTTATACGTCTTGCTTGCGCTCAACGCTTTCAGTGGACAGCCGTTAGCTGCTACGCTGCCCT
>JAGODZ010000230.1 GCA_017997975.1 Rhodoferax sp.
CTTGGCCCGGGTCCTGCACCCGTTGGCGGCGGAAGGCCCAGGCCCCTTGCCCGCGCCCCCCCCACGCCAGCCCCCGTTGAACCCCCGACTGGGTTTGCCCCATGACCCTACCCGCCGCTATTGACGACGCCCACATGCCGCGCAGCGCCAGTTCAAGTTCAAGTTCTCACACTCGCGAGGGCGGGCAGTTCGCGCTGTTGCGCCAACGCCGTTTCGCGCCCTTCTTCTGGACCCAGTTCACGGGGGCCGCCAACGACAACCTGTTCAAGTTCGCCTTCACCGTGCTGGTCACCTACCAACTGCAGGTGGCGTGGCTGCCCGCCAGCTTGGCGGGCTTGGTCATTGGCGCTTTGTTTATTCTGCCGTTCTTGCTGTTTTCAGCCACCAGCGGGCAGCTGGCCGACAAGCTGGACCATCGCCGCATGATCGTTTGGCTCAAACGCGCCGAGGTGGGCATCATGGCCGTGACGGCTTGGGGCTTTTTTGCACAAAACATTCCTGTGTTGCTGGCGTGCATCTTTTTGATGGGGCTGCAGTCCACCGTGTTTGGCCCGGTCAAGTTCGCCTACCTGCCCCAGCATTTGGCAGAGCGCGAGCTCACCGGCGGGAACGGCATGGTGGAGATGGGCACGTTTGTGGCTATTTTGCTGGGCAACTTGGCGGGAGGGTTAATTATTGCGGTACCGGAAATTGGCGCACACCACGTGGGTTTTAGCTGCGTGGTACTCGCGTTAATCGGGCGCATCGCGTCGCACTACATTCCTTCCTCGCCCGCACAAGACCCGAGCTTGGTGATCAACTGGAACCCGTTCACCGAGACCTGGCGCAACTTACAGTTGGCGCGGCAAACGCCAGTGGTGTTTCGCTCGGTGCTGGGCATCAGCTGGATGTGGTTTTTTGGCGCGGTGTTTCTCAGCTTGTTTCCCGCGCTGGCCAAAGACGTGTTACACGGCGACGAACAAGTGGCCTCGTTGCTGCTGGTGGTGTTCTCGATTGGCATTGGCACCGGTTCACTGTTGTGCGAGGTGCTGAGCCGTCGCCATGTGGAGATTGGACTGGTGCCGCTGGGGGCCATTGGCATGACGGTGTTTTCGGTGGACTTGTACTTTGCCACCCGGGGCCTGCCCGACGCTAACGCGCTCAGTCTTCAGGCCTTTTTAGCCCAAGCCGCGCACTACCGCGTGCTGATTGATTTGGCCTTGCTCAGCCTGTTTGCGGGTTTGTACAGCGTGCCGATGTACGCGCTGATCCAAATGCGCAGCCTGCCCACGCACCGGGCGCGCATCATCGCGGCCAACAACATTTTGAACGCGCTGTTCATGATCGCCAGTGCGGTGCTGGCTGGCGGCCTGTTGCAGGCGGGCTTCACGATTCCGCAAATTTTCTTGTTCGTCGGTCTGGCCAATGCCGTGGTGGCGTTCTACATCTTCATGTTGGTGCCGGAGTACCTGCTGCGTTTTGTGGCGTGGGTGCTGTCACGCTGCATTTACCGCTACAAGGTGCGGGGTGACGAGCACATTCCCACCCAAGGGGCGGCCATGCTGGTGTGCAACCATGTGAGTTTTGTGGATGCGGTGCTGCTGATGGCGGCCAGCCCGCGCCCGATTCGCTTCCTCATGGACCACCGCATTTTCCGGGTGCCGGTGCTGGGCTGGCTCTTCAAACTCGCCAAAGCGATTCCCATTGCGCCGCAAAAAGACGACCCCGCCGCCTATGAAGCCGCGTTTGAGGCGGCAGCGGCGGTGCTGCGCGACGGTGAGTTGCTGGCCATCTTTCCAGAAGGCGGCATCACCCGCGACGGCACCGTGCAGCCCTTCAAAGGCGGCATCATGAAAGTGCTGGAACGCGCCGCTCAAGACGCATTGGACGTGTCCGTGGTGCCCATGGCGTTGACTAACCTCTGGGGCTCTTTCTTCAGCCGCGTCGAAGTCGTTGAAGGCGAGCCCACCGCCATGATTCGTCCGTTCCGACGCGGATTCTTCAACCGCGTGGGCTTGAACGTGGGCGTGCCCCTGCCCGCCGCCCTGGTCACGCCCGATGCTTTGCGCCTGCGGGTGAGCACCTTGCTGGGTTGAGGCTGCTAGCCAACACCATACCGCCACTGCCCACGCTCATTCGCGAGGCTGCAATCGTCGGAGCGACGTGCAATGACCGTGGGGTGATTCCCGCTCGCTAAGCGTTCGCCGCGCCGCCCCCCCATCGGGCGCAGTCGCTGCTCAAGTCCCTGCCCCACCTGACGTGGGGCTTAGTTCAAGCCAAGGGGAAGACAGGAACCAATGGCGCGTTAGCGCGGGCAGCCAGCCAAGCATGCAATTCTGGCGGTGCCATGGGGCGCGCGTACAGATAACCTTGACCTTCTTGGCATCCCATGTCTTGCAAAACCTTGGCTTGTTGCTGGGTTTCAATGCCTTCGGCAATGATGGTCATGTTGAGAATGCGACCCAAGTCAACGACCATTCTGGCAATCGCTCCGCCCACAAGGTCTGAGCCAAGCTCATTGACAAAGGCGCGGTCGATTTTGAGCCGGTCAATCGGAAGCTGGCGAAGGCGACTGAGTGAGGAGTAGCCGGTGCCAAAATCGTCAATGGCAATGCTGAAACCCAGTTGCTTGATGGCCACAAAACGCGCCAGCATCAGGTCTGGGTCTTCCATGGCCACAGACTCGGTAATCTCAAGCTCTAACGAATTCGCATTCACCGCCATGTCCGAGATCACCAAACTCAATTGATCAACAAAATGAGGCTGGCGAAACTGAAGTGAAGAGACGTTCACCGACATTCGCATCGCTGGGTAGCCCAAGGCCTGCAAGCGCAGCAGTTCTTGGCAAGCCTCCCGCAGTACCCAGTCGCCCAAGGCAATGATCAGGCCCGAGGCCTCGGCCAGTGGAATAAATTGGTCGGGGGGAATATAGCGACCCTCGTCGGTGCGCCAGCGCAGCAGGGCTTCCATGCCAAAAACCTCGTCTCCCAAAAGTCGGACCTGCGGCTGGTAAACGACAAACAGGCGATGGCCCTCGACGGCCGCATGCAGTGCCTGCAGCAGCCGCCCGCGCTCCTGCACTTCCACCCCAAAGTCCGGCGTGAAACGCACATAGCCGCCTCGGCAGCTCTTTTTGGCCCGCTTCAGGGCAATGTAGGCGTTTTTCAAGGCATCTTGCCCCGTGCCTGTGGATTCAGGCAGTGGCAGCAAGCCCACGGTTGCGGTCAGCATCACCGCATCGCTCAACACATGAAAAGGGGTGTGAAACAAGGCCAGCAGCGCCGCCGGATCAATGAGGCGAGACGGGCCCATCACACCAAACGTGTCGCTGCCAATGCGGGCCAGCGTCGTGCCCTCCCCCAGTGCGTCGAGGAGTCGCTGGGCCACAATTTGAAGTGTGCGGTCGCCAAACAAGTGGCCAAAAGCGTCGTTGACCTCCGAGAAGTCATCAATGTCAATAATCGCCATCGCCATCGCCATGTCAGCGCAAGGCCCCTGCTGCTGGAGTTCCTCATCCAACAGCGCAATGAAACGATTGCGGTTAGGCAGCTTGCACAAGCTGTCGCAGTAGGCGAGCTCTTCCAGTGCCTTGATTTGGCGGTAGGAGCGCAGCGCTGCTGTCAACGTGATGAACAGCATGGAGCGGGTCAACTCCGACTTGGTGCGGTAGTCGTTGATGTCAAAGGCGGTGATGGTGTCTATGTCTGGCGCGTAGCCGGGTTGCCCTGTGCGCAAAATGATGCGCACGTCCGCCAGCTTTAACTCGTCGCGAATCACCTTCACCAGCGTCAGCCCTGCGTCTTGACGCTCCATCACCACGTCCAACATCACCACAGCAATGTCACGCTCGCGGCGCAGCACCTCGGTGGCCTCGGCGGCCGAGTACGCATGCAAAAACTCCAAGGGGCGCGAGAACAAGGACACGCCCTGCAAGGCCAGCAGCGTGGCGCGATGGACATCGGGCTCATCGTCAACAATCAACAGCCGCCAAACCGGTCCTGCCGCTTTCGCAGAAGCCTCGTCATCAACGAACATCAATTCGTCAGAGTCCGCTGTGTCGCGTGGAATAAGGGGAGAAATCATGGAGGAAATGTGCAACGTGCTTGTGTCTTTAAGGGTGCAATTTACATCAACTCGCCTTTGTCAACATTGCAAATTTCTTTCACGGCGCAGGGAGCCCGCTGATAATCTCGTTAAACCCATCCCCTGGCACCCAAGGAGCGCCCATGACCCAGACAATCCGGTTGATGTTGGGCTTGGTTTGCGCGCTGCTGGCCGGCCATGCTGCGGCGCAACGGCCGGTCTTGCAAATTGCCACGGGCGAGTTGGCACCGTATGCCACCACGCTGCGGCCCGACAACGGCATCGCGCTCAGTGTGGTCCAAGAAGCGTTTCAAATCCAGGGTTTCGACGTGCGGTACACGTTTTTGCCATGGTCGCGCGCGCTGGCAGAGGCCAAAGTCGGCAAATGGGATGGCACTGCCTACTGGGGCAAAAAACCGGTGCACGAAACGGATTTTTGGATCAGCGACAACGTATTGACCGAGCAATGGGTGTTTGTGCATCGCAAAGCGCTGAGTTTTGACTGGCAAACTTGGGGCGACCTGCGTCCGTACCGGATCGCGATGGTGCGCGACTATACCTACACACCCGCCTTGTGGGCCATGGCCCAAGCGGGGGAAATCAAGGTCGAGAATTTGCCCGACGACCTCTCCGCACTCAAGCTGCTGCTGCTCGGGCGGGTGGATTTGGTACCGATGGAGCGCAAGGTGGCTTGTGATTTGCTACGGCGAAATTTCAGCGCAGAAGACGCCGCCCGCCTGACAGCGCACCCCAAGCGCATGACCGATACCTTCACCACCCACTTGATGCTGCCGCGCAAACGGGCCGAGAGCGCTGCCAGAATGCAGGCTTTCAACCAAGGCCTGAAGCACCTCAAAGACTCAGGTAGGCACGCGCAACTGTTGGCCCAAGTCAGTTGCCCCACAGAGTGGGGTGCGAGCAGCAAATAAGGTGAAAGGCTCCTCTCACCAGCCCCTGCGCTCCCATGACGCTCACAGGGCGGCAGGTGCGCCGGCTGGCGCCACCAAAGGCAGACGCAAAGTGAACACCACGCCCCCCTCGGCCCGGTTGTCTGCGGTGATCTGCCCCCCCAGCACGTCTTTTACCAAGTTATAGACAATGTTCAGCCCCAAGCCACTGCCGCCCTGTCCCAAACGGGTGGTGAAAAAGGGGTCAAAAATTCGGCTTAAATTCTCAGGGGCGATGCCTTTTCCGTTGTCACTGACGGTGATTTCCACGCTGCTGGAGCTGGCGAGTCGGGCGGCAATGTGAATTTTTCCGGAAGCGCCCGCATCAAACGCGTGGATGGTGGCGTTTTGAATCAGGTTGCCCAA
>JAGODZ010000231.1 GCA_017997975.1 Rhodoferax sp.
CGCTGAACGCTTACGCGCGCTCCATCGTGCAACCGGCCGGGCGGCCCGAGGTGGACGCGGTGTACGGCATTCCTCCTACTGTGGCCATTGAGCAGCGTTTGTCGCGGGGCGGGCGCAAATCAACGGTAGGAACGACCACCGAGGTGTGGCACTTTTTGCGCCTGCTGTTCGTCAAACTGGGCACACAGCACTGCATTCACGACGGCACACCCGTGGCACCGCAAACGCCGGACAGCATTGCCGCCCAGTTGCTCACCACCTACCGAGGCCAACACATTGGACTGCTGGCGCCGTTGGTCATGAACCGCAAGGGCGTGTACACCGAGTTGGCCGAATGGGCTCGCCCGCGCGGCTACACCCACCTGCGAGTGGATGGCAATTTTTTACCGACCACGGCCTTTCCCCGCATCGACCGGTTCAAGGAGCACACCATTGAGCTGCCCGTGGCCAGCTTGGATGTGACGCCCGCCAACGAAGCCGCCTTGCGTGCCGCCTTGGCCGATGCGTTGACCCACGGCAAAGGCGTGGTTCATGTGCTGAGCAATTTGACCGGTTTGAAAGAGCGCATGGCCGCCGGTGAGCCCACGGCCGGCTTGGGCACGCTCAGCGTGTTCTCCACCCAACGCGCTTGTCCCGTGTGCAGCACCAGCTACGCTGAGTTGGACCCGCGTTTGTTCTCGTACAACAGCAAACACGGCTGGTGCCCGGACTGTGTGGGCACCGGCGTCAAGCTCAACAAAGAGCAGCGCAAGGTGTTTGACGACTCGGTGCGGGACGACGACACATCAGGCCGCGAGCAAACCTTTGTCGAAGCCGATGTGGATGACTTGGTCGATGCCTTCTGTCCTGGCTGCGAAGGCACGCGCTTAAACGCTATCGCCCGTTCCGTTCAATTTGGTCTGCAATTGGCAACCGCCGCGCAGCCCGGCCAAGTGGCTAAAACCGCGATGGCGTCTGTGGCCATCACCGAGCTGGCGCGCCTGAGCGTGACCGATCTTCGCCAGTGGGTGGAGACCCTGCAAGTGGTGGGCCGCATGAGCCAGCGCGAAAGTGACATTGCCCGCGATTTGGTGCCTGAAATTCGGGGCCGGCTGGAGTTTTTAGAGCAGGTGGGCCTCGGCTACCTCACGCTCGACCGGGGCGCACCCACCTTGAGCGGTGGCGAGGCCCAGCGCATTCGCTTGGCCGCGCAACTGGGCAGCAACTTGCAAGGCGTGTGTTACGTGCTGGACGAACCCACCATTGGCCTGCACGCCCGTGACAACCAAATTTTGCTGGGCGCGCTGAAGTCCCTCAGTGACAAAGGCAACACGCTGGTGGTGGTGGAGCATGACGAAGACACCATTCGCCATGCCGACCACATCATCGACATTGGCCCCAGCGCGGGCAAGCGTGGTGGGCGGCTGGTGGCGCAGGGTTCCGTGGCCGATATTCAGGCCGCGACCGAGTCGCAAACCGGTCGCTACTTGCTGCACGCCATGAAGCACCCCTTGCAGATTCGCCGGGACGTGGGCGTGTTCACCGCCGCCCCGGTGATGGCGTCTGCGCCTTTGAAGGTGGCTGCACCTGTTGAGGCTTCGGTGGCGCTGGAGGGCAACGACATCTTTGTGCCCAAACCGGTCAAGAAGAAAAAAGCCCCGGCCAAGCCGGAGACCGATGCCAATGGGGGCGACAGCGCCGTGCAACGCTGGCTGACCGTGCAGGGTGCCACGATGCACAACCTGCAAAACGTCACCGTGCAGGTGCCGCTCAGCCGTCTGGTGGCTGTCACCGGCGTCAGCGGGTCGGGCAAGTCCACACTCGCCCGCGACGTGTTGCTGGCCAATGTGCAAACCGCCGTGCAAAAACGCAGCACCAAAGCCGGGCGGGATGCTATGGCCGCCGGCGAGCGCATCTCGTGGGTCGGTTGCGAGGAGGTCACGGGCTTTGAGACCGTGGACCGCGTGCTGGAGGTCGATCAAACCCCCATCGGCAAAACCCCGCGCAGTTGCCCCGCCACCTACATCGGCTTTTGGGACATCATTCGCAAGCTTTTTGCCGACACACTGGAGGCCAAAGCACGCGGCTACGCCGCCAACCGCTTCAGCTTCAACACCGGGGAGGGCCGCTGTGCAGGATGCGAAGGGCAGGGCATTCGCACCATCGCCATGAGCTTTTTGCCCGATGTGAAAGTGCTGTGCGAAACCTGCAAAGGCGCGCGTTTCAACCCCGAGACGCTGGCCGTGACTTGGCGCGGCAAAAACATTGGTGACGTGCTGAAGATGGAGGTGGACGAAGCGGTTGATTTCTTCGCCGCCATGCCCAACATTGCGCACCCGGTGCAGTTGCTCAAAGACGTGGGGCTGGGCTACCTCACCCTAGGCCAGCCGTCGCCCACGCTCAGCGGCGGCGAGGCGCAGCGCATCAAACTGGTCACCGAACTCAGCAAAGTGCGCGACGACATCACCCGGCGCGGACAAAAAGCCCCGCACACCCTGTACGTGCTGGACGAACCCACGGTAGGCCTGCACATGGCCGACGTGGAAAAGCTCATCAAGGTCTTGCACCGCCTGGTCGGCGGCGGCCACAGCGTGGTCGTGATTGAGCACGACTTGGACGTGATCGCCGAAGCCGACTGGGTGATTGACTTGGGGCCAGACGGCGGCACCGGCGGCGGGCGCGTGGTGGCCGCCACCACACCAGAAGGCGTGGTTAAGCTGGGTACCCACACGGGGAATGCATTGAAGGCGGTGCTGGCTCGGTAGAATTTGCGCAAGATTTGCTATTGAATCAATAGCTTGTTGTGCAGGACAGGCATGGGCTAAAGGCCGAAAAATCTTATAAGTCTTGCCGGACACTTCGGGGTTCAGTGAAACGCCGATAAGCCCTGTTGCATGAACAGCAAACAGATGCCGAGGGGGATGTTTCGAACGGTTGTTCTGTGAAATTTTGCACCTGCTTTTAACGCCCTTTCTTTGTGCCGTATATTGAGGCGTGTCAGGGCACGCCAAGGCGATGTCTGGCAAAGTGATTTTGCGAGTGCCCACAAAGCAATGTCTTGGCCCCCGCTGGCTTTTCGTCTTCACTGATTTTCATAACCACAAAGGACTACCCTCATGTCAATTCGCCTCAACGATATCGCTCCCGACTTCACGGTGGACTCCACCGCTGGCAAGTTGTCGCTGCACGACTGGATGGGCAGCAGTTACGCCATCCTGTTCTCGCACCCCAAAGATTTCACCCCGGTGTGTACCACCGAGTTTGGTGCCGTGGCCCAGCTGGCACCTGAGTTTGCCAAGCGCAACACCAAGGTGATGGGTGTGTCCGTGGACAGCGTCGAGGAGCATCAAAAGTGGAAGCGCGATATCGAAGCCTTTGCCGGCGCGCCTGCCGATTTCCCCATCATCGACGACACCTCGCTGTTTGTCGCCAAGCTGTACGACATGCTGCCTGCCGATGCCTATATGCCAGACGGCCGCACACCCGCTCACAGCGCCACGGTGCGGACCGTGTTCATCATCGGTCCGGACAAGAAGGTTCGCCTGACCATGTCCTACCCCATGTCGGTGGGTCGCAACTTCGCAGAAATTCTGCGAGCTCTGGACGCGATTCAAGCCACGGATGGGGTGCCACTGGCCACCCCCGCCAATTGGGTACCAGGGCAGGATGTGATCGTGGGGCTGAGCTTGGATGATGCCCAGGCCAAGGAAAAGTTCGGAGAGATCACGGTCAAGCTGCCTTACCTGCGTTATGCAAAGGCTCCCACGAAGTAATCGGCCATTGCAAAGCGGACCCAGTTGCTGGGTCTGGCGCTGATGGTGGTTGGCTTTTGATTATTTTGGGGTGGCTCGGCCACCCCATTTCTTTGGCCGCGTGACCCTGTGCTTTGGCCTTCAATCGCGCAGGCATACTGATGAGCGCTACCTCCTGTCCACTAACTTACCGAGTCAAACAATGATCACTTTTTACAACCACCTCCACGCCCTGCATGCGGGCAAGCTGGAGATGTTTCGCGGCGAATTGGTGCCGTGTTTTGAGGTGCCCGCACGGGCAGACCATGTGCTGAAAGAGCTGGAGCGGCGTCAGCTGGGGCCGGTGCAGGCGCCGTTGGCGTTTGAGGATGCTGCTTTGACGCGTATTCACGCGCCGCGTTATCTTGATTTTCTGGCCCATGCGTGGGACGAGTGGGTGGCGCTGGACCCGGCCAATGCAGGGCGAGACGCCTTCCCGTCGGTGTGGCCGACGCGCACCTTGCGCTCGGACGTGTTGCCGGCCAACTTCTCGGCCCGCATGGGGCTGTTTTCTAGCGACGCTGGCAGCCCCTTGACTTCGGGCACGTGGGCGGCGGCGCAGGCCGGGGCACATTGCGCCCTGAGTGCAGCGCAGCACGTGGCGGGCGGCGCGCGCGCGGCGTTTGCCTTGTCTCGCCCGCCGGGTCACCACGCCGGAGCTGACTTCTTTGGAGGCTACTGCTTTTTGAATAACGCCGCCCTGGCCGCGCAGCAGTTGCGTGATCAGGGTGTGGAGCGCGTGGCGGTGCTGGACATTGATTACCACCACGGCAACGGCACGCAGTCCATTTTTTATGATCGGGCTGACGTGCTGTTCACCAGCATCCACGGTGACCCGAGCACCGAGTTCCCTTTCTTTTTGGGGTATGCCGATGAGTTGGGAGCCGGGGTCGGGCTGGGGTTCAACCAAAATTACCCTTTGCCACGTGGCACGGACTTTGCGGCTTGGAGTGCGGTGTTGAAGACGGCACTGGACCGCATTCACCAGTTCGGTGCGCAAGCGGTGGTGGTGTCGCTGGGTCTGGATACCTTTGAGGGCGACCCCATCTCGGGCTTCAAGCTCAAGAGCGAAGATTACCTGCGGGTGGGTGAGGCGATTGCGGGCGCAGGCTTGCCGACCGTTTTTGTTTTTGAGGGCGGTTACGCAGTGGAAGAGGTGGGTGTGAATGCGGTCAATGTGCTGGAAGGTTTTGCGCAAGGACGCTGAAATGGACGCGCCAACCATGATGATTTCATTGAAAATTTCAAGGGAAAACCCGTGGTTTGGCGGTGAAGATGCTCAGTGTTTTCCCTCGGTTTTTATCGCATTTTTGTGTTTGCCAAAAAATATCAGAAAACTGTAAGGAATGCCCGAGATAGTCGAGTTCACAGAGTGTTGGATTTGTCCTAGCTGTGTGTTCTTGCAGTGATTTTTTCACTGTTGTCCCTTAATTTTCTCGAGGAGATTTCATGAAGGAAGACCTAAGTAGTCAAGCCTACTGGAAGGCCACGATTGCCCTACTGACCAAGATTCTCATCATCTGGGCAGTGGTGTCATTCGGTGCCGGCATTCTG
>JAGODZ010000047.1 GCA_017997975.1 Rhodoferax sp.
GTCAACGCCTACCAATGGAAGACAGAATTGTTTACCCAGGTCGTCGCCGCTTTCGTCACTGGTTTCATTCCTGGCAAAGAGCACTTGACTCCACAATTTCGTGCGGCTGTCAATGCGTAAGTCCTAACACGATCAAAATAACAACGACCAGACCCAAGCCCCCGCTGGGACCATAGCCCCACGAGCGGCTGTGGTTCCAGCTGGGAAAAATGCCCACCAACATCAAAATCAACACAATCAACAAAATGGTGCCTAGCAGCCTGTCGGGCTTAGGTCGTCAAAAGCGAAAATCGGCCCCAGCGAGGATAGTTTTTGACGATTTCGCAGCCCAATATCTGGATATTGGGTAAGAAAGCGGCGAAAAATAGCCCGCTGCGGTCGATTTGCAGCCGACGATTCCTAAGTCCGACAGGCTGCTAGGGTCATCAAAATCTCCTCAAATCGCAGTGGGTGGCAGTCAGAGCCTTGTTGATAACGAGCGCTCTTTGCTCGCCATGTCAGCGTACCGCTTGTTTGCGTGCCAGTCTGTGGGCCAGTGCACGCCCAAGACGCTGTGGCGTGGGCTTGGACCCGCACAGGCCCGTCCCCAAGGTCAGCCCGCTTCAGACCGACCCTGCGTTTTGGCGCAGAGGCCGGGGCCCGCGCAGACAAAGCGTGCACTTTCCCTCGATCTGTCTTGCGCGTAAAGTCGCTCTACCGCAGCACGAATGCTGCACCCAAGGAACCACCATGACCGCCACACCGATTGACAACCTGCGCCACTATTCGCGCGTTCCCTTTGATGCCAAGGTGACGCTGCACGTCAAAAACCGTGAGTTGACCGTTCACTTGGTTGACATCGCCCTCAAAGGGGCGTTGGTGGAGAGTGAGGGAGCGCACGCGTTGGCGATCAACGACCCCTGCCAACTGGTACTGGCCCTGGCGCATGGGGACGAGGCCATCACCATGGTGGGGCGTATTGCGCATTTAAAGGGTTCGCATGTGGGCGTTGAATGTCTGGAAATCGACATCAACAGCCTCACCCTGCTGCGTCGCTTGATTGAATTGAACACGGGGGATGCCGACCGGACCCACCAAGAACTGGCTCACTTGTTCATGGGGGTGTGGGCGGCTTATGAAGACACGGTGCCCAGCCCTTTGGCTCAATAAAGCCGAGGGGGGGGGGCGGTTTGGCTGACAGTGGAGCGCCTGGCGCAGGGCCCGGTTCAGTTCAGTTCAAGGATGGAATGGGACCGCGATCGGGTTGGGAAGGCGAGTGCAAGCAAGCGGCTAGTTTCATGCGTTTTGCCCACGCCCACACGGTGCGAACGCCTCCCCTGCCAAGGCGAACTTTTTTATAAGCCTTTTAGGCCTCTAGCCCTTATTCCGACTGCGCAAGTAGCTATTAAAAAGAGAGTGAAAAGAGAGCGGCTTAAGGCGTGGCACTCACTTAGTCTGACAAGCCATCGGCTGGGTGAGCGGCGTCGCTGGCGCGGCGGCTTCGGGCGCGCTGGACCAGTACCGTGAGCAGCACCGCCGCAGCGGCCGAGCTCATGAGGGCAGGGGAGTTGCTGAGCACCTGGGTCAGACCGTCCAGCGCCTGCCAGCTCACCTGCTGGACGCGCGTGGCCAGGGTGACCACGTCATCCACTTGCACGTTTTGCACGTCTTCCAGCGGAACACTCACCTCCGCCCAACCTGAGCGAAACCGAATGCTGGCAAAAATACCGTTCGCCACCGCCATCAACGACAAGATGCCCAGCGGCTTGATCAAGTGCGCCAGCAACCGGCTGCGATCGGCTGCCGGTGCGGCGGCATACACCTCACCCACCAAATCGGCGAGCTTGGCCTCTGTCAGGGGGGCGTGGGTTGAATCAAGGGGGAAACGCGCATTCGACGGGACAGTATTCATGGTGGCTTCTCCTGCAGCGCGGTGCCCTCCGCTGGGCTGGCACCGCTGCTGTTTCTGGGTTGTGGTTTGAATTAACAGCTCAAACCACAGTGTGCTGATGAAATGTGTCCCCTTGATGTCCAAGCGCGTCGAGGTGTAAGCGTTGCGGATTTTGTTGGAGCCCCAAGTGTTTGTGCTTTGTAGGTGTTTTAGGCCTTAAACCCTGACTCAGCAAGGGGGAGGCGCTATGCAATGCAGAGCGTATGAACCCGCCGCCCCCCGTTACAACTTGCGCCACACGCTGGCCAGCCAAGGCTGTTGCTCAACGGGCAAGCCTGGGGGGCGGTAGTAATGGTGCAGTTCGGTAAAGCCCGCAGCAGTCATGAATTGGCGCCAGCCGGCCAGGTCGTGGTAGGTGCCATAGCGGTCCCCGCTCCAGCCCTCGTCGTTGTGGCCGCGCGGGTTGGAGCTGAACAGCACGCCTTGGGGTTTCAGGGTGGCATGCAACTGCGCCAGCACGGTGGGCAGCACGGCGCGGGGCACATGAAACAGCGAGGCATTGGCAAACACGCCATCAAAGCGCTCTGGGGGCAGGTCCAGCGTTAAAAAATTTTGCTGCCACACCTCACAGCCGCTGTAGGCGCGCGCCATGTCCGCAAAACGCGGGGAGCCATCCAAGCCCACTGGCTGGTGTCCCAGGGCTTGAAAGGTCTTCAGGTCACGCCCTGGGCCACAGCCCACGTCCAGAATCGCCAGCGGGGCGGGGGCGTCAATGAACTGCAGCAAAGCGTCGATGTTTTGTCGCACGTCATGGTCGCGCGTGCCTTCAAAAAAATCGTCAGCACGCTCGTCGTAGTGCGCCACCGTGCGTTGGGCCATGTCGGCCAGCGTGGGAGAGAGGGGTGGAGGTGGGGTGGTCATCGTGGGAAAGCCTTGAGCGGTCACCGTGTTCTTGATCGGTGACCAGGGGAAGAGTGGAAAACTAAAGCATGGCGCTCACGGGCGGCGAAAGGCAATTTGCTGGCGCGACCAGTAGCGAGAGTCTAAGCGGTCCAGCCGCACCACGCCGCCTGTGGACGGGGCGTGAACAAACCGGCCGTTGCCCACATAAATACCCGCGTGGGTGGCTTCGTTGCGCGGTGAAAACAGCACCAGGTCGCCGGTGCGAATACGGTGGCTCGGCACCGGCTGGCCCCAGCCTTGCAACTGGGCCACGGTGCGCGGCGGCAGCAGGCCCGCACGGGAGCGGTACACATGGGCGATCAAGCCGCTGCAGTCAAACCCCGAATCGGGCGTGTTGCCACCATAGCGGTAGGGTGTGCCGACCAAGCCCATGGCATAAAAAGTGACGTCGGTGGACTGCTCGGGCGTCACACGGGAGGGCAGGTCCACCGTGCCAAAGTCTGGCAGTTCGCTGTAGCCTGAGTACGACGGCGACGGCGACGGCGACGGCGACGGCGATGGCGGTGCGGTGCCACAAGCGCTTAGCAGGGCGGCGGCCAAGATCACGGCGCTTGTTCCAAAGGGTCTGTCGAGGTTCATGTGATGAATCGGGTCAAGAGGGGGTCAATCCACCCTGAGTTGCAGCTGCTCGCCAAGTCAAGTGGTTGAGGGGTGAGAGTGAGAAGACACAGGCTTAGTTCCATTTGGCATAAACCCACAGACCCAGCGCACTCCCCAGCGTCCACAAAAGCCAGGTTGGCGAGACGCCATAGGGGTAAAGCATCAAGGCCAGACCTGACCAGGTGAGTGCCGGTGCCGCCGTTCTTCGCCCCCGGCGGTACGCCACGTAGCCAAAGAGGCCGAACAGAATGGCCCCTGCCAAGTAAGCGGGGCCCGGTAGGGTCAGGCCAAGCGACTCAAGTTGCTGGATTTCATTCATGCGGCATCCTAAACGGTTTGGGGGGTGTGCGTGGCGTGGCGTTCGGGCGTTAAAAAACGGGGGAGGTCATCTTGGGGGCGTTGTTTGCATCTGGTTAAATGGTGGGGCTCTATTTCAATCAGGAACCCCATGCCTTTCCCTTTGCGTGTTCGCAATGCGGCCATGCCCTTCATCATGCTCACGGTGCTGATCGATATGCTGGCCATTGGTTTGATCATTCCTGTGATGCCGGTGCTGGTCGGTCAGTTTTCAGACAACCCGGCCGATCAGGCGTACTGGTACGGACTGGTGGCGTTTAGCTTTGGGATCGCCAATTTTTTGGCCTCGCCGGTGCTGGGTGCGTTGTCGGACCGGTTTGGTCGCCGTCCGGTGTTGCTACTGGGGTTTTTCGGTCTGGGATTGAGTTTTTTTGGCACCGCCTTGACGCCGACCTTGTGGGGTTTGGTGCTGGTGCGAGCGCTGGGCGGCGCGATGCAGGCCAACGCGGCGATTGCCAATGCCTATGTGGCTGACATCACCGCGCCCGAACTCCGTGCCAAGCGCTTTGGGCTGCTGGGCGCCATGATGGGGGTGGGTTTCATCATTGGGCCTGTTATGGGGGGCTTGCTGGGGGCGGTGAGTTTGCGTTTGCCTTTTTTTGCCGCCGGTGCCTTGGCCATGGCCAATTTGCTGTACGGCTATTTTGTGTTGCCTGAATCGTTGCCACTCAACCAGCGCAAGCCCTTCACTTGGCGATCTGCGCACCCCGTGTCGGCCTTGCGCGCCTTGGGTCAGCTCAAGGGCGTGGGTGGGTTGGTGGGCGTGGTGGCGTTCAGCGGCTTAGCTCAGTTTGTGCTGTACACCAGTTGGGTGCTTTACACCACGTTCAAGTTTGGCTGGGGACCGCTGGAAAATGGGTGGTCGATGGCGGCGGTGGGCGTGGTGTCGGTGGTGGTGCAAGGCTTTTTGATGGGGCGCTTGCTCACTTGGTTTTCGCCCCAAAAGCTGGCTATTCTGGGTTTGATCTCGTCTGCCGCCGCCTACGCCATGTGGGGTGCAGCCACGCAGGGCTGGATGATGTTTGCCATCATTGGTGTGAATTTGCTGGGGGGCACGGTGGCCGCTTCGGTGAACAGCCTGATCTCTTCCGCCGCTGACAGCCGCAGTCAGGGGCAGACGCTGGGTGCCGTCAACTCGCTCACCAGCCTCACGGCTGTTTTCGCCCCCATGGTCGCTGCCCCTTTGCTGGCGATGGTGTCGCACTTGCCCCAAGGCGACTGGCGCATCGGCGCGCCGTTTTACTTTTGCGCGCTGTTACAGCTGGGCTCGTTGTGGATGGCGGTATTGCACTTCAAGCATCACCAGCGGTTCGGTGGGCCTCACAAGGCGTTGTGAGTGAGGGGGTTTGCGTGAACCTGGGACTAAAGCGAGAGTGGTTGGACGGCGCTGGCGCGTTGCCCGGCGAGGGTTAACTCGGCAATCAAGGCATCGACGTCTGTGATGAAAGCTTCGCGGCTGCTGTGCGGATGTTGGTTGAACAAATCCATGGAGTGTTGCGCCAACGCGGGCTCACCTGCCACCCGCGCCCAGCGCCGCACTTCGCAGTACGCCAGCAGCGCGAGCCGACCGAGATCCTCGCTTTGGCGGGCAAACTCCAAATCGCCAAGAAGGTCTTCAAGTCCGTTTTGCAGAGAAGGGCTGAATGTTGTCATGTTGCAGTGCAGCATTATACTTTTCACTGACTTCAAACTTACAGAAGCATTAAAAATGGGGTGTCTTGTAGGCGTGTCTCACTAGAACGTACCTTTCTTGGGGCGCTTGGCAGGAAGCGATGCTGTCGTGTTGCCATGGCGTCACAGAGGGTGATGTTGCTCAGATTTTTGACGGTGGACGGTGTTGAGCCAAATCGCTTGGCGCTTTGGTTGTGAGGGAGGGGCTCCGATTCCTCAACATAGCCTGGGATTGCGTCACCTTGCTTCACCCCAGGGAATGAGGGCCTGAGGGCCAAGAAAATGAAAGAAATAGGGCTCTAGCCCTTGCTGCACCTGCGCAAGTAGCTATTAAAAACAGAGCGTTTTAATTCACTGTGATGCACGAAATCGCAGGATGGCGGCCCCTAAAAACCAGTTCAAACGCGGGGGCCAACCGCGTTCAATGGTGCTTCGGACGAGGTGGGCTTGTGGCAATCACCCCCATGTGCTGGCGATAGGCTTTCAGCGCCAGCAGCACGTTGCGAAGCAAAGCAGCGTTGCTGGCCAGCAACGCGGTGCCTGCCGCGTAGGTGAAGCCAGTGGGCCAAACGGTTGCCGCCATGAGCAACAGCAACGTCAGGCCGTGCAGCGCCACCTGAAGCCACTGGGCGCGTTCGGGAAGAATCAGTTTCATGTGGGGCGCATGCACCTTGCCTTGGCCCAAGCGGCGCAGGTGCAGCCAAACCAAAAACGGCACAATTTTGTAGAGCATGCCCACCATCACCGACACCAACCCGCCCCACAGCACCAACACCCCCCACAGCAAGGGCCAGCCCACCCAGAGCGCACCCACCGGTGTGTTGACAGCGGCCAGCCACAGGCCCGCGGCCAACAGCAGGCACACCATGGCCAGTTGCCAAGTGGCTTGGGTGGGGTCACGACGCGCTCGCTTGCTGCGCAGCGTGGTGGCCAGTGTGGCACCCGCCAGCACGGCACCTGCCACAACGCTCAGGGCTTGCAGCAGTGCGGCCAGGGTCGGCCACTGAAACACGTCTGACACGGTCCAGCCCAGCAGCACGGCCACCGTGACCGGCGCGCCTGCGCGGGCAAAGCGGTTGTCATAGGGTGGGGTGATTTGAAACATGGGCACCACCACATAGGCCACCGCAGTCAGCAACACGCCGGCCCAGCCCAGCAGCCCCCAGCCGACGTGCAGCGAGGTGGCGGCCAGGGCGGGCCATGCTATCCACTGACCCAGTGACAAGGCCAGCACGGCTCCCAAACTGACGGTGACCCCCAGCCCGAACAACGCCAGCTTCATGCCGACGACGGTGGCTTGCCCCGGCCCGACCCCGCGCAAGGCCCAAGCGGCAGCAGCCACGAAAACCCCCACACTGCTGCCCAGTAACAGCGTCGCACTGCCATACAGCACAGGATGGCCGCTGAGAAATGCCGCCACCAGTGCCAACGCCCCCAGTGTTAAGCCGGCGTGCACCCCGGTGGCCACCGCACCGGGCCGGGCCAGGTGGGCACCGGCCACCACGGGCAGTAACTGCAGCAGCGCGCCCAGCATGATGTGCAGCATGAACCCCACCGTGATCAGGTGCGTCAGTGCCAGTGCCGCAGGCGTCCACCGCGAGGCGAACAGCCCAGGCCCTTGCCAGAGTACCAAGGCACCCGCGAGTAAGCCAAACAGCGGAGCGGTGAGGAAAAAGCGCAGCGGCGCGCTGAAAGGGGGCGATTGGTCGTAAGAAAGCAACGCTTGCATCAAGGCGCGGGGTGCCAGATCAGAATTTGAAAGCTGTAGTCGTCCTGTAAATCTGTTTTCCAGACATGGCCGCTGGCTCGCAGCGACTGGTACAGGGGATGGGGTTCGCGCGCAATCAACAGTCGCAGGCTTTGCCCCTGGGGCAGGTCGTCCAAGGCCTCCAAGGCCTGCACCAAGGGTTCGGGCGGTGGTAGTTCCCGCGTGTCGAGGGTGATGCCAACGGGTGGGGGGAGGGTCGGGTGGTTCATGAGGGGTTTATACAGGCTTGCAGGCGCGTGACCAGCGCTTCGGCTTCGTCGTGCAGACGTTGGTCACACAGGGGGTAGAGCACATGCTCTTCCTTCACATTGTGCTGCTGCATCATGATGAGCAGCGTTTCCGCCTCGCCTGAGTAGCGCTGGCCGTCTTGAGCGGTGAGGGCGTCGTCGGCGGCTTGGAGCAGCTCGCGCAGCTCGGCGTGCTCATGGCGCATGACTTGTGTTGGGCCTTGGGTCATGCCGGTGCGGGCTTCAAACGCAGGAAACAGAAGCGTTTCTTCGGCCTCAAAGTGCTGCAACAGGCTGTGGCGAAAGCGGGCAAAGGCCTGCTGGGCCTGCTCCCAATGCTTCGCTTGAATGTCACGCTCAATTTCGACAAAAATGTCGTCGCAGCGGCGGTGGTCTTCGGTCATCAATTGCTGAATCGTGGGCATATAACGGGTGTGGGTCAGGTGAGCCAGTGGGGGGGAGAGGTCCGAGACCCCATGAACTTTTGATTGTGCGAAAACATACCGCGTTTGGCTTTAAAGCAGCTTAGTTTTGTATCAGCTCGGTGCTCAGACGCGGACATCAAAAAAGGGGTGTCTTTGAGGGCCTGTGCTCTTGACTATACGAGACTTTTATCAGTGAAGCCTCCGTCCAGTCTCAACAGATTGCTATCAAATCATTTTTTTCTTGAACGCTCAGGGACTTCTCACGCCCCCTCACGTGAAGGGTCCACCGGGCCATCCAAACGCTCGCCCCCGTGCATCGTGGAATTGAGTGCGATGATCATGCCGCATGTGACGCTGTCGATGGGAAGCCATGCAATGGGTTTGGTAATACCCCCTGGGGTTTGATTAAACGCAAAGACATTCAGGCTAGCTTGCGCTCAAACTGAACTCGGATTCGTTCTCTTCCATTCCCACCGCAGGAGACAAGGCATGAACAGACCCTTAAGCAAACACCCGCCGCCACGACAGCGCCGCGCCGCGTGGGCGGTTTTCGTGGCATTTCTGGCTTGGACGCTGGCGTGCGGTAGCGCTTGGGCCAATCCGCCCGCTCCCGCGAGCACTGCCCCTGACCCCAGCGTGGCCGCCGCCTTGGCCGCTGCGCCAAAAGCCTCCAAATCCACCGCAGACCACAGCAAATTCAAAGAGTTGCAAGGCCCGTTCAAGACCGGCTCCGAGGTCACCCAAGCCTGCCTGAGCTGCCACACTGAAGCGGGCAAGCAGGTCATGGGCACGCGCCACTGGACTTGGGAATACACCAACCCCGACACCGGGCAGAAGCTGGGCAAAAAGACCATGCTCAACAGTTTTTGCATCGGCGACCGCTCCAACGAGGCCTTTTGTCAGAGCTGCCATGTGGGCTACGGCTGGAAAGACGAAAAGTTCAACTTCCGTGACGAGAGCAAGGTGGACTGTTTGGTGTGCCACAACACCGGCGGTTACAAAAAACCCGCTGGTCTGGCAGGCGAAGTCGCCACCGAGCGCACTGAGTACCCGCCCGGCTCGGGCAGCTTCATTGATCCAATTGATCTGGTGATGGTGGCCAAACACATTGGCAAGACCAGCACCGCCACCTGCGGCAGTTGCCATTACGCCGGCGGCGGTGGCGACGGTGTAAAACACGGCGACCTTGACTCATCGCTCAACAAAGCCAGCAAGGAACTTGACGTGCACCTGGCCAGCAAGGCCAATGGCGGCGCGGGCTTCACCTGCGCCACTTGCCACCAGGCCGACGGCCACCAGATTGCGGGCAGCCGCATCAGCATGACCGCCTCCGACCCGAACGGCCCCCTACTGCGCGGCGACACGGTGCACGCGGGCCGCAACGCCGCCACCTGCCAAAGTTGCCATGGCGACAAGCCGCACAAGCAACCCGCGCTCAGCGTGGAGCTGCTCAACAACCACACCAACAAACTGGCCTGCCAGAGCTGCCACATCCCCACGTTTGCGCGCGGTGGCGTGGCCACCAAAATGGACTGGGACTGGTCCACGGCGGGTAAAAAGAACGCAGCGGGCAAGCCGTATGAGACCAAGGACGACAACGGCCACGTCATCTACTCCAGCAAGAAAGGCGATTTCAAGCTGGCAGAAAACGTGGTGCCCGACTATGTGTGGTTCAACGGCAAAGTGAAATACACCACGCAGGACGACAAAATTGACCCCACCCAGTTGGTGAAGATCAATGATTTCCTCGGCGGCCCCGACGAGGCGGGTGCCCGCATCTGGCCCGTTAAGCGCTTCACCGGCAAGCAGCCCTACGACAAGGTGCACCTGCAATTGCTTGTGCCCCACACCGCGACACCCGACGACACCGCGCTGTGGTTCAACTACGACTGGCCCAAAGCTTTGAAGGCCGGTGCCGAGGCCACGGGTAAGCCGTATTCCGGTGAGTTCGATTTCGTGAAAACCGAAATGCTCTGGCCGACCACCCACATGGTGGCACCCGCCAAAGACGCCGTGGCCTGCGCCTCGTGCCACACCAGCGCCGCCAAGAGCCGCTTGGGCGATTTGCCCGGCGTGTACCTGCCCGCGCGCGATTCACAGCCCTGGATTGACCGCTTGGGCTGGCTGGCCGTGATCGGCGCGCTGGCGGGCGTGTTGCTGCATGCCGGTGTACGGATCTTCTCGCACCAACGCACGTCAAAGGGGAAGCACCATGACTGATCTCACCGCAGCCCCCGCTTTGGGCACTGAGTTGCACGGTCGCATGTACATCTACAAGCGCTATGAGCGCTTTTGGCATTGGTCGCAGGCGCTGCTGGTCATTGCCATGCTGATCAGCGGCTTTGAAGTGCACGGCAGCTACCACTTGCTGGGCTTTGAGCCAGCGGTGCGTCTGCACACCGTGGCCGCTTGGCTGCTGCTCACGCTCTGGGCCTTCACCATCTTTTGGCAATTCACCACCGGCGAATGGCGTCAGTACCTGCCCACCCACAAAAAAGTGGTGGCGATGGCGCTGTACTACGGCTGGGGCATGTTCCGCGGCGCACCGCATCCCTTCAAGAAGACCGCGCTGAAGAAGCACAACCCGCTGCAACGCTTGGCCTATCTGGGTCTGCTGGCCTTGATTTCGCCGCTGATTTGGGGCTCGGGTTTGTTGTACCTGTTTCGCGCCTACTGGGGGCCAATGGGCATCGACACCTGGTTGACGCTGGAAAACGTGGCGTGGGCACACACGGCGGGCGCTTTTATGATGCTCACCTTCGTCATCGTGCACGTCTACCTCACCACCACCGGCCACACGCTCACCGCCCACATCAAAGCCATGGTCACCGGCTGGGAAGAAGTGCACGACGACACCCCCGCGCCACGACCTTGAGCGGCCCTATTTTTTTAACCGAGACCTCCTCACCATGAAACAACTGCATTTCCAAGAAAAATACCCCATCACCGTGGTGAACATCGCCAAATCCGAAACCACCTTGGACAGCGCGCAAGCGATTGCCGACTATTTCAAAACCTGCATTGCCGACACGCCGCGTGTGAGTTACATCACCAGCTTCGATCACCTGGCCCACACGCAGGCCATCGGCGGCGACATCGTGCCCGAGATCCGGGCCGCCCTGAACGTGCTGTTCTGCTTCGGTCATGCCTTGCCCAATGCGCAGGTGCTGGCGGTGCGCCCGCGCAGCATTGGCATCGCTGATCTGGGGGATCGTTTTGTCATCAGCTTCATGGACGCCCCCATGAAACCCGCCAACGAGGCGATGCAGGCTTGGGCCTTGGCCTTGCGCAACCGCCCTCCAAGCGACACCGGCGTTGCTTAGCCGTGGCGTGCCTTGGCACGGCCTGCGGCGTCGTGCCTTGTACTCACTCGGATGGCAAGCTCACTTCTATTTTGACGGAAACCGACCATGTGGAACCTGCTCAACTGGCTGCAAAAAAACCTGACGTGGAGCATTCCGCTGGCCATGCTGGCTGGTTTGCTCTTTGGCCAACTGACCGATCCTGCGTTTTTGCGGCTGGCGATTTTGCCGCTGACTTTCCTCATGGTTTATCCCATGATGGTGACCATGAACCTGAAGGAGTTGCTCAAGCCCGGCGGTGCCAAGCTCCACGGCGTCACCCAAGCCATCAACTTCATCCTCATGCCCGCCATCGGCTACGGCATGGGCGTGCTGTTTTTTGCTGAGCAGCCCATGGTGCGCTTGGCCCTGTTGCTCACCGCGCTGCTGCCCACCTCTGGCATGACGATTTCTTGGACCGGTTTTGCCAAGGGCAATGTGCCCGCAGCGGTGAAGATGACCGTGGTGGGCCTGATCGTCGGTTCGCTGCTGGCACCGGTCTATCTCAAGGCCTTGTTGGGCGCGGTGGTGGAGATTCCCGTGCTGCAGGTGTTTTTGCAAATTGCACTCATTGTTTTCTTGCCGCTGGTGCTGGGCGCGCTCACCCAGCGCTGGCTCATTGCGCGCCATGGCGAGCCGCACTTCAACCAAAAACTCAAGCCCAAATTTCCGCCTATCTCCACGCTGGGCGTGCTGGGTATTGTGTTCGTGTCCATGGCCTTGAAGTCCAAAGACATCTTCACCCAACCGGCGCTGCTGCCCAGCTTGCTGCTGCCGCTGGTGTTGATGTACGCGCTCAATTTCGTCATCAGCACACTGATTGCCAAAGCGTTGTTTCCACGCGGCGACGCGATTGCCATGGTTTATGGCACGGTGATGCGCAACCTCTCCATCGCGCTGGCAATCGCCATGGGTGTGTTTGGCGCCGAGGGTGCCGACGCCGCGCTGCTGATCGCGCTGGCCTACATCGTGCAAGTGCAAGCTGCCGCTTGGTATGTGAAGCTCACCGACCGCCTGTTTGGGGCCCCCTGCGTCGCTACCAAAGCGGTCTAAAGGGAGGCGTCAAAAAACCACCATCCCAGTCTCACCGAGTACGCGGGAAGCCTCGTGGTTCAGCCCGAGGTTGAGAGCGCGAACGGCGTAGCCGTTCTTAGGCGCTAAAATTCTTACTTGTGTGAATAAGATTCCAAATTTTTCCGCCATTAGGCACTTGGAATTGAGCACAAGAATTTCCGGTAATTTGTCGTCCATGAGTGGAATCCGAAAGGTAGGCATTTTGCTGAATAAGTCGGCGTAAGCCGATGCGGTCGGGCATGGCCGTCTAGCAGTAGGAATCTCCGGGGTTTAGCCCGGAGAGGATGTCAATCGGCGTTGTTGTAAATATCGCCCCGCCTTGTTTTGATGGCGGGACAAAAAAATAGATAAAAAAGCCTTGAAACCCTTGATGGTATTGTGCAAGCAGCTATAGATTTGATAGTTATCTTGATGGACTTCCTGGTCGTTTGAACGACTGTGGCGCGACTTAACTTGGCGGCAAAGCAGGCCCGGATGACAAATCATAAAAAGCGGTGTCTATGGGCGCCTGGGTCGCCAAGTCGGGCGGGGTGTTGACCACCTGCATCATGGCGAATTTGTAACGGGAATCTACGTCTGGAAAAATGCCATGGCGGTTCTCAAAAGCTCCAGAACGACTGCAGTTGGCAGTGCGTGAAGATGTGCTTGCGCAGGCCCATAGAGCTTTCTTCAAACATCAGCGCGCTGGGCAGCACGTAGTTCAGGCTACCGCCGGTTTTTAGCAGCCCCAGGTTGCGCTCGACAAACAGGCGAAACAGATTGCCGTCGCCCGCGCCTTTGTTGAGCGGGAAGACGGCTTTGTCTTTGTAATACTCGTTGGCCGTTTCTCGCGCTTGCAGAGTGGCTTGGTAGGCGCTGGCAATGTGCGCACTGCCCATCAGGCGCGCTTGTACGGCGGTTTTTTCGGTGTTTTTTAGGTTGCGGTAGTTGCTGTGGTACTGGGGAAAGAAGTCGGTGTCGGCAAACTTGGTTTTGTCCCACGGTGGGTTACCCACAATGATGTCAAAGCCCTTCTTTTCACCGGCAAAGGCCTCGGGAAAGGCCACCTCATAGTGGAAGAAGTGAAAGCGCTGCGCGTAGGCTTCCACCTTTCGCAGCGCGGCGGTTTTGGTTTTACTCTCGTCAAACAACTGGACGATGAGGTCGTGCGTTTTGCTCAAAGCCTCGCAGCCGGCTTTGTCGCCCTCGGCCAGCAGCACGCGCCGGGTGCAAATAAAGCTCAGTGCCCGTGACAAGAGCTTGAGCTTGGGGGTAATGCTGGTGTTCCAAAGCTGTTTGGACTGGTCCACCTCGGCCGCCGTGGTGTCGCGCATGGCGTCCAGCTCTTGCATGACCGTGCGCAGTTCGTCAAAGCGGGCCCCTAGCAGCCTGTCGGACTTAGGAATCGTCGGCTGCAAATCGACCGCAGCGGGCTATTTTTGGCTTCGCCGCTCTGCGAGAACGCCGCTTTCTTACCCAATATCCAGATATTGGGCTGCGAAATCGTCAAAAACTAGTCGGCGCTGGGGCCGATTTTCGCTTTCGACGACCTAAGCCCGACAGGCTGCTAGACCCGCCGTGGTCAGCAGGCACCAGTCGGGCTTGGCCAGCTTCCCTTGAACGGTCATGGTGTGTTGAGGTGCCGTAGTCCACCCCAACTGCGTGAGCAATGGCCCGATGAACTTCTCTTCGAGTTGCGCTTCGCTGCGTGCGGCCAGCTTGAAGGTGTCGAAATGCTCAGCCAGCCACGCTTCGAGCCCATAGGGAATGGGGTGGTTTGCCAGCTCTTTGGCCTTTTGCGTGATGAACCCGTCATCGAGAAGCGTGTTGTTAAGCCAGTGGCGCGAAAAAAGAGAGTCTTGTGACATGACATTCAAAGTTTGAGGGGTCGCAGCCGCCGCAGAAGGGCGCTGTGCATAAAGGCTATTTAAACCGGTTTGGGCGACGTTTGGCCGCCGCCGGTGCGCAGCGTCAAACCCCCGGCCAGTCGCTGTTGGCCGCCCAGTGCGGGCCTGGTTTTACCCACCGCAAAGCGAGTGCGCATGTCTTGCACGGTGTCTTTCATGCTATCGGCGTCGTCGATTTTGTCGGCATACCGGTTCAGCACAAGAAATGCGTTTTCGATCAGCCGGCCGCTCAGGGTGGCGTTGCTGTGAAAAATCAGGTTCATGACGGCTGCTTTGGGGTCGCCGCTCAAGCTAAGTTGCATGGCCTGTTCATTGATTTTGAGAATTTTGACGCTGGACTCTCGAATGCGCTCCGCATACGGCGCGTAGGCGCTGGCGGCGCCTGCCAGCAACTCGGTCATGGCCCGGTTGTTGCAATAGCGCATGCCAATGGTGTCCACCACCGCCTCAATCTCGTAGAGTTGAATGGCTTTGCTGGCCAATTGGGCCATCAGTGACAGTAGGTTGGATGCCGACTCAAAGTCAAAGGCGGGTTCCTTCACTTGTCTGCTCATGGTGCGAACAGCGTCAACCGCCTGCGCATACTGGTGCTGATCAATCAGGTGAAGTGCCTCCACCATATCGGCCAGCCGCTGGTGGCGCTCGCTGTCAGGGTGGCGTTCAATCAGGCGCATAAAGTCTTCACGGCAGCGTTGAAGCCCTTTTCTGTCCGCACTCTCCAGTCGCATAAAAGCCAGTAGCACCAGGGTCTGGCAATCGAACATTTTGGAGTTCAGTCCCAGTCGGGTGGTTTTGTCGAGTAACTTTTCCGCCTCGTCGTGCGAGCCCGAGTAGTAGGTCAGCATGCCTAGGTTTTGCAACCGGGTGATGGACGCGGGCGTGAGTTCACTGGCCATTCTGTAGGTGGCCAACGCGTCCTCAAATTTCCCGATCTCAAACTGAGCCCGTCCCATCACATCGTAGGCATCGGTGTAAGTAGGGTCTTCGCTGATGAGGTTGGCTAGGGTGCTGGTGGCCTTAGCGACTTGGCCGTCGTCTAACTGTGCGCGCGCCACGCCCAACTTGGCCCAGGGCAAGGTTTTGGCAGCCACCACGGCTTCGTACAAGGCCTGCGCTTGCATGGGTTTACCGGTGCGCAGCATCAACTCCGCCCCGACACGTGCCGCATAGAGCCAGAACAGGCCCCGTGACTCAAAACGCGCCATACACAGCGTGGCCGCTGTCTCAAAATCTTCCGCTTCAATGGCAGAAAAGATCGCCTGCAAAGACACTTTGCGGATGCGCGCTTGTCGCAAACGCTCGCCCAGCTGGTTGGCTTTGTGCGGCTTGAGCAGATACCCGTCAAGGGCTGATTCGGCGGCTTCGGCCACCTTGGCGTAAGTGGCCTCACCGGTGACCATGATGAACACGGTCGAAAACGGCAGCATTTGGTTGCGCCGAAGATCGTCCAACAGGTCTTGGCCGGACATGGTTTCGCCAGAAAAATGGTGTTCACACAAGACCACATCGAACTTGCGGAACTCCAACTGGCGCCGGGCGTCGGTCAAACGGGCGGATTGCACCACAGTGCCCATGCCGAAATCGCGCAATTGTGAAACCAGCACGGAGCGCGAGGTGGGGTTGCCGTCAACCACCAGCGCACTGGAAGAAGACAGGTCGTCGGCAATGCCAGCCATTAGGGGGTTTGATTGACCATGAACAGTTCCAACCACGTTTGCGTCATCGGACACCTCTCATTGATAGGCTCAAAATAATAGCACTAGGTGACCCACCACTGAAAGGTTCGTTCACTGCACATCGGCTCCCCAATTTGCCAGACGTCCTTCCAATCGGGCGCGGCAGGTTGATGGCGAGTAACACCACGGGTGCCGCCCCGCTGGTGACCCCCAACGGAGTCAGTGGACAGGCGATGCCGATGCATGATTCAGAAATGGAAAAAGCCCGGTCAATGGGGTTTGACCGGGCTTTCAGTGCGCTTTTTCTAGCAGCCTATCGGGCTTAGGACTTGCCCTTGGCGAAATGTACCGCGTTGGCAGCCGCCAGCGCCGTCATGTTGACGACACGGCGCACGGTGGAGGAGGGGGTGAGGATGTGCGCTGAGGCCGCTGACCCGAGCAAAATCGGCCCCACCGTGACCCCGTGTCCGCTGGTGACTTTGAGCACGTTGAACAAAATGTTGGCCGCGTCCAGGTTGGGGCAGATCAGGATGTTGGCTTCACCGTGGAGCTTGGTGTCCATGAGGGCGGCCTGGCGCATGTCCTCAGACAGCGCCGCGTCACCATGCAATTCACCGTCGCACTCCACGTCGGGGGCCATTTGGCAGAACAGCTCGTGGGCGAGGCGCATCTTGACCGCCGATTTGCGCTTAGAGCTGCCATACATGGAGTGGGACAAAAACGCCACTTTGGGCGGCAGACCAAAGTTGCGAACCTCGTCGGCAGCCATCACCGCGATATTGGCGAGTTGCTCGGCATCCGGGTCTTCGTTGACAAAGGTGTCGGCAATGAACAGCGTGCGCTTTTCCATCATCAAGGCGTTCAGCGTGGCCAGACCGGTGGCACCGGGCTTGACGCCAATGATCTCGCGAATGTGGTCCAAGTGCGTGTCATAGCGGCCCACCAACCCACACAGCAGCGCATCCGCGTCGCCGAGCTTGACCATCAGCGCGGCAATCGTCGTGTTGGAGCGCCGCACTGCCACCTTGGCCGCTTCGACTGAGACGCCACGACGGCCCATGAGGTGG